>JBDTVO010000065.1:0-11648 GCA_040007135.1 Devosia sp. | reverse complement strand
GCCCAGCAGGAGGGCACCGCGTTCGTCACCGGCAACGGCACCAACAAGCCCAAGGGCTTCCTCGCCTCGACCATGGTGGCCGAAACGAGCTGGGCCTGGGGCAAGCTCGGCTACGTCAAGACCGGCGTATCGGGCGCCTTCGCCGCCAGCGACCAGAGCGACATCCTCGTTGACCTCGTCTATGCGCTGAAGGCCGGTTACCGGCAGAACGCCACCTGGGTGATGAACCGCAAGACGCAGGCGGCGGTGCGCAAGCTCAAGGACGACAGCGGCAACTACATCTGGCAGCCGGCAGCGACTGCCGATGGCAAGGCGACGCTGATGGGCTTCCCGCTGGTCGAGGCAGAGGACATGCCCGATATAGGCGCCGACTCGCTGTCGATCGCCTTCGGCGATTTCCGGCGCGGCTACCTGGTGGTCGACCGCATGGGCGTCAATGTCCTGCGCGACCCCTACAGCGCCAAGCCCTACGTGCTGTTCTACACCACCAAGCGCGTCGGCGGCGGGGTGCAGAACTTCGACGCCATCAAGCTGCTCAAATTCGGCACCGCGTAAAGCGGCGCTGAACCCCCGGCGCGATTGCTCCTCCCCGATCGCGCCGGGGACCCTTCCATCGGAACCTTACCCCATGACCCTGACACTCATCGCCGGACCCGGCGAGGAGCCGGTATCGCTTGCCGAGGCGAAGGCCTGGCTGCGGCTCGATGCCGATGACGAAGATGCGCTGGTCGAAGCGCTGATCGCCGCGGGCGCGACTCCACGTCGAGGCCGCGACCAGCCGCGCATTGATCACCCAGACCTGGCGGCTGGCGCTCAACTGCGCACCGAAGCTGGTGTTGCTGCCCATCGTGCCCGTGGCGTCGCTGGTCGATGCGCCCGACGGGGCGGTGCTGCAGGCAGACGCGGTGCTGCTCGATGCCGCCGGCGAAGACATCAGCATCGATTTCATTGCCGGCTACGGTGCGGCGGCCGACGTGCCGCAGGATCTGAAGCAGGCTCTGCTGGCGCTTGTCGCCTACTGGTTCGAGAACCGCGACACTTCGACGGTGACGATACCGGCAGGCTTTGACCGCCTGGTTGCAGGCTATCGGCGGGTGAAGCTGTGAGCGAGACGATCCCCGCACTCGGCACACTCACCGATCGCGTGCAGCTGCAGCGCAAGGTGACGAGCGATGAAAGCGAAGGTGGCACGCCGGCGGTGTTCACGCCGCTCGCCACCGTCTGGGCGCGCGTGCGCCAGCTCAGTGTTCGCCCGCTTGGCGACGGCGATGCGCGCGGGCAGACGATCACCCATTCGGTGGTCATCCGCTTCCGCACCGACCTCAGGCCGGGCGACCGCGCGATGTATCGCGGCCGCGCCCTCGAACTGGTTGCGACGAGCGATCTCAACGGTCGGCGCGCCTATCTCAGCTGCCAGTGCAGCGAGCGGGCGGTGGCCGGATGACGCACCCGATTGTGACCCTTCAGGGCATGCTGGTCGCGGCGTGGCGCGCCGACACAGCGTTGGCGGCGCTGGCGCCGGTGTTCGATGCACCACCGCAAGCGACGGAGTCACCGTACGTGGTGATCGCTCGGCACGACGTGCTGCCGCGCGATGGCGACGAGACGCCGGGACACGAACACCGGATCGTGCTCCACGCCTGGGCCGGCGAGGCCAGCCGCAAATCCGCGCTAGCGATTGCCGAGCGGCTCGTGGCGGTGGCGCTGACGACGGATCTCGAGGGCGACGTGCTGGTGACCCTGCGCCGCCACGACCGGACCGAGACGAACATCGACCGCGCCAGCGGCAAGGCCCGGGCGGCGGTGACGCTGACGATGTTCACCGAGCCAACCGCCTAGCTTCGTGGCTGCCCCCTCGACGGGGTGAGCCAGACTGCAACCATAAACGCCAAGGAAAATCACGATGGCAGCCCAAAGCGGCAAGGACATGCTTTTGAAGCTCGACCAGACAGGGTCGGGCAGCTTTCTGACCGTTGCGGGACTGCGCGCCCGTGCGCTCGCCTTCAACTCGGCGAGCATCGACACCACGGACGCAGAAAGCGCCGGGCGCTGGCGCGAGCTGCTCGAGGGCGGCGGCATCAAGCGCGCCGCACTGAGCGGCAGCGGCATCTTCAAGGACCAAGCCTCGGACGCAAAAGTTCGGGAGCTGTTCTTCGCCGGCACCATCCGCGACTGGCAGCTTGTGCTGCCGGATTTTGGCACGGTGGAAGGGCCGTTCCAGATCACCGCGCTGGAGTTTTCCGCCGACCATGCGGGCGAAGTGACGTTCCAGCTGGCCCTGGAGAGCGCCGGCGAGCTGAACTTCGCGGCTGTCTGAAGTGCTCCGCCGCCGACGGCGACGGAGCTTCTTGGGTCTAGACTACCTACGATGTTTGGTCGGGTCGACGAGCTTGTAGGTCATGCGCGGTTTAGGCGTCGGGGGAAGAGGTTCGCCACGAGTGACAGTGCGCTCTTCTCCGGTCCGGCCGCCACGGGGACCGATCTGCTCGTACTGGCCGGAGCGCGTCGCTTCGGTACCAGGCTTCAAGGGGGGAGTAGCCATTTGGATTTTCTCCTTTCTCAGCGCCTTGCGAAGGTTTGCCTCCTGACGCTAAGAATGGAGTGTTCACACCAACTAAGCGGTCTCGTCTCCAAACGGTGACGCTGCCCCGCTCGGTCAGAATACAAAAGGCGGACGCCAGAAGTGGCGCCCGCCTTAATTCTTACCAGAAATTAACGAAGCGGTCTACACCTAGCTTCTTTTCTTTGGCGAAGCCGAAGCTAACGGGTGAAAAGCCCTCTGTCAACAGGATGGGTCAGCAAGGCTGTCTCGTCGTTGGCTCGCCGATACCAACCCAATCACGAGGATCAGATGCCCAACATCCATCGCGGTGAAATCGCCGCAATCATCGACGGCGAGGAGCGGACGCTGTGCCTGACGCTCGGTGCCCTCGCCGAGCTCGAGGCCCGGTTGGGGGCCGGGGACCTTGTCGGACTGAGCGAACGCTTTGCCGGCGGACGGGTATCGGCCCGCGACCTGACGGCGATCCTCGGCGCCGGCCTGCGCGGCGGCGGCAACGCCATCACTGATGACGACCTCGCGCGCATGTCGATCGAGGGTGGGCTGAAGGGCGCGGCGGAAACGGCGGCCCGGCTGCTGCGCGCCACGTTCGGAGAGGCGGCATGACGGCCTTCCCCTGGAGCGAGGCGATGCGGCTCGGCTTTGGCGTGCTGCGGCTGTCGAGCCGCGAGTTCTGGGGCCTGACGCCGCGCGAGCTGGCTGCAGCGTTCGAAGGCCTGGGCGGCCGCGCCGCATCGCCGCCCGATCGGCAACGACTGCAATCGCTGATGGAGAGGTTCCCCGATGGCCGATAGGCTCTCCGATGATCTTTCAGGCGAGCTCGGCGACGTGTCGGCGGAGCTCAAGCGCGTCGGCGACCTCGCCGACGGCGTCGGCCGCTCGCTGACGAATGCGTTTCGTGGCGCCATCCTTGACGGCAAGTCGCTGAAGAGCGTGCTGGGCGACGTGGCGCGGGCCTTCGCCGACATCGCGCTCAAGGCGGCGCTGAAGCCGCTGTCGTCGCTGATCTCGGGCGCGGTGGAAGGGCTGTTCACGGCGACTGATCCTGCGCTGCGGGTGACGCCGTTCGCGCGCGGCGGGGTGCTCAACGCGCCCACCTATTTCCCCGGTGCGAACGGACTGGCGCTGGCGGGGGAGGCGGGACCAGAGGCGATCGTCCCGTTGTCGCGCGGCAGTGATGGCCGGCTGGGTATCGCCGGCGGCCACAGCGTGACGGTCAACTTCAACGTCACCGCGAGCGATGCCCACAGCTTTGCGGCGAGCGAGGCCGAGCTGAGTGCGATGCTGCTGCGTGCGGTGAAGCGCGGGACACGGGCGAGCTGACGGACCGGAGCAATCATGACCTTCCACAATATCCGCTTTCCGCTCGACGTCTCTCTCGGGGCGCGGGGCGGGCCGGAGCGAGCCACCGATATCGTCACGCTGTCGTCCGGGCGCGAGGAGCGCAATTCGCGCTGGGCGCGATCGCGGCGGCGGTTCAACGCCGGGTATGGCGTCAAGTCCCGCGCCGACATGCAGGCGGTGCTGGCTTTCTTCGAGGAGCGGCGCGGACGCTTTCATTCGTTCCTGTGGCGCGATGCGCTCGATCATTCCAGCAACGATGCGCAGCCGCTGGGTACTGGCGACGGAACGACAAACGCATTCCAACTGGTGAAGCGCTACGGCGCGAGCTTCGATCCGTACGACCGGCCGATCACGAAGCCGGTGGAGGGCACCGTGACAGTGGCAATCGATGGGGTGCCGACGATGGCCTTTGCTGTCGATCCGCTCACCGGCATCGTGACCCTCGACGATCCGCCGGCGGATGGCGCAGCGCTGACGGCCGAGTTCGAATTCGACGTACCGGTGCGGTTTGACACCGACCGGCTCGACATCGAGCTCAGCAATTTCGACGCGGCCGATGTGCCGGCCATTCCCATTGTCGAGGTGCTGGAATGAGGACACTCGATCTTGCCTTCAAGACCCACATCGAGAGCGGCGCGACGACGCTCGCCACCTGCTGGAAACTGACGCGAACCGATGCGGTGGTGATGGGGTTCACGGACCACGATTTGACGCTGAGTTTCGACGGGGTCGACCATATGCCGGCCCACGGGCTCGACGGTAGCGAGGTGCCGGCGCGCAGCGGCCCGCAGGTCGATACCGGCGAGGTCGTCGGCGTGCTGAGTTCCGATGCCATCGACGAGGACGACATTGCGGTGGGAATCTATGACGGCGCTACGGTCGAGACCTGGCGGGTCAACTGGCGCGATGTGAGCCAGCGGGTCATGCTGCGGCGCGCAACGATCGGCGAGATCGTGCGCGAGGACGGGCGCTTTCGCGCCGAGTTGCGCAGCGGCCAGCAGGCCCTGAACCAGGTGCGCGGGCGGCTCTATTCGGTATTCTGCGATGCGGTGCTGGGCGATGATCGCTGCCGCGTGGCGCATGACCATCCGGAGTTCGCCGAGGGTTGCGACCGCAGCCTCGCGACCTGCCGCGACCGCTTCGACAATGTCGGCAATTTCCGCGGCTTCCCGCACATTCCCGGCAACGACTTTGTGCTGCGCTACCCCAAGGACGGCGACGCCCTCGACGGCGCGCCGCTGTTCGCATGAGACGCGACGAGATTGTCGCGGCCGCGCGCGCCTGGGTCGGCACGCCGTATCGGCACCAGGCATCGACGCTCGGTGCTGGGTGCGATTGCCTGGGGCTGCTGCGTGGCGTCTGGCGCACGCTCTTCGGCAGCGAGCCGATGGATGTTCCCAACTACGGGCCGGACTGGCGCGACGGGCGCAGCGACGAACTGCAGCTTGCCGCCGATCGGCAGCTGGTTGCGGTGGGTGGAGAGCGCCAAGCGGGGCAGGTGCTGCTGTTTCGGCTGGGCCGGAGCAGCGTGCCCCGCCACTGCGCCATCCTTGTGACGCCCGACCGCTTCGTTCACGCGCAGGAAGGACTGGGCGTGATCGAGGCCAATCTCACCGACGGCTGGGCGAAACGCATCGCCGGCCGCTACGACTTTCCGGGAGTGACGCTCTAGTGGCAACCCTTGCACTTTCGCTGGCCGGCCAGGTGGTCGGCGGCGCCATCGGCGGACCGCTCGGCGCCACCATTGGCCGGGCGCTCGGCGCGCTGGCCGGCAACGCCATCGATACAGCGATTTTCGGCGACGCCCCGAAGACGACCGGCAGCGATGTGCGCCTGCAGGGATCGAGCGAGGGCGCGGCGATCCCGAGGCTCTATGGCTGGAGCCGGGTCAGCGGCAACATTATCTGGGCGACGGAACTCGAGCGGATCGACGCCGCGACCAGCGGTGCCAAGGGGACGCAATCGGCCAGCAACGGGGCCATCGCCGCAAACTTCGCCATGGGCCTCTGCGAGGGCGAGGTGTACCGGCTGGGCCGAATCTGGGCCGACGGGCAGTTGCTCGATACCGCCGGCATCGCCTACCGGTTCTATCGCGGCACCGAGGCGCAGGATGCCGACAGCCTGATCGAGGCCAAGCAGGGCACCGATGCGCCGGCCTATCGCGGGCTCTGCTACATCGTGTTCGAGCGCCTGCCGCTGGCGGCATTCGGCAATCGCATCCCCAACATCTCGGTCGAGCTCTGCCGCGTGGTGGGCGACCTGGAGCCGATGATCCGGGCGGTCACAGTGATCCCCGGCGCGACCGAGTTCGGCTATGACCCCGTCGCACGGGTGCGGCTGCTGGGCGGGGGCGCCACCGCGCTCGAAAACGCGCACCTGAGCCGGACGACGAGCGACTGGACGTTGTCGATCGATGAGTTGTGCGACCTCTGCCCGAACCTCGAACACGTGTCGCTGGTGGTTGCCTGGTTCGGCGACAACCTCCGTTGCGCCAGCTGCGCGATCGCGCCGCGGGTCGAAGCCGCGAGCCGGACGGTGAAAGGCGCGCACTGGGAAGTAGCGGGGATCACTCGCGCCAGCGCCAGCGTGGTCAGCATGCACGACGACGGCCCCGCCTATGGTGGTACGCCCTCCGATGCGGCGGTGCTGGCCGCGATCGCCGATCTCAAGGCTCGCGGCCTCGCGGTGACGCTCTATCCGCTGCTGCTGATGGATATCCCCGAGGGCAATCCGCTCAGCCAGCCGGCCTATCCCTGGCGCGGCCGCATCAGCTGTTCGCCGGGAGCGGACGGGACCGGCGCCGCAACGAGCGAGGCGGCGACGTTCGCGGTGGGCTATCGCGACTTCATCCTCCACTACGCGCAACTGGCCGACGACGCCGGCGGCGTCGATGCGCTGTTGCTCGGCTCGGAAATGCGCGGCATGACCACGGTACGCGGCACGGCCGACAGCTTCCCGTTCGTCGATACGCTGGTGACGCTGGCGGCCGACGTGCGCGCCATCGTCGGGCCGGACACCAAGCTCACCTATGGCGCCGACTGGAGCGAGTACTCAGGGTTCCAGCCCGGCGGCGGCGCGAAATTCTTCCATCTCGATCCGCTGTGGGCATCGTCCGACATCGACGCCGTTGGCATCGACAACTACATGCCCGTCGCCGACTGGCGCGACGCGGACGGCGAGGGGCCGTACGATCGGGCGTACCTCGCATCCAACATCGCGGGCGGCGAGGGCTACGACTGGTACTACGCCAGCGGCGCCGACCGGCTCGCCGGCGCCCGCACTGCGATCACCGATGGCGCTTACGGCGAGCCATGGGTGTGGCGGTTCAAGGACCTCGCCAACTGGTGGGGCAACGCCCACCACGACCGGCCCGGTGGCGTGCGCGATACTTCGCCGACCGCCTGGGTGCCGATGGGCAAGCCGATCTGGTTCACCGAACTCGGCTGCGGCGCGGTCGACAAGGGCGCCAACCAGCCCAACGTCTTCAGCGACCCCAAGAGCGCCGAGAGCGGCGCGCCGTATTTCTCGAACGGTGCGGCCGATCCGCTGGCGCAGCGGCAGATGCTGCGCGCCGTGCTCGGTTACTGGGGCGACGATGCCAACAATCCGGACGATGGCGCGGGCGGCCGGATGCTCGAGCGCCTCTATCTGTGGACCTGGGACGCCCGGCCGTTCCCGGCGTTTCCCGCCGACCTTGCAAGCTGGAGCGATGGAGCGAACTATCCGACCGGGCACTGGCTGACGGGACGCCTGGGCGCCGCCGCCAGCGACGAAGTGCTGCGAGCGATGGCGACCGATTTCGGCGTGAGCCTCGATCGCGTCGAGGCGCGGGCTCCGCTTGTGCTCGGCACCACCGTTGATGCGCCGACGACTGCGCGCGACGCCATATCGTCGCTGCTGGCGGCTGCCGGTCTTGCGATCCACGACGGCGCGGACGGTCTCACCATCGCCCACGCGACTGGCGTCGACGCGACACCGGTGGCTGACGTCGTCGCCGATGAGGCCCCGCGGATATCCCGCCGCCGGCCCGACCCAGGCGAAGCCGTCGGGCAGGTGGCCGTGAGCTACGGCGACCGCGAGCGCGACTATCTCAACGGCTCGGTGACGGCGATAGGGCCGGCCGGCGGCCAGACGGCTTTTGAGACCTCGGGGCTGGTGCTGGACATTGGCGGCGCCCGGCGGACGGCCGAGCGCCTGCTTGCCGAGCGGACGGCGATGCGCGACGTCGTCACCTTCACGGCACCGCCCTCGCTCCTGGCACTGGAAGTTGGCGACACGGTGGATGTCACGGGGCAGGACGGTGGACCGTTCGAGATCACCGAAATCCGCGATGGGCTGGCGCGCCGGATGACGGCCCGCACGCTTGCCGCCGACGACGTCGCGGCCCTGGCCGTCGAGCGGCCGGCGAGCGGCGGCGGCAGCTTCATGCCGTCGGCGGAGCCGGTGCTGGCAGCGATGCACCTGCCGCCGGAAACCACCGATCCCACCCATTCGCGTCTCGGCCTCGCGGCCTACGCGAGCCCATGGCCGGGGACCGTCACCGTCACCGACGATGCGACCTCTGCCGCGCTGGCATCGCTGAGCAGCAGGGCAAGCATCGGCGAGCTCACGGCCGACCTCGAGCCCGGCGCGATCTATCGCTGGGACGATCTCCAGGCGGTTGAACTCACGCTCTACTGGGGGCACCTGTCGTCGCGTGACGACGACGAGGTGCTGGCCGGCGCCAACCAGATCGCCGTGGCGACCGACGCAGGAGAATGGGAGATCGTCGGTTTCGCTTCAGTCGAGCTGATCGCGCCGCAGACCTATCGACTGACGCATCTGCTGCGAGGCCAGCGCGGGACCGACTTTGCCATCGGCACGACGTCGGCGGGCAACCGCGTCGTGGTTCTCGACGGAGGGGTATCGCTCGCCACCGTGCCGATTGGCTGGCTCGGCGAAACAGTGGTGATGCGGGCCTACGCCGGGTCGAGCGACACGACCGGCACCGTAGTGGAGGAAGGGTTCGGCCTCGGTCCTATCCTGCCGTTGGCGCCGGTGCACCTAAGCGCACAGCGGATTGCGGGCAGCAGCGACATCGTGTTCGCATGGGACCGGCGCAGCCGCGCCGATGCCGACAGCTGGACGCCCGACGACGCGCCGCTCGACTGGTCGCCCGAGGCGTACAGCGTTCGGATCTACAACGGCGTGACGCTGCTCCGCACCATCGAGGCCACCGCGACCGGCGCGACCTATAGCACTGCGCAGCAGACGAGCGATTTCGGCGCACCGCCCTCCATCTTCGGCTTCACCGTCGCGCAACGGAGCGCCGTCTATGGCCCTGGCCACGCCGGCGCCGCCACCTTCACCGCCTGATTTCCGGAGCCTCACATGCCGAAACTGTCAGCGGCGTCGCAACGCCGCCTCGATGGCGCGCACCCTCTGCTGCGGGCGTTGTTTATTGCAATTGCGGCGGAGGCCAGCATCACGGTCCTCGACGGCCAGCGTGGGCGCGCTGCTCAGGAGCGTGCCTTCGCGCTCGGGCACAGTCGCGCACATTTCGGCCACAGCGCCCACAACTGGTCGCCGGCGATCGCGCTCGACGTCGTGCCGGCGCCGCTCGACTGGAGCGACCTCGCGCGCTTCCGAGCGCTGGCGAAACTGGTGAAGGCGCGGGCGGCGGCGCTTTGCATTCCCATCGCCTGGGGCGGCGATTGGCCGAGGCTGAAGGATATGCCGCACTACGAACTCGATCCGTGGCGAAGCTTCGCCGCCAAGGCGAAGCCGTTCGCCGGATGACTCCCTATCGCTTCGGCACGCGCTCCGCCGAGACCCTGGCGTTGCAGCGCATGCTCGCCGACCGCGGCGCCTACGGCGGCCCGATCGACGGCATCTACGGCCGGCAGACGCGCCAGGCGGTTGTCGCGAGTCGTGCCGCGCTCGGCCTCGGCCCCGGCGATGTGGATCAGGCGCTGCTCGCGGCTCTCCGCGATCCGCTCGCCTCAGGTCCGCTTCGAGGTGTCCTCGGCCGCCTCGCGCTCCTCCTCTTTCCCAGCCTGATGAAAGGACTTTCTCCGATGAATTTTCTTGCCGGTTACCGAACCTACGTCGTCGCCGCGGCCATGCTTGTCGCCGGTGTCGCCGGACTTCTGGGCATCGATATCCCCAATTTCACCGGGCAGGCGCCGGGCACGCTGGTCATGGAGGCACTCGCCTTCATCTTCCTGCGTCAGGGACTGAAGACCGACCTCACAAAGAGCTGATCGGGCCCATTCATCCCACATTCAGCGGATCGTCCCTACATGGGACCGATGAAACTGATGCGCACCCTCCTCCTGGCACTGGCGGCGGCAGCGATGCTGTCCGCCAGCGCGGTCGTGCCTGGGCTGGCGCAGGGAACACAGGGCTGCCTTAGCGACCAGCAGATCCAGGCTGCCATCGCTTCGGGCAAGATCCTGAGCTGGCCCAAGATCAAGCGGCTCGCGAGCCTGCCCAGCGGCACGCAGGAGCTTTCGGACGTCAAAGTCTGCATGATCGACGGCGTTCCCTATTACACCGTCAATGTCGTGTCGCAGAGCGGCGAGGCGTCCAAGATCGTCCTCAACGCCGTGGATGGATCGTCCTGATCTGCTATAACGCCCCAGGGGACGGCACATGCGCATTCTCGTAGTCGAAGACGACGTCAATCTGAATCGCCAGATCAAGGACGCCCTAGCCGAGGGCGGCTACGCGGTCGACGTCGCTGTCGACGGCGAAGAGGGCCACTACCTGGGCGAGACTGAACCCTACGACGCCATCGTCCTCGATATCGGGCTGCCGCAGATGGACGGCCTATCGGTGCTCGAGGAATGGCGCCGCGCCGGCCGCTCTATGCCGGTGCTGCTGCTGACGGCGCGCGACCGCTGGAGCGACAAGGTGCAGGGCATCGACGCCGGCGCTGACGACTACCTCGCCAAGCCCTTCCACATGGAGGAGCTGCTGGCGCGGCTGCGGGCCCTCGTCCGTCGCGCCGCGGGCCACTCGTCCAACGAGATCACCGCCGGCCCGGTTCGCCTCGACGTCAAGGCCGGCAAGGTGACTGTCGACGGCCAGGCCATCCGGCTCACCAGCCACGAGCTCCGGCTGCTCAGCTACCTGATGCACCACAAGGGCAAGGTGGTGAGCCGCACCGAACTCACGGAGCATCTCTACGATCAGGACTTCGACCGAGACTCCAATACCATCGAGGTGTTTGTCGGCCGCCTGCGCAAGAAGCTGCCCGACGAGGTCATCCACACCGTCCGGGGATTGGGCTACCAAATCCTCGAGGACTGAGGGCGGAAGTGCGCAAGGGCTCTATCGCCTTCTCGCTGTTCTGGCTGTCCGCCGCCTGGCTGATCGTGGCGCTCGCCGGAACGGCGTTCCTGTTGACCGATCTCTATTCGCGCTCGCTCGACAACAACCTCACCGACCAGCTGAAGTTCAACATCGACACGCTGAGCAGCGCGGTGCTCGATTCCAACGCCCCGAACCTCGCCGATGTCAGCCTGCAGGACCCGCGCTACAACCGCGCTGCAACCGGCTGGTACTGGGTGATCCGCAACGGTTCGGGGGCCGTGCTCGCCACCTCCAAGTCGGCGATCGGCAGCGTGCTGCCCTCGCTCGACGGAGAGTTCGGCGCCGACAACTATCGGACGGGGCTGCTGACCGATGAATCCGGCAACCACCTGCGCGCCATCGAGCGGGCAACGACCAGCGACGGTCTGCCGGTGCGCATCATGGTCTC
>JBDTVO010000064.1:0-11742 GCA_040007135.1 Devosia sp. | reverse complement strand
CACCTACGCCAGATCGCCACTCGCTTTCGAGCGGGGCGAGGGCGTGCGCCTGATCAGCCAGGACGGAACCCGCTATCTCGACTTCCATGCCGGCATCGCGGTGAACGCGCTCGGCTACGCCGACCCGCATCTGGTCAAGACCATGAAGGAGGCAGCCGACAAGGTCTGGCACACCTCCAACGTCTTCACCATTCCCGAGCAGGAGCGGCTCGGCCAGCGGCTGGTCGATGCCACTTTTGCCGATAGCGTGTTCTTCACCAACTCGGGCGCCGAGGCGCTCGAATGCGCCATCAAGACGGCGCGGCATTTCTTCTTCGCCAAGGGCGAGCCCGAGCGCTACGAGATCATCGCCTTCACCGGCTCCTTCCACGGCCGCACCCTGGCGACCATCGCCGCTGCCGGAAACCCGCACTACACCGAGGGCTTCGGCCCGCCGCTGGCCGGCTTCACGCATGTAAAGCCGGGAGACCTCAAGGCGGTCGAGGCAGCAATCACGCCCAAGACCTGCGCTATCCTGATCGAGCCGGTGCAGGGCGAGGGCGGTGTCACTGCCATGACCGCCGAGTTCATGCGCGGCCTCCGCGCTCTCTGCGACAAACACGGCATGCTGCTGATCCTCGACGAGGTGCAGTGTGGCTATGGCCGCACCGGCAAATTCTTTGCGCACGAGTGGAGCGGCATTACACCCGACATCATGGCCGTGGCAAAGGGCATCGGTGGCGGTTTTCCGCTCGGCGCCTGCCTCGCCAAAGGCGAGGTCGCCAAGTCGATGGTGCCGGGGACGCACGGCTCGACCTACGGCGGTAACCCGCTCGCCTGCACCATCGGTAACGCCGTGCTCGACCGCATCTTGGCGCCCGGCTTCATCGACCACGTCAACGACATGGGCCAGAAACTTCACTGGCATTTGCAGCAATTGCAGCAGCGGTTCCCCAACTATGTGCTCGAACTGCGCGGCAAGGGGCTGCTGGCCGGCATCAAGCTGCCGTCGTCGATCGTTGTCCGCGATTTCGTCGCCCGGCTGCGCGACGACCACCAGATGCTGACCCAGGGCGCCGGGGAGAACGTGCTCCGGCTGCTGCCGCCGCTGGTCATCGAGGAGGCCGACGTCGAGGAGGCGGTTGGCAAGCTCGCCGCCGCTTTCGCCGCCATCGACGGCGAGACCGCCAAGGAGCACGTGACCGCATGACTTCCCCCAGGCACTTCCTGACCCTCGAGGATTTCACCCAGGACCAGCTCCGCGCCATGCTGGCGCTGGCCGGCGAGCTGAAGGCGCGGCTGAAGCGCGGCGACCGTCCGCGCCTGCTGCCCGACAAGGTGCTGGCGATGATCTTCGAGCGCCAGTCGACCCGCACCCGCGTCAGCTTCGACGTCGGCATGCGCCAGCTCGGCGGCGAGACGATGTTCCTCAGCGGCAACGAGATGCAGCTGGCGCGCGAGGAAACCCTCGCCGACACGGCACGCGTTATGAGCCGCTATGTCGATGCCATCATGATCCGCATCCTCGACCACGACGATCTGCTCGATCTCGCCGGAGCCTCGGCGGTGCCGGTGATCAACGGCCTCACCCGCCGCGCCCACCCCTGCCAGGTGATGGCCGACATCCAGACCTTCGAGGAGCACCGCGGCTCGATCAACGGCGCCAAGGTCGCCTGGGTCGGCGACGCCAACAACGTGCTGGCAAGCTGGGTGCATGCATCAAAGCTCTTCGGCAACACCTTCGCCATCGCCTGTCCCGAGGAATACGGCCCCGACCAGAGCCTTCTCGCCGACATCAAGGAAGCCGGCGCCAACGTGACGCTGGGCGAGGACCCGCTGGCTGCCGTCAAGGACGCCGACCTGATTGTCACCGACACCTGGGTGTCGATGGGCGACACCGACGTCTCGGATCGCCGCAAGGTCTTGAAACCCTACCGCGTGGACACCAATTTGCTGGGCTTGGCCGACAAGGATGCATTGTTCATGCACTGTCTGCCTGCTCACCGCGGCGATGAAGTTACCGACGAAGTTATCGACGGGCCGCAATCGGTGGTTTTCGATGAAGCCGAAAACCGCCTCCACGCGCAAAAGGCGATCCTGTGCTGGTGCTTCGGGATCGAAACGGTCTGAATTGGCAGGTCTCGAACTCTCACAATATGGCCTCGACCGGGCTGAATCGGGCGACGATGTCGCGGTCCCCTTCACCCTCGAGCAGCTCGACAGCCGCGGCCGCGTCGTGCGGCTGTCCGAAGCCCTCGACCAGATTCTGACGCGGCACAATTACCCCGCACCGGTGGCGCGCCTGCTCGGCGAAGCCGTGGTGCTGGCGGCGCTCATCGGCTCGTCGCTGAAGTTCGACGGCAAGTTCATCCTGCAGACGCAGACCGATGGGCCGGTCAATCTCATCGTCGTCGATCTCGACGCGCCCGATGGCCTCCGAGGCTACGCCCGCTTCGACGCCGACGCGGTACAGAAGGCCATCGGCTCCGGGGCAACATCTCCCGCCGAGCTGCTCGGCAAGGGGCACCTCGCGATGACCGTCGATCAGGGCCCACATACCGAGCGCTACCAGGGCATCGTGGCTTTGGAGGGCGGCTCGCTCGAAGATGTGGCCCACGCTTATTTCCAGCAGTCCGAACAGGTGCCGACCCTGGTGCGGCTCGCGGTGGGCCAACTCAGCCGCAAGGGCGACCGCAATCCGCGCTGGCGTGCCGGTGGCGTTCTCGTGCAGCATTTGCCGCCGCACGGCGAGCGGGCGATGCCGGACCTTCCCGGCGATGGCAACTTCGCCAACCCCGAGACCGCCGATCCGAGCTTCAGCGAGAGCGACAAGTGGACGACGGCGCGCGCGCTGCTCTCGACTATTGCCGACGACGAACTCGCCGATCCCGATGTCAGCGCCGAGCGGCTGCTGTTTCGGCTGTTCCACGAAACCGGCGTCCGCGTCTTCGAGCCGCTGGTGCTCGAGGAGCGTTGCACCTGCTCTGCCGAGCGCATCGAAGCGATGCTGCGCGACAATTTCACCGCCGAGGACCGCAGCGACATGACGGTCAACGGCGAGATCGAGGTGGTGTGCGAGTTCTGCTCGGCCGACTACCACTTCAAGCCGCACGACTTCGACGAGACTCGCCACTAGCCGGTATCAGCCGGCGGACGATCACATCCCCGCGACCGGCGCCGACCTTACCTTTCTTTCATTTGTTCTCGGCACCTGATCCAACTAGCGTCTGCCGCGGTTCGGAGCAGGTTAGGCCCTTGGAACAAGACAAGATCGACCTGGCGCACGCGACACCGGTGAGCGGCCCCGACCTTTCGGTCTCGCCGCCGCGGCGCCGCGGCACGCCGATCTGGCTGCAATTGATCCTGTCGCTGATCGTGCTGGCCATCGCCGCGGCGATCGCCGGGCTGCTGCTTCCCACCGCCAACACCATGCTCGCCCGCTTCGGGGTCGAGCTGCCGCTGCTCACCGCCCAGGCCGACGCTCCGGCCACACCCGCGCCAGCCACCGGCGCCGCGCCGCAGCGACAGGGCGCACAAGGCCAGGCCGGAGTGCAAGGCCAGGCCGGAGGACGGCCCGCCGGCGGATTTGCTGGCGCGCGCACCGCCGTCGTCGTCACCCAGCCGGTGACCACCGCCACGATCAACACCAGCCTTGCCGCGATCGGCGAAGGCGTCGCTGTCAAGGCGGTGACCGTCAACCCGTCTTCGTCCGGGACGCTGCTGACCGTCGCGGTGAAGCCCGGCGATCGCGTCGAGGACGGTGCGAGACTCGCAACTCTCGATTCCGGCACGCAGCAGGTCGCCTTCGACAAGGCGACGCTCGCCTCGCGCGACGCCGATGCCGGGCTCGCCCGGGCGCAGAGTCTCGCCAAGACCAATAATCTGTCCGACAGTCAGCTCGCCGCCGCGCAGCTCGCCGCCGACCAGGCCAAGCTGGCGCTGACCGATGCAAGCCTGGCGCTGCAGCAGCGCACCATCACCACCCCCATCGGCGGTACCGTCGGGCTGATCCAGGTCACCCCCGGCAATTCTGTCGGCACCCAGACCGTGGTCACCACGGTGCAGGACTCGTCCGACATCCTCGTCAACTTCTGGGTGCCCGAGCGTTATTCGAGCCAGATTTCTTCGGGCCAGGCGGTGAGCGCGGAGTCTTCGGCGCTGCCCGGCAAGAGCTTCAGCGGCACGGTCACCGCCATCGACAACCAGATCGATCCGGCGAGCCGGACACTGCAGGTGCAGGCGACCATCCCCAACCCGGATGGGATCATCAAGGCCGGCATGTCGTTCAATGTCGATCTGAACTTTGCCGGCGAAAGCTTCACCGCCGTCGATCCGCTCTCGATCCAGTGGTCGACGCAGGGCGCCTATGTCTGGAAGGTGGTCGACGCCAAGGCCGTCAAGGGCATGGTCGAAATCATCCAGCGCAACTCCGACGGCGTGCTGGTCAAGGGCGACGTCAAGCCCGGCGACCAGGTGGTGACGCAAGGCGTGCTGCAGCTCACCGACAATCTCGCTGTGCGCCTGCTCGACCAGGCCGGCGGGCAGGGCGGCCAGCAGGCCGCCGGCGCAGGGCAGGGCGGGTCGCCGAGCCCCGACGCACACTCCGCCTCGCGCCCCCCGCGCACCGCCAGTTCGGCGGCCGGGGGCTGATCCCATGAGCATTGCGGGGCAGAACGCGCAGGGCAGTCGCATCGCCGGTCTCTTCGTCCGCCGCCCGGTGCTGGCCGTTGTCATCAACGCGCTCATCGTCGTCGGTGGCCTCGCCGCTTTCCTCGGCATCGAGGTGCGCGAGCTGCCGCAGGTCGACCAGCCGGTGCTCTCGGTCAACACCAGCTTCCCCGGCGCCTCCGCCGACAGCGTCGACCGCGAAATCACCTCGACCATCGAAGGCGCCGTGGCCCGCGTGCAGGGCCTCACCGGCATCTCCTCGAGTTCCTCCTACGGCCGCAGCCAGGTCACGCTGACCGTTGCCGACGGCACCAATCTCGACAGCGCCACCTCCGATGTGCGCGACGCCACCGCCCGGCTGATCAACCGCTTCCCCGACGGCGTCGACGCGCCCACCATCGTCAAGGCCGACTCCAACGCCCAGGCGGTGCTGCAGCTCTCGGTGACCTCGCCGACCATGAGCCGCGACGACCTCAGCAATCTCGTCGACAACCAGATCTCCGAAGCCCTGGCCGCCGTACCCGGCGTTGCCGATCTCCAGATCTATGGCGAGCAGGCCAAGGTCTTCACCATCGATGTCGACCAGAACAAGCTGGCGTCGGTCGGCCTCACCGTCGCCAACATCCAGCAGGCGCTGACCTCGCTTGCCTTCGATACCGCCGCTGGCACCCTCAACGGCGCCAACCAGAACATCTCGGTCCGCGCTTCGGCCGACGTCACCACGCCGGCGCAGTTCGAGAACATCATCATCAACGGCCGCACGCGCCTCGGCGATGTGGCAACCGTCGTGTTTGGCCCAGCCTCGTCCTCGAGCGGCCTCCACTCCGATGGCAAGTCCGGCATCGGTATCGGCATCATCCGCGCCGCGCAGTCCAACACCGTGCAGATTTCAGAGGGCGTGCAGAAGGCGGTGGCGACGCTGCAGCAGACGCTGCCCAAGGACGTCGTCATCAAGGTCTCGAGCGACGATTCGATCTTCATTTCCGGCGCGCTGCACGAGGTCGAGCGCTCGCTCGGTCTCGCCGTCGTCATCGTCATCGCCGTGATCTTCCTGTTCCTGATGGATTGGCGCGCCACCATCGTTCCGGCGCTGTCGATGCCCGTGGCGCTGGTCGGCGCCGTCGCCGGCATCTACCTCGCTGGCTTCTCGCTCAACATCCTGACACTGCTGGCCATCGTTCTCGCCACTGGCCTCGTCGTCGACGATTCAATTGTCGTCCTCGAAAACATCGTGCGCCGCCGCTCCATGGGCGCCGGCCCGCGCGCCGCCGCGGTGCTGGGCACCACCGAGGTGTTCTTTGCCGTGGTCGCCACCAGCCTGACGCTGATCGCCGTGTTCGTGCCGATCTCCTTCCTGCCGGGGCAGACCGGCCGCCTGTTCCGCGAGTTCGGCTTCACCCTCGCCATCTGCGTTGGCCTCTCGGCCCTCGTGGCGCTCAGCCTCGGGCCCATGCTCGCCTCGCGGCTGCTCCGCCCCCACGATGATCGGGTGCACCGTAACCCCATCGCCGCCTTCGGCCGCATGCTGACCCGCCTCTATCGCCGCGTCCTGCATTTCTGCCTCGATACGCCGCTCGTGGTGGTGCTGATCGCGGTGCTGTTCGCCGGCGCGGCGGTGATCGTCTTCGGCTCCATCCGCCAGGAGCTGACACCGCCCGAGGACCGCGCGGCGATCATGATCCGCGTCTCCGCGCCGCCCACCGTGAGCCTCGATTTCACTCAGACGCAGATGCAGAAGATCGAGGATCTGGTGCAGCCGCTGGTCAAGTCCGGTGAGGTCAAATCGGTGTTTTCGGTGTCCGGCTTTGGCTCCAACACCTCGAGCGGCTTCATCACCCTGACCCTCGCGCCCTGGGACCAGCGTGCCCGCAGTCAGCAGCAGATCGCCGCGCAGGTGAACCAACTGCTGCAGTTCGTGCCGGGCGTCCGCGCCAACCTGATCCAGTCCAACAGCCTCGGCATTCGCGGCGGCGGCAACGGCCTGCAGTTCGCCGTGGCCGGCTCCGACTACAAGGAGCTGGCGGCGACGGCGCAGAAGATCGCCGACCAGATGAACACCGATCCGAAATTCGGTCGCGTTACCGTCAACTACTCGGCCACCACGCCCGAGCTCAGCCTCTCCGTCGATCGTGACAAGGCAGCGGCGCTCGGCATCGACATCAATGGCCTTTCCACCACTATGCAGGCGATGATCGACGGCGCCTCGGTCGGCCAGGTGTTCGTCGGAGACCAGAGCTACACGGTGCGCATGCTCTCCACCACCGAGCCGGTCAACGATCCCGGCGATCTCGAGGGCATCTTCGTCAAGACCAAGGACGGCAAGTACGTGCCAATGTCCTCGATCGCGACGCTCAACGAAGCGCCCACCGCGCCGCAGCTGACGCGCGAGCAGCAGCGCCGCGATGTTTCGGTGACGGCGAGCCTCGACGGCGGCTATGCCCTCGGCGATGCTTATGCCCGCGTGCGCGAGCTTGCCGCCCCCATCCTGCCGCCCGGCGACACCATCCTGCCCCTCGCCGAGGCCAAGACCATCGGCGACTCCAACTATGGCCTCGCCATCACCTTCGGCGTCGCCGTGCTGGTGGTGCTGCTGGTGCTCTCGGCCCAGTTCGAGAGCGTGTTCTCGGCGCTGATCGTCATGGTGACCGTGCCGTTCGGTCTCGCTTGCGCCGTCTATGCTGTGCTGGCCACCGGCGGCAGCCTCAACGTCTATTCGCAGATCGGCCTCATCATGGTCGTCGGCATCATGGCCAAGAATGGCATTCTGATCGTCGAGTTCGCCAACCAGCTGCGCGATCGTGGCCTCGGCGTCCGCGAGGCGATCGAGGAAAGCGCCAACATCCGCCTGCGGCCGGTGCTGATGACCATGATCGCCACCGTGCTCGGCGGCGTGCCGCTGGTGATCTCGTCCGGCGCCGGCGCCGAGGCGCGACAGGCCCTCGGCTGGATTATCGTCGGCGGCCTCGGTTTCGCATCGGTTTCGACGCTGCTGCTGACCCCCGTCGCCTACCTGCTGCTGGCGCGGCTGTCCAAGCCCAAGGCGCACGAGGCCGAACGCCTTGCGAGCGAGCTCGAGAGCGCCAACACGGACTTAGTGGTCCGGCCGGCCGAGTAGGGGTATTTGGGGCTTCGAGGAGGAACGCCGATGCCTGAGCCAAAGCCCTCGCCCTTGCCGTCGCCATCCCGTGCCGTCGCCCAGAGCTTTGTCGCCCTGGCCGTCACCCTCGCCATCATGGGGCTGATCCTGTTCGTCCCCGCCGGCACATTGAACTGGCCGCACGGCTGGGCCTTCTGCGCCGCCTTCGTTGTCGCCACGCTGATCGCCATCGCTGTGCTCTGGCGGCTCAACCCCGAAATCTTCGTCGCCCGCTCGCGTATCCAGGCCGGCACCAAGCCGCTCGACTACCTGTTCATCAGCCTCGTCATGGGCGGCTTCTTCCTCATCCTGCCAGTAGCCGGGTTCGACCTCCGCCTTGGCGGCGCCAATGCGCCCGACTGGGTCATCTGGCTCGGCTATGTGCTGTTCGTCATCGCCTATGCCGGCGAAGCCTGGCCGCAGGCGGTCAATCGCCACTTCGAGCCAGGGGTGCGCATCCAGTCAGACCGCGGACAAACGGTGATCGACACCGGGCCTTATGCCTATGTCCGTCATCCCGGCTACATCTTCGGCAGCCTGCTGGCGGTCAGCATGGCGCTGATGCTCGGCTCGTGGTGGGCGCTCATCCCCGCCGCCATCGTCGTCATAGGCCTCGTGCCGCGCACACTGTTCGAGGAACAGACGTTGCACGCGGAATTGCCCGGCTACACAGCCTACACCCAGCGTGTGAAATGGCGCTGGGTGCCCGGCGTGTGGTGAGCGCTCAGATCTGGTCCAGCGCAAACTCGAGGTCGCGGATCAGATCGTCCGGAGCCTCCAGCCCGACGCTCAGCCGCAGTAGCCCGGGGGTGATGCCGCTCTCGAGCCGCACCGCCTCGGTGAAGCGCTGGTGCGTCGTTGTCCCAGGATGGGTGATCAGCGATTTGGCGTCGCCGAGGTTGTTCGAGATCAGGATCACCGCCAGCGAGTCCGACAGCTTGAACGCCGCCTCGCGCCCACCCTTCACCTGTATCGCCAGCAGCGTCGAGCCGCGCGTCATCTGCCGCTTCGCCAGCTCGTACTGCGGGTGGCTCTTGTGGTGCGGGTAGGAGATGCGCGCGACCTTCTTGTGGCCGGCGAGGAACGCCGCGACCTTTTCGGCGCTGTCCGTCATCCGCGTCACACGCAGCGCCAGCGTCTCGAGCCCCTTGAGCAGAACCCAGGCGTTGAACGGCGACATCGAGGCGCCCGTCTGCCGCAACAGCGTGTGCACATCGGCTTCGATCAGCGCCTTGCTGCCGAGCACGATGCCGCCCAGCGTCCGGCCCTGACCATCGATATGCTTGGTCGCCGAATAGGTGACGAGGTCGGCGCCGAGCGCCAGCGGGTGCTGGTAGAGCGGCGTTGCAAACACATTGTCGACGATGAGCTTTGCCCCATGCGCCTTGGCGATCTTCGCCACTGCGGCAAGATCCACCAGCTCCAGCGTCGGGTTGGTCGGCGTCTCGATGAACACGAGCTTGGTGTTCTTCTGCATGGCTCGCTCGAAATTGGCGGAGTCACGGCCATCGACCAATGTCGAGGCGACGCCGAAGCGCGGCATCAGGTCTTCGATCACATAGCGGCAGCCGCCGAACAGCGCCCGCGCCGCGACGATGTGGTCGCCCGCTCGCACCTGGCTCATCACCGCATTGGTCACCGCCGCCATGCCCGTGGCAAACACCCGCGCCGCCTCCGCCCCCTCGAGCAGCGCCATGCGGGTCTGCAGCATGTCGAAGTTCGGGTTGGCGAAGCGCGAGTAGTTGTGGCCCTCAATCGCGTGCGTGAAGATGTCCTCGGCATGCTGCGAGCTCGGATACGCATAGCCCGAGTTGAGATAGATCGCCTCGCTCGTCTCGTTGAACTGCGAGCGCATCGAGCCGCCATGCACGAGATGCGTTTCGGCCGAGCGGTTCTTCGGATCGCTCAGCGGGTTCTTCGAATTGGACATGCGGCACTCCACGGACAGCAAAAAACCGGCGCGCAATGAGCGGCCGGCTGCAGCGGGTCCCTTTAGCGAGTTATTTTAAGTGGCTGCAATCAGACCGGCCAAATCACCACTGCAAAGTGCTCTAGTCCCGCCCCGCCAACCCGTCAACCCATCACCCAGCGGGTCATTCCGGCGAAGCGGGAGCCCTTCGTTTTCCCTGCGTTACGTCCCACGGGCACAAATTCTCGCTTTCGCGGGCGTAACCCACTCGGTAAACACGCCCTCATGAGCGCGAGCAGCGAACTCTGGTCCCCAGGCGTCTTTCCTGCCCGGCTCATCGAGCGGCTGCGGGACGCCGACGCCATTTTCGCCCCGCCGTTCGACGCCGACCAGGTGCAGCCGGCGAGTCTCGATCTACGCCTCGGCGACGTCGCCTACCGGGTACGATCGAGCTTCCTCCCCGGCCCCGAGCAGACCGTCTCCCAGCGCATCAAGTCGCTCGAGCTGCACCGGCTCGACCTCACCAATGGCGCCGTGCTCGAACGCGGCTGCGTCTATCTTGTGCCGTTGCTCGAAAGCCTGGCGCTGCCGCCGTCAGTGTCGGCCGGCGCCAACCCCAAGAGCTCGACCGGCCGGCTCGATGTTTTCACCCGCGTCATCGGCGACCGCGCGCGCGGCTTCGATACGCTGCCCGCCGGCTATCGCGGTCCGCTCTATCTCGAGATCAGCCCGCGCACCTTCCCGGTCCGCGTGCGCCGCGGTTCGCGCCTCAGCCAGATGCGCTTTCGCGTCGGCGACACCCGCCTGAGTATCCCCGAGCACCAGACGCTGCATCGCGTTGAAACGCTGGTCTATGACGCCAACGAGGCGGTGGGCGAGGGCGTCGCTCTGTCCATCGACCTCAAGGGCACCGGTCGCAACGGCCTCATCGGCTTCCGCTCCAAGCGGCACACTCCGGTGATCGACATGGACATCAAGGATACGCTCGATGTCCTCGACTACTGGGAGCCGCTGATCAACCGCGGCAGCGACGAGTTCATCCTCGATCCTGACGAGTTCTACATCCTCGTATCGCGCGAAAGCGTCCACGTGCCGCCTGCCTACGCCGCCGAGATGGTGCCGTTCGATCCGCTGGTCGGGGAGTTCCGCGTCCACTACGCCGGCTTCTTCGATCCCGGCTTCGGCCACTCCGCCGCCGGCGGCACCGGCAGCCGTGCCGTGCTCGAAGTGCGCAGCCGCGAAGTGCCGTTCCTCCTCGGCCACGGCCAGACCATCGGTCGCCTGGTCTATGAGCGCCTGAGCGAGCGGCCGGACCGCCTCTACGGCACCGGGCTCGGCAGCAACTACCAGGCCCAGACGCTGAAGCTCAGCAAGCACTTTCGCCCGTTCGCGCTGTAGGCGTCCGCGGACGACGCATCGCCACCTCGGGTGCGCGAATTGGCGGCATCCGTTGGTTTCGACCTCCAAATGTGGTGAATCGTGCGCTACGGCGCCTATCCCAGCCAAAAATAGCAAGAAATCGGCGTCAGTCCGGGCGCAGTGTGCGGCGCGGAGGACGAACATGCACGCACGTACCAAGGCAACGGACAGGATCGCTCTGCTCGAGGACTTGACGCAGAAGGCCCTGTGGCTGTCGAACTGGACGGTTCATCACGCCAACCACATTCGTCCCAATGTCGGCGGAGTGAAGGTCGGAGGCCACCAGGCCTCGTCCGCTTCCATGGCCGCCATCATGTCGGTCCTCTACTTCGCCGTGCTGCGGCCCGAGGATAGAGTCGCCGTCAAGCCACACGCGGCCCCGGTGTTCCACGCCATCCAGTATCTGTTCGGCAAGCAGAGCCTCGACAAGCTGAAGGCCTTCCGCGCCTTCGGCGGCGCTCAATCCTACCCGTCGCGCACCAAGGACACCGATGACGTCGACATCTCGACCGGCTCGGTTGGCCTTGGCGTTGCTTTCACCGCCTTTGCCTCGATGGTGCAGGACTACGTTCGCGCCAAACCATGGGCGCGCCGTGATATCCCCGAGGGCCGCATGGTCGCTCTGGTCGGT
>JBDTVO010000063.1:0-11825 GCA_040007135.1 Devosia sp. | reverse complement strand
TGGTCGACACTCGTTTCCACACCTTCGCCGGCCCCACCGCTCTTGGTGCACTGCTCCGCGCCATCGGTCTTGCGCTTCCGGACCTCGATGGTGACGGGCCGCTGATCCACGGCGCCGAGGAACTCGGGCTGGCCGGGGAGGGGCACCTCGCCCTTGCTGCCAAGAGCGAGTATCGCGAAGCGCTGCTGGTGACTGCGGCGCGGGCGGTCATAGTGTCATTCGAGCTAGAGTCTGACGTACCGGCCGGCACGATTGCCGTGGTCGCAGCCGACCCGCACGCCGCCTTTGCTGCAGCTCTCGATATCCTCTACCCGGGCGGCGTCCGGGGCGCCGTGACCGCGCTGCTCGAGCCCGAGGATGACCTCCATATCGCCGAGTCCGATGTCCAGTTCGGCCCCGGTGTGGTGCTGGGGCCCGGCGTAGAGGTCGGCCGAGGGTCAGTCGTCGGCCCCAACTCGGTGCTGGGCGCAGGCGTAACGCTGGGGCGAAACTGCGTCATTGGCTCCAATGTCAGCATCGAATGTGCCCATCTCGGAAACAACGTTGTGGTGCACGCCGGCGCCCGCATCGGAATCGAAGGGTTCGGCTGGCTGGATCATGGCCGGACCAACCGCAAGATACCGCAATTGGGTCGAGTCATCGTCCAGGATCGCGTCGAAATCGGCGCCAATACGACGATAGACCGGGGTGCACTCGGAGATACCGTCATAGGTGAAGGGACCAAGATCGATAACCTGGTCCAGATCGGCCATAACTGCAGGATCGGGCGGAACGTCCTGATCGCCGGGACGGTTGGTCTGGCCGGATCAACCATAATCGGCGATGGGGCAATGCTGGGCGGCGGTGCCGGTAGTGCAGGGCACTTGACCATTGGGCAAGGCAGCGTTTTAGCTGGCCGAACGGTGGTAACCAAGGATGTCCCCCCGGGGATGACCGTGGCGGGTTACCCTGCAGATGAAGTTGGCGCGTGGAGACGGCAGGTCGTCACGCTGAGACGATTGAGCAAAGGGACTAAAAGTGGACGTTAGAGACGAGGCGCGGCCGCAGTTGTCGGAAACGCTCGAGTCGATGCACATCGCCGAGATCCTGCAGGCCCTGCCGCATCGATATCCATTTCTGATGATCGACCGGATCATCAATATCGACCGGGACGAGTCCGCGGTCGGGATCAAGAATGTCAGCGTCAACGAGCCGTTCTTCCAGGGACACTTTCCCGGGAACCCGGTGTTCCCGGGGGTCCTCATCCTTGAGGGCATGGCGCAGACCGCAGGCGCGATCGCCATTGCCAACGACATGGATAAGGGGCGCCACATCGTCTACTTGCTGACCATCGACAAGTGCAAGTTCCGCAAGCCGGCCGGGCCGGGCGATCGGATCGAGTACCACATTCGCAAGATTCGCCGTCGCAACCAGATGGGCTGGTACGAGGCGAGGGCCATGGTGGGGTCAACCCTGATCGCCGAAGCTGAAGTCGGCGCCATGGTGGTTCGAGAACCGTAGTCATGGGAGCCCAGATTCATCCGACCGCCATCGTCGAGGCCGGCGCGACGATCGGGGACGGCGCTAAGGTAGGCCCCTATTGCCTCGTCGGGAGCGGCGTCACGCTGGGGGACGGCGTCGAGCTGGTGTCCCACGTCGTCGTTGCTGGCCTGACCCGGATCGGTCCGCAAACCAGGATCTTCCCGTTTGCCTCGATCGGTCATCATCCCCAGGACCTCAAATATCACGGCGAAGCGAGCCGTCTAACGATCGGAGCGCGCTGCCAGATTCGCGAGAACGTCACCGTTCATACCGGCACCGCGGGCGGGATGATGGAGACGGTGATCGGCGACGATTGTCTGCTGATGACCTCGGCGCACGTGGCTCACGATTGCCGGATAGGCAATGATGTCGTCATCGCCGCCTACGTCGCCATCGCTGGTCACTGCGTGATCGGAGATCACGTTGCCTTTGGTGGGCTTTGCGGCGTCCACCAATATGTGCGCATCGGCGAGCAGGCCTTCGTTGGCGCGCATTCGATGGTTGATGCCGATGTCATTCCATACGGCATGGCTGTGGGCAACCGCGCCAGACTTGCCGGGCTCAACCTGGTCGGACTCAAGCGTCGTGGATTTGACCGGGAGGTCATTCACTCGCTGCGGGCTGCCTATCGGCTGATTTTTTCAAGCGAGGGACCGCTGCAGGAGCGGCTTGAAGATGCTGCTACAATATTCGCCACCGAACCGGCTGTGCTCGAGATCGTCAATTTCGTGGTCGCGGCCAAGGATCGTCCGCTGACGCAACCACGCAACGGGCTGTCGGAAGGCTGATGCCGCGCCGCCTCACCGTCGTTGCAGGCGAGGGCGCGTTGGTTCAATCGGTGATTGCTGCGGCCAAGCACAGCGGTGACACGGTCCAGGTACTGGCACTCGGTTCACGATCAGATCTTGATAGCGGGGTTGTTCAAGTCACGATCGATCTCGGCGAGATCGCGGCGCAGGTGCGTGAGTTCCGGTCCACTCACGTCTGCCTTGTGGGCGGAGCCTTGCTTTCCGACGAGGTTCGAAAGGGCGTTGCGCGCGCCGTCGGGCAGCCACCGGGTGGGACAGGCGACATCGACTTGGCGCAGCTCCGATCTCAGGTGGAAGCTGCAATGGGCGCGCGCCTCATCGGCGCGCATCAGGTGGCTCCAACCCTTGTGGTGGGCGACGAAGTCGTAGTGGGGACGGCGATCGATGTGCCGTTGCGAGCCGTAGTCGCTTACGCCTTGGTCATGGCTCGGAAGGCTGGCCGGCTCGATCTTGGACAGGCTGTCGTCGTCTGCGGGCGCCGTCTCATCGCCACCGAGGACATTGGTGGAACGGACGCGCTGCTGGAGAGGGTCGGGGACCTGCGTAAGAGAGGGCTGTTTGGCGACGGCGGCGATGCGACCATCCTTGCCAAGGCGAGCAAGCCACGCCAGCCGTCCTTTGTGGACTTGCCGACCATCGGTGCGATGACAGTGGAGATCGCCGCTGCAGCGGGAGTTTCGGTGATTGCCGTCGAGGCGGGCAGGTCGTTGATCGCGGATCGTCATGCCGTCGTCGCGGCTGGGGTGCGGCTCGGCGTCACCGTCGTCGGCGCCCCGATCCGACATGGCTAGCGCGCGCATTTTTCTTGTAGCGGGTGAACCGTCGGGCGACCGGCTTGGCGCTGATCTCGTCGAGCGACTGGCTCGACGGGCATCCATCGAACCCAGCGGTGTCGGTGGCCCGGAATTGGCAAGGGTTGGCCTCAGTTCGCTGTTTCCCATGAGTGACCTAGCCGTCATGGGCTGGCGCGACGTCCTGCTTCGCTACCCGCTGCTGTATCGTCGGATGCGTCAGACGGTCCGCGCGATCCGTTCGGAGAACCCGGACATCGTGGTCTTCATCGACGCGCAGGTGTTCTCCCAGACTGTCGCCCAAACGCTGCGCAAGAGCGGCTACAAGGGGACGTTACTACTCTACGTCGCCCCTAGCGTGTGGGCCTGGAAGCCGGAACGCGCGAGGGTTCTGAAGCCGCTGTTCGACGAAGTCATGGCCGTACTGCCGTTCGAACCAAAAGTCATGAAGGAGCTGAGCGGACCGCCGACGTCCTATGTCGGTCACGCGGCTGCGCGAGACATCCGGGCTAGGTCGATGCAGCCCGACCGGGGGCCGCTGCTGCTTCTTCCAGGAAGTCGCAGCGGAGAGATCGGCCGCCACCTGCCGTTGATGAGGGCAACCGCCGAGGCGGTCCGGGGTCATGCGCGCGTGTCGGGGCTCGTCCTTCTCACGGTCGCCTCTCAGGTGGACCGGATCAAACGAGAGGTCCGTGGCAGGCCGGACGAGGTGTCCGTGGTCAGCGGAGCAGACGCGGCCCGACGAGCCTTTGATGAGGCGGTTGCCGCCGTTGCGGTGAGCGGTACCATCACACTCGAGCTTGCACTGGCCGGGGTGCCGATGGTGGTGACGTACATCGGCGATCGCGGCCAATTGGCCAATCGCGAGAAATACCGCGTGCCGTTTGTCGGCCTGCCCAACATTGTCGTCGGGCGCGAGCTCGTTCCGGAGGTCCTCCTGCGCGCCCCGGAGACCGGTAGGCTCGTCGCGAACCTACGCCGGCTCCTCGACGATAGCGGTGCGATGGAAGCTCAAGAGGCCGGTTTTGCGGAGATCCGCCGAAAGATGCGAGAGGGCGAACCGGGGGAAGCTCCCGTCGATCCGGCAGAGCGCGTCCTCGCCTACTTGCGCTGAGCGATGGGAAGGTATTCGCGGGCCGGGGAGCCATGATAGAGCTGCCGCGGCCGGCCGATCTTCTTCTGCGGATCGGCGATCATTTCCTTCCACTGGGCGATCCAGCCCACCGTCCGGCTCAGGGCAAAGATCGCCGTAAACATCGAGGTTGGGAAGCCGATCGCCTCGAGGATGATGCCTGAGTAGAAGTCGACGTTGGGGTAGAGCTTGCGCGAAATGAAATATTCGTCGGTCAGCGCAATGTGCTCGAGCTGCTGGGCAACCTGGAGCAGGGGGTTGTTCTCGACACCAAGCAGGCCAAGGACTTCCTTGCAGGTGGCCTGCATGACCTTGGCGCGTGGATCGTAGTTCTTGTAGACGCGGTGCCCGAACCCCATCAGGCGAATGCCGCTGGACTTGTCCTTCACCCGGGCGATGAAGTCGGGAATGCGGTCGGGAGTGCCGATCTCCTTGAGCATGTTCAGCGCCGCCTCATTTGCGCCGCCGTGCGCCGGACCCCAGAGGCAGGCGACGCCTGCGGCGATACAGGCGAAGGGATTGGCGTCCGACGAGCCCGCGAGCCTCACAGTGGATGTCGAGGCATTCTGCTCGTGGTCGGCGTGGAGCGTGAAGATCAGGTCCATCGCCCGCGCAATGACGGGATTGACCACGTACTCCTCGGCTGGCACCGAAAAGCACATGCGGAGGAAATTGCTGGCGTAGTCGAGGTCGTTGCGCGGATATACGAAAGGCTGGCCGACGGAGTATTTGTAGGCCATCGCAACGATGGTTGGCATCTTGGCAATGAGCCTGATCGAGGCGATCTCACGCTGCATCGGGTCGTTAATGTCCGTCGAGTCGTGATAAAACGCGGCCATCGCACCGACCACGCCACAGACCACAGCCATCGGATGCGCGTCACGGCGGAAGCCGCGGTAGAGGAAGTGCATCTGCTCGTGCAGCATCGTGTGCGTGGTCACGCGATGGGTGAAGTCGACGAGCTGGGCCTCGGTTGGCAGCTCGCCGTAGAGAAGCAGGTAGCAGACTTCAAGAAAACTCGACTTCTCCGCCAACTGGTCGATCGGATAACCCCGGTACATCAACTCGCCGATGTCGCCGTCGATGTAGGTGATGGAACTGTCGGTTGCGGCGGTGGAGGTGAACCCGGGATCGTAGGTGAACATCCCTGTTTTGGCATAGAGCGACCGGATGTCGATTACGTCGGGTCCGATGGTTCCGCTCAGGACGGGGAACTCGTAGGTCTGGTCGCCGACGATCAGTTTTGCCACGGTCTCAGGCATGGGTGCTCTCCTTCAGGGCCGCGGGCAAAACGGGGAGGAGGGCGGCCGGGATGCAATGAATGCTACAGTATTGGACGTAGACCATTTATGCCCGCCCCGCAACAGAAAGGTGAACACTACTGACCTATCTGAACCAGTTGGTCCGCGATCCGGGATAGTGTCTCGCCCTTGCCGATAAGGACCATCACCTCAAAGATGCCGGGGGAGATGGTGTGGCCCGTGAGCGCGGCCCGAAGCGGCTGGGCGATCTTGCCGAGCTTGAGGTTCTTGGCCTCGGCAAAGACTCGCATCGCCCCGTCGATCGAGGGGACGCTCCAGAAGGTGACGTCGGCAAGAACAGTGCGCGCCGAAGCGAGCAGCGCGCGGGCCTCATCGGTGAGTTCCGCCCGCGCCGCGTTGTCGAGCTCGATCGGCCGCACAGCGTATATGAAGTGTGCGAGGTCGATGAGTTCGAGGATTGTCTTGGCGCGCGGCTGCAGCTCCGGAAGGGCAGCGAGAATGGTGCTCTTGTTGCCCGCGAGCCCTGCCGTGTCGAGGTCACGACCCAGCTCCTCCGCTGTCGCCAGCATGACGTCGAAGAGGTAGCCGGGTTCGCTCTGCCGGATGTAGTGGCCGTTGATACTTTCGAGCTTTGCGAAATCGAAGCGGGCCGCACCCTTGTTGAGGCCTTCGAGAGAGAACCACTCGACGATCTGCTCGCGCGAGAACAGCTCATCGTCTCCGTGACTCCAACCGAGCCGCGCGAGGTAGTTGATGATTGCTTCAGGCAGGTAGCCCATCTGCCGATAGGCGGCGACGCCAAGGGCGCCGTGCCGCTTGCTCAGCTTGGCTCCGTCCGGTCCGTGAATGAGCGGAATATGGGCCATCTCCGGCACCTTCCAGCCCATGCCATCGTAGATGACGATCTGCCGGGCGGCGTTGGTCAGGTGGTCGTCGCCGCGAATGATGTGGGTGACGCTCATGTCATGGTCGTCGACAACCACCGCAAGCATGTAGGTCGGGGTGCCGTCGGAGCGCAGGATAATGAAATCATCGAGGTTCTCGGCCTTGAACACCACCTCGCCCTGAACGTGATCGTGCACACGGATCTCGCCTGAGCGCGGAGCCTTGACGCGGATGACCGGCGCTACGCCCTTCGGTGCGGTTTTGGGGTCGCGGTCGCGCCAATAGCCGTTGTAGCGCGGCGGGAGCCCCTTCGCCCGGGCATCTTCCCGCATCTGTGCGAGTTCGTCCGGTGAGCAATAGCAGTAATACGCTTGGCCGCGGCTGAGCAGGTCGCGTGCGACCTGTGCGTGGCGCACGGCGCGGCTGAACTGCAGCGTGGGCTCCCCATCCCAATCGAGGCCGAGCCATTTGAGGCCGGCATAGATCTCTCGCACGGCTTCTTCGGTTGAACGCTCTCGATCCGTGTCCTCGATGCGAAGCAGGAACTTGCCGTTCTGGTTGCGCGCGAATGCCCAGGAGAACAGCGCGGTCCGCGCCCCTCCAATGTGGAGGTAGCCGGTGGGCGAGGGGGCAAAGCGGGTAACGACGGGTTCAGACATGAGGACCGTGGCGATTGGGCGGGGCCGTGTGTAGCATGGCGTCGAGGGATCGCAAGGGCAGGGGCTCGTGACGGAAACCCTGGAAATCGGGGCATCCGACAGTCCGGCGACGGGGCTTGCCCCGACGCCGCCGAAGCCTTTTTTGCTGCCTGTCCACACGCCGGTTCGCACCGGCCTGGCGCGCAGTCTTGAGGAGGCGCTCGAGGGGCGCCGCCTGTTCATCCTGCTGCCCTTCGGCATGGTCGCCGGCGTGGTTGGGGCGGCCAACCTGCCGGTGGCGCCGCAGGCTGCCGTACTGATCGCCGGTGCGGCTGCTTTTGTTGGGGCAATCGCTGCTGCGTGGCGCAACCTTGTCATGCTGCGGCTGCTGACACTCCTTGCGTCGGCATGGGTCGGACTCTGTCTGTTGCCGATCGGCGGCCTGCTGTGGGGGACGCCCATGCTGATGCGTCCGGCGTTCGGCACCTACCAGGCGCGGGTCGACGAGATTATCGAGGCCGACGCGAAGGAGCAGCGCGTCGTACTTTCCGCCGTTGCGCCGGACGGGAGTGCGCGAGCTCTGCCGGTGCGGCGCGCGCGGGTGCTGATCCGGGGCGCGCAGACGTTCCAGCCGGGTGACCGCATCGGCGGCTCGTTCCGCTTTGCGCCGGTGCCCGGTCCAGTCCTGCCCGGCGGGTTCGATCCGCAATTCCATGCCCATTTCGACGGGATCGGCGCCTACGGCAACTCGACCAAGCCGCCGCAGATCGTGGGGAGCGGCGACCCCGCCAGTCTCGACCGGATTACCGACGGACTGAGACGCACGATCGCGGCGAGGATCGACGCGGTGTTGCCGCAACCAACGGCGGGCGTGGCTCGCGCGATCATCAACGGCGACCAGAGCGAAGTCGGCGACGACGTACGGACGACGATGGCGACGGCGGGCATTGCTCACGTGCTGTCGGTGTCGGGACTGCACCTCACGATTGTTGCCGGAGGCGCATTCTGGGTGTTGCGGCTTGTGCTCGCGGGATTCCCCGGGATCGGACGGCGGGTTCCGGTGAAGCGGCTGGCGGCGCTCGGGGGGATTGCGGCGGCTCTGTTCTACTACGGCATCTCGGGGGGCAATGTCGCCGCGCTGCGTTCGACACTGATGATCGTGCTGGTGTTCGGGGCCGTGCTGTTCGGACGGCGCGCGCTGACGATGCGCAATATCGCCATTGCCGGCATGATCGTCGTGGCGACCGACCCAGCGAGCGTGTTCCGGCCGAGTTTCCAGTTGAGCTTTGCGGCCGTCATTGCTCTGGTCGGCGCCTACGAGAATTATCGCAGTGAGAGGTCGCGCGACGCGAGCCTGATCGCTCATGCGTTTGGCTACCTGAAGGGCATTGCGATCACCAGCCTCGTGGCCGGGGTGGCGACGCTGGTGTTCTCGATCTACCATTTCCAGCAGACCTCGCCGTTGGGGATCCTTGGCAATTTGGCGACGCTGCCGCTGGTGGGCTTTGTCATGATGCCGGCGGCTGCGGTGGCGGTGCTGGCGATGCCGTTCGGGATCGAGCAGCCATTTCTGCTTGCCATGGGTTGGTCGGTCGAGCGGATGCTCGATATGGCGAAGATTGTGTCCGCACTGAGCGAACATCTACGGGCCGCACCGCTGTTGACGCCGCTGGCGCTTGTCGCGAGCCTCGCGGCGCTGGCGTGGTTCGCGTTTTTTCGCGATCGGTGGAGGCTGCTTGGTCCGCTCGCCATGGTACCTGTGGTCCTGCTGTTTGCGATCGACCGGCCGCCCGATGTGCTCGTCGCGGATACGACGCAGGCGATTGCGATCCGTGGCAGTGGTGGGCTGGAGCTGGCTGCGGGGAAGGACCAGAGTTTTGCGCTCGACGTGTGGAGGGACACGTACAGCGATCCGATCGTGGGCAAGGCGGTGGAGAGCTGCGACTCCAGCGCCTGCATCGGCACCAGCACGGTCGGGTTCAGCTTTGCGCTGGTGACTGACCCGGCGGCGTTCGAGGAGGAATGCGGGCGGGCCGACCTGATCGTGACCCGCGGCACCGCGCCGTCGTGGTGTGCCAGCAAGGCGGTGATCGACGGCGACGACCTCCTGGCGCGTGGCACGTACTGGCTGCACTGGAACGCCGCTACAGAGACGTTCGACATCCGCACCGCCATTTCGCCGGCCGACCAGCCCTGGCGGATCAGGCCCTGAACAGCGGCTCCGGTAGCCCGGGGACATCGACCTCGAGGGCGAAGATGCTGCCGGCGCCCGGCTGCGCAGCGAGCTCGTCCGGGCTCATGCCCTCGCGGGCACTGGTCAGATAGAGCGTCTTGAAGTCCTTGCCGCCGAGGGCGGGGCAGGTGACCTTGCTCACCGGGACCTTGACGACGCGGTCGACCTTGCCGTCGGGGCTGAAGCGGATGACGCAGGAGCCGCCCCAGCGCGCATTCCAGACAAACCCCTCGGCATCGACAATGGCGCCATCGGGATCGCCCGGGTGATCGCCGCCGACGAATTCCTGCCACTCGCCGATCGGGAGGCCGGTTTCGGGATCGATTGCGATCTTGCGGATGACGCCAGCGATCGTGTCGGCGAAATAGGCGGTGCGACCATCGGGCGAAAAGCAGGTTGCGTTGGGGATGAAGATGTCGGCGGCCAGCCGCTCGGCCTTGCCGTTGCGCACCTGGTAGAGCGAGCCTGCGGCCACGCGCCCGGGATCCTTGAGGCCCATGGTGCCGATCCATAGCCCGCCTGCAGGGTTGACCCGGCCGTCGTTGGCGCGCGTCGCAGCGCTGGGCTCGAGCGGGACCAGAAGTTCGCGCCCATCGGTTGGCAGGTTAAGCTTGAAGATGCCCGAGGCCGACGCGATGCCGAGATTGTCGGCGTCGATGATGCCGGCGGCGGAGACATAGGTCTCGAAGATGAAGCGGTCGACCATGATGCCGCCCGCGGTCGCTGAGTAGAGAGTCTTGTTGAGAATATCGAACCAGAACAGCCGGTCCTGCAGCGGATGCCAGAACGGCCCCTCGCCGAGCTCGCAGCGGCTGTCGATGAAAAGCTCGGCGGTATCGCGCATCTACTCGATCCTGTCCTTGTCATAGGCCGCTACGGCCCGTCGCCCGCGCTCGCCAATCTCGGCGACGCCCATTCCTGGCTTGAAGATATAGCTGCCGAGCCCGAAGCCGGCGCAGCCGGCCTCGAAATATTCCCGGAAATTGTCAGGTCCGGCTCCGCCGACGGCATAGAGAGGCAAAGCCGGCGGCAGCACCGCCTTGAGAGCGCGAATGCCCTTGGCGCCGAGCACCTCGGCAGGAAAGAATTTAAGCCCGGTGGCGCCGGCGCGGATGGCGCGAAAAGCCTCGCTGGCGGTGAAGACGCCGGGGTAGGACGCCATTCCAAGGGTCCGGGTCCGGGTGATCACGGCCTCGTTGGTATCGGGGGAGACGACGAAGCTGCCTCCGGCCGCGTGAAGCTGGTCGACCTCGTCGGTGGTGAGCACCGTGCCGGCGCCGATCTCGGCGCGGCCGGCGAGGGCCTTGGCGGCGGCGGCAATCGAGACGAACGGCATGGGCGAATTGAGCGGGATCTCGATCCGCGCGATGCCGGCTGCGAGCAGAGCTTCGCAAGCCGGGACGGTTTCGGCGGGGGTGATGCCGCGAAGGATTGCGATGAGGTGACGGTGCGGGGTCATGACTGCTGCCGGGCGAGCGTGAGACCGGCAATGGTAGCGTCTACGGCGGTGATGAACAGGCTTTTGACGCCGAGGCGGGCAAGCACCTCTGCATAGATGCTGCAGAGGCTTTCGGAGCCGATGAGCGGTACCGGCTGGTCGCCAAGCCAGTCGCGGTGGCCGGCGATTTCGGCTGCGACCAGCACCCCCGACAGGTATCCGGCGCTCCAGCCGGGGCTCTTTGCGGAGACCAGGGCGGCGGCCCGGGCGCGGAAAATGAGGGACGAGAGGAGTTGGGGGGCGGCGAGGCCGGCCTCGATTCCGTCGCTGCGGCCTTCCGTCGTGTGCGGTGCATCGTGGTCGCCGCCGACCGAGTGGCGGAGGACCGACTGGTGCGCGAGGAGGTCGTAGAGTTCGCCGGTCATGGCGGACGAGAAATCGGTGACGCGGCCGCCCGCGAGCCTCGCCCATTTGCTGTGGGTGCCGGGGAGAATGGCGGTGCCTTCGAACCCGGGGTTGAGGGCCAGCAGACCGAGGAGTTGAGTTTCCTCGCCGCGCATGACGTCTTCGCGGCCTGCCGCGGTCTGGCGGATGCCGGGGAGGATGCGCGGCGAATAACGGGGGTCGGCGCCGGTCGGGACGACTGCGGCCGCGCCCAGTTGGTGCAGGTCGACGGGGGTCGTGAGGTATGGCGCCTCCCGCCAGCCCTCGCGCGCGCCGGCCATGCCGCAGATCATCACGTCGAGGCGGCCAGCAGTCCGGTCGCCGACGAGTTGGTCGAGGATGTTTGGAAACTGGGCGGGCTCGAGCCGGCCCATGCCCTGCTCGGAGCTGGCGGAGAAGCCAATGCCGCCGCCGGCCGTGATGCCCCAGGCGCGAACGTTGGAGGTGCCCCAATCGATCGCCACCCATTCCGCCGCTGCCACGGACCGACTCCCCCTTGCCCGGCGCGACCCTAGTTGATCGGGGCTTGCAGATGGAAGGGGGGCGGTGGCGATGGCTCGACTCCGGGGCATGACAAATCCTCCGGTGACCCGGTTGCTGGGGCCTCCGCCGGTGTTGGGTGGAGGAGAACGGGGCCGCGGGACGCGCAAGCGCCCGTGGTTGATTTTATGG
>JBDTVO010000062.1:0-11840 GCA_040007135.1 Devosia sp. | reverse complement strand
GTTGCGCCCCATAAACATACCCTCGGGCGCACCAGCGTCCCGCGGCTCCGTCTCCCTCCCCACAACCGGACCAGCCGGATGCTTCCGCTCGTCCTGGCGAAGCCGCGCGGGGCTCGGCCAAGCCCTTGCCATTGGCCCGCACCTCGCCCAAAAGGACCGCACTTTCGAAGGACGCCGCCATGCTCGACATCAACTGGATCAAGGCCAACCGCGCGGATGCCGAGCGGCTGCTGTCCGGCCGGCGCAACCTGCCACACAGTCGCCCAGTTGATCGCGCTCGACGACACCGGCCGCGCCGCGATCGAGCGCGTGCAGGATGCGCAGACGCAGCGCAACACGCTGTCGAAGCAGATCGGCCAGGCCAAGGCGCACAAGGACGAGGCGAAGGCCCAGTCGCTGATGGACGAGGTGGCGAAGCTCAAGGACGTCCTGCAGAAAGGTGAAAGCGAGCAGCGCGATGCCGAGAAGGCGTTGAACGATGCGCTGCTGGTCATGCCGAACCTGCCCAGCGACGACGTGCCAGTCGGCAACGACGAGGCCGCCAATGTCGAATATTTCGGGCAGAACGGCAGTGCCGCAACCGTTGCGAAAATCCGTCCCGCAAAGCCCGGTTTTGCATTCAAACCGAAGGAGCATTTCGAGCTCGGCGAAGCCCTCGGCATGATGGATTTCGAGACCGCCGCAAAGATTTCCGGCGCGCGCTTCAACATCCTAAAGGCCAAGCTCGCCCGCATGGAGCGGGCGCTGGGCCAGTTCATGCTCGATCTGCACACCACCGAGTTCGGCTACACCGAAGTCCAGCCGCCGCTGCTGGTGAAGGACGACGCGCTGTTCGGGACGGGGCAACTGCCGAAGTTCGCGGAGGACCTATTTCAGACGGAGCGCCCACTTACTGAACCCGAGCGTCAGAGGGCGCTCGAACGGTTCATAGATGAGCGCGATCTCGCGGAGGAGCGAGGAGAGGTCCCGCTGGGTTATCGTTTGGATGCGAGCGATGACTTGAGCTCCATAACGATGACGCTCCGCGGCTATCGTCGCTTGAGAGAGATTCAGCTCGAAACTGGCGGCCTGCGACTTATCCCCACCGCCGAAGTCCCCCTCACCAACCTCGTCCGCGAATCCATCGTCGCCGAAGACGAACTCCCACTCCGCTTCACCGCACTCACCCCGTGCTTCCGCTCCGAAGCCGGCAGCGCCGGGCGCGATACGCGCGGCATGCTGCGCCAGCATCAGTTCGACAAGGTCGAGCTGGTGTCGATCACCACGCCCGAGCAATCGGCCGACGAGCACGAGCGCATGCTCGCCTGCGCCGAAGCGGTGCTGCAAAAGCTCGGCCTCCACTACCGCGTCATGCTGCTGTCGACTGGCGACATGGGCTTTGGCGCGCAGAAGACCTACGACATCGAGGTCTGGCTGCCCGGCCAGAACGCCTACCGCGAAATCTCGTCGTGCAGCGTCTGTGGCGATTTCCAGGCCCGTCGCATGGACGCGCGGTTCAAGGACAAGGCCGGCAAGATCAGGCCCGTCCACACGCTCAACGGCTCGGCCCTTGCCGTTGGCCGCACGCTCATTGCGGTGATGGAAAACTACCAGCAGGAGGACGGCACCATCGCCGTCCCCGACGTGCTCCAACCCTACATGGGCGGGCTCGAAGTCATCGCCAAATGACCTCGAAACCTCTGCGTATCCTCATCACCAACGACGATGGCGTCGATGCGCCGGGAATTGCCGTGATGGAGGACATCGCCCGCAGCCTCAGCGACGACGTGTGGATCTGCGCGCCCGATGGCAACCAGTCGGGCGCGGCGCACCGCTTCACCTTCGGGCGCGAACTCGAGCTGGTCGAGAAGCGGTCGCGGGTCTTCGCCATCCCGGGCGGCTCGCCCGCCGATTGCGTCGTGGCGGGGATGACGTTCCTGCTCAAGGACCGCCCCGCCGATCTGGTGCTTTCGGGCGTCAACAACGGCCAGAATCTAGGCGACATCATCAACTGTTCGGGCACCGCCGCTGGCGCCCGCGAGGGCGCGTTCCAGGGCGCGCTCGGCATCGCCATGAGCCAGGGCGTCGACTACGAGCGCGGCACCGCCATCGACTGGAGCGTCGCTCGCCGCTACGCCGCCACGGTGGTCGAGGGCATTCGTAGCGAGGCGGGTGAGGATGCGCGGCGAAGCGCGTGGTTCAACGTCAACTTCCCATTCTGCGAGCCCGATGCGGTCGAAGGGGTGCGCGTCGTCGGCGCCCAGCGCTTCTCGCGTTCGCCGATGCGCTACTACGCCTCCGACACCCCGGGAAAATTTTTCATCGCCATCCCGGAAACGCCGCTGCCGCTCGACCCGGCTTTCGATTTCCACCAGCTGATGCACGGCAAAGCCATCACCGTCACGCCGGTCGCGCTGCAGGCTACGGAGCAGGCGCTAAGCCAGCGGATGGTCGGTCGGCTGCGACTCGGCTAGTGCTGTCGCCGGACCGTCGTTCGGGAATGGTATTTCATTTCAATACCAGCGATGCAGCGGCCTTGACCTACCGTCGAGGCCGATGGCAACCTTCGCTGGCGGCGGATTTCAAATAAAGAGAGGCCTCAATGTCTGACACTTCAGTAATTGCCATATTGGCATCGGTGGGTATTTTGCTCGCCGGCGCCGTGACTGCCGATGCGGCGGCATTGGCCAGCGCAGTCCAGCAGGGCACCCCGACTGCACTCGAAAACTTTGTGCGGGCCAATCCCGCCAGCGCCTTGGCGCCCGACGCCCTGTGGCTGGCCGCTGATCTGTCGACCGATCGGCTCGACTCCAGCGCCACCTCCAGCGAGAACCCGGCGCTGACCTGCAAACTGTCGATGACGCATGACGGCAAGTCGGCCACGGTGGATTGGACGATCGCCGGTGCGACCAAGGTCTCGATTGTTCCGCTCGGCTTCAAGAAGGACTCTAAGATCCCGCTGAAGGGATCGAAGTCGATCGATTTCGACGGTTACCTGCTGGTGACGCTGATCGCCGAAGACGCCGAAGGCCACCAGGTCAAGTGCTCGGTTATCGCCCAGTCAAACGCCCAGGCGACGAGCTTCCAGGTCACCGCCGATCCGGGAACGACGGGCTTCAGCGATCCCAACTGATAGTGGCGGCCGAAAAAGCGAAACAAGCCAGGAGCGGGGCAAAGCCCGCTCTTGACGTTTTTGAGGTCCTGGTCGCCCGTCTCAGGGCCGCCGCACATGGCCTGCCGCTCGAGGAGCGACGGGCTCTTTGGAAGAATGTCCTCGCCCGCTTCCCGAATGAAGCGGTCATCGCCCGTCACTACGTGAGCGACCTGCTGGTATCCGAGGGCTGGCAGGAACTCGATGCTTTCGAGCCACAGGCCGAGCGTTACCGGTCGGCCGAACTCGACCTCAGGTACATCGATGTCGCCCTGGCGAGGTTCGACGCTGTCCGGGCCCGGGAGCGCCTGGACCGGTTCATTGCCCGGTATGGACAGTCGGTGGAGATGCTGTCCCGCGCCTATGACCTCGCAACCATGCAGCGGGATTTTGCCACCGCGCTGCGGATCGCCAAGCAGTTGCAACCGCTGTCGCCGAAAAATCCAGACTGGCCCCGCTTACTCATCTACCGGGCGCGGTTTCACCGCGACCTGAAACAGGCCTGGGGACGGCCGCCTAAGGGGGAGCGGGACTACGACATCTTCGTCGTCAATCTCGATCGCGACACCCTGCGCATGGACCGGATGGCGCGGCAGCTTGGCGATGTCGCCTACCGGCGCATTCCCGCCGTGCGCGGGTCATACCTCCCCGACCTCGTGGTCGGCGCGCTGACTCACGGCTACGGCACCGAAATGAAAGGCACCGTTGGCTGCTTCTTCTCGCATGTGGCGATCTGGGAAATGGTGGCGTCCGGCGAGAGGTCGGCACTCATCCTCGAAGACGATGCGTGGATCGTGTCGGAGCTTCCGCACAGCCTCGCCGACATTCCCGTACCAGACGACTACGAGCTCTGTTTCGTGAACGAGGGGATGCAGCCCCGCCGCTTCAGCCTCAACAGCAATCGGCTGAGGGTACGTCCGGCGGGCGACGTTGCCCTCAATAAGCGGTCCTCGTGGACCGCGCCGAGCACCGTGGGCTACCTCGTATCGCCAGCGGGCGCGCGCGAATTGCTCAGCCGTATCGCCCGTGATGGCATGGCCGGCGACATCGACTGGCGGCTTGTTGCCTATGCGATGACACCGGCGCAACGCAGGGAAATCATTGCGCGCGGCACCTTCGCCAGTGTGGCGATTGCTTTCCACGGGCGTTTCGTCGGCCGCAAGCGTCCGCTCAGGGCCTACTCACTCATCCCGTCGCTGGTTCGCACCGTCGGCGGCGGAAGCATCCGGATCTTCGACAACCGCATGGCGCATGCGCACGAAGCCGCGATCGAGGATCTGATGGCCAAGCGCCGCCTCGAGAAGCACCGCGGCACGCTTCGGCAGTAACCCTAACCGCCGCTGAATCCCTCCGGATTCGATCTGCGCAAAACGCGAACGCCTTAAACTCGTCTTTACCTAAAATGCCTATCGTTAGGGCATCGAGTAGCTGTGTACGAGTTCGTGTGATGAGTCATCGCGTTGCTGGCCAAGGGCTGAAGATCGCCGTTTTCGCCAGCCTGGCATTGGGGTCGGCTTCGCTAGCAGGCTGCACCACTTTGAGCGGTGTCGGGTTCGGCGATGTCACCGGGTCGATCGCGCCGCAGTCCACGAGTAGTGGCATCCAGTCGATGCCGCAGCCGCTCAAGCCCGTATCCACGCAGGTCGCAACCGGCCCCTTCACTCCGCCCGAGAACGTGGGCGGGGGCGATGGCGGCTTGGTCACCGGCAGCGTTCCGGCGGGCACGGTTTCGAGTTCTGCCCTGCCGCCTCTCACAGGAAATAGTACCATGTCCGCCCAGCCCGCTTATGCCCCGGCCCCGGTCGCCCAGACGGCCTCGCTGGGCTCTGCCGCCACCGCAACCATCCCGGCCGGCGCCTACACCCACGTGATCCAGTCTGGAGAGTCGCTCTACACCATCGCCCGCCACTACGACGTGACTGCTCAAGCGATCGTCCAGGCCAATGGGCTGGGCTCGCCGGACAAGATCTTCGTTGGCCAGCGGGTCATCATCCCCGGCCGTACAGACCTCCTGGCGTCGATGGACAAGCCGCAGGCGGGCGCCACCAAGGTTGCCTCGCTGACGCCGATCGTGCCCAGCAAGACCGCGGCCATCACCGACCCCAAACTGGTCGATCCGAACGCCTCGGCGGTGCAGCCGCCAGTCAAGGTCGCCACGGCTTCGCCGGCGCCGACGAGAGTCCCGCCTGCCGCCGAGCCTGCGATGTCGGGAGCCGACAAGTTCCGCTGGCCCGTTTCAGGCAAGGTCATCACCGATTTCATCGCCAGCAAGGGCACCGGCATCAACATCGATGCGCCTGAAGGCACCGCTGTCCGCGCCGCCGAAAATGGAACCGTGATCTATGTCGGCTCGGGTGTCGAAGGCTACGGCAACCTCATCCTGATCCGCCACCCCAACGGCTACGTCTCCGCCTACGCCCACCTCAAGGCCGCCGCGGTCAGCAAGGGTGACTCTGTCAGCCGTGGCGACAGCATCGGCAGCGTGGGGATGACCGGCTCGGTGAGCCGCCCGCAGCTCCACTTCGAGCTCAGGATGGGCGCGACCCCGGTCGATCCGATCCCGCTGCTCGCGGGCTGAGCGTAACGACCGATCGAAACAGGCCCGCTTCGGCGGGCCCTTTGCTTTTCAGATTGCCTTGCCCATCTCGCCGGCCACGGCGCGTACGAACTGGATCGCCACGCGGCCGGATCGGGCACCTCGCGTCTGCGCCCATTCGATCGCTCGGGCGTCTCGGCTCACGTCGTCGATCGGCAGGCCGTAAGCATCGCAATAGGCGCGCACCATTTCGAGATAGGTCGGCTGATCGCAATTGTGGAATCCGAGCCACAGTCCGAAGCGGTCGGAAAGCGACACCTTCTCCTCGATCGCCTCGCCGGGATTGATCGCGGTGGCGCGTTCGTTGTCGATCATGTCGCGCGGCATCATATGACGGCGATTTGAGGTTGCGTAGAACAGCACATTGTCGGGTCGCCCCTCGATGCCGCCATCGAGGATTGCTTTCAGCGATTTGTAGCTGGTCTCGTCCTTGTCGAAGCTCAGATCGTCGCAAAAGATGATGAACCGCGCAGGCTCATGGGCAATCAGTCGCATCAGACGGGGCAGGGACTCGATATCCTCTCGGGATATCTCGATCAGCAGCACGCGGCTGGACACCTGCCGAGAGACTTCGGCGTGCACCGCCTTGACCAGGGAACTCTTGCCCATGCCGCGAGCGCCCCAGAGCAGGGCGTTGTTGGCGGCAAAGCCGTTGGCGAACTGCAGCGTGTTGGCGAGGAGGATATCGCGGACAGAATCGATTCCCTTGAGTAGCCCGAATGGCACTCGCGCGACGTTTGGCACCGGCATCAGGGCGAGCGAAGAGGGGTCCCAATGGTAGGCGTCGGCGTCGCCAAGCCGGGCATTGGACTGGGTCGGGGCAGGGCCCATCGCCTCCAGACGCTCGGCAATCCGGGTCAGGGATGCAGCGATCTGCGCGAGAGTATCATCAGGCATGGCTCGGGTGCTGATCCTGCGTCGAAATGGCGGGAAGGTCGGGCCGATCCGCTTTGCAATCGGCCGAGGCGGACTATATAGTCCGCGCGCTTTCGACCGGGTGGATTGTTCCATTGCCGGAAACGCAGCCTATATGCGATCAACCGCGGCGTTTTGACAAGCCGACAGCCCGCTCAAGGAGACCACCATGTTCGTGACCGCCGCTCTCGCGCAGAGCGCACCCGGCCCCGCAGCCCCCGCCGCTGCCGGCGCGGGCGACCTGCTCGTCCAGTTCTTCCCGATCGTCATCCTGGTGGTGATCTTCTGGTTTCTGATCTTCCGCCCGCAGCAGAAGCGCCAGAAGGCGCAGCAGGCCATGCTGTCGGCGGTTTCGCGCGGCGACACCGTGGTCACCACCGGCGGTATCGTCGGCAAGGTCACCAAGGCCGTCGATGGCGAAGACCTCGAAGTCGAGATCGCCCAGGGGACGCGGGTCAAGGTTGTCCGTTCGATGATTGCCGATGTCCGGTCGCGGTCCAATCCGGCGACGACGGTCGACGCGAAGCCAGCCGCGGGCAAGTAAGGACTTTTCGACCTCATGCTGCAGTTTTCGCCTGTTCGCACCGCGATCATCATTCTCGTCGCGGTGCTGGGCATCGTCTTCGCCGTTCCGAATTTCTTCTCCAAGGACCAACTCGCCAACTGGCCTGGTTGGCTGCCTCGTCAGGGGATGACTCTCGGGCTTGATCTGCAGGGCGGTTCGCACCTGCTGCTGCAGGTCAACCGAGACTCCATCATCACGGAACGGCTGAAGTCGCTGCGGCGCGATGCCCGCCAGATCCTTGCCGGCGAGAACGGCATCGGCAACATCATCGCGACGACCGCCGATGGGCTCACGGTCGAGCTGACGGACCCGACGCAGAAGGCGGCAACCAGCACGGCGTTGCAGAAGCTGCAGACTGGCACAGGCCTCCTGGGCATGGGCGGCACGCAGGAGCTGGAGTTCGGCGAGACGCCCGACGGCCAGATCAGCATCAAGCTGACGCAGCAGGGCATCAACGACCGCATGTCGTCGCTGATCGCGCAGTCAATCGAAGTCATTCGCAAGCGCATCGACGAGGTCGGCACCACCGAGCCGACGATCCAGCGCCAGGGCGCCGATCGCGTGCTGGTGCAGGTTCCGGGCTTTGAGGATTCGGCGCGGCTGAAGGAGTTGGTGTCGAAGACGGCGCGGCTGGAGTTCCACCTCGTTCATCCGTCGATGACAGCGGCCCAGGCGCAGTCGCAGGGGATTCCTTCGGGCTACGAGATTCTCTCGACCGCCCCGAGCGCCAGTGGTGCCGGGCAGGACGAGTTGCTCGATGAAAACATCGAACTGGGCGGCGAGGACCTGACCAACGCCCAGCCAGGCTTCGACCAGCAGACCGGCCGGTCCGTGGTCAGCTTCAGCTTCAACACTCACGGCGCCATCGTTTTCGGCGACATCACCTCAAAGAACGTCGGCAAGCGCTTTGCCATCGTGCTCGACAACCAGGTGATCACCGCGCCGACCATCCAGCAGCCGATCACCGGCGGTTCGGGCCAGATCCGTGGCAATTTCACGCCGCAGACGGCCAATGACCTCGCTGTCCTGCTGCGCGCCGGCGCACTGCCGGCTACCCTCGACGTTGCCGAAGAGCGGTCGGTCGGCCCGAGCCTTGGTGCGGATTCGATCAAGGCGGGCGTCACCGCGGGTATCGTGGCGGCGGTCCTCGTCGTCACCTTCATGATCGTCGCTTACGGACTGTTTGGCCTGTTTGCCGATATCTCGCTGGTTCTCAACATCGTCCTGATCGTGGGGTCGCTGTCGCTGCTGGGCTCAACGCTCACGCTGCCGGGTATCGCTGGTATTGTGCTGACGCTCGGCATGGCGGTGGACGCGAACGTGCTCATCTACGAGCGCATCCGGGAGGAGCTTAAGTCCGGAAAGTCGATCCTTTCGGCGATCGATGCCGGCTTCAAGCGCGCCTGGGGCACCATCATCGACTCGCACCTCACGCAGTTGATCGCGGCGGTGGTGTTGTATTTCTTCGGCACCGGTCCGGTGCAGGGCTTTGCCGTGACGCTCGCGCTCGGCATCCTCACGTCACTGTTCACCGCCTACACGGTGACGCTCTATTTCGTCGGGCTCTGGTATCGGGTGCGTCGTCCCAAGACGCTCAAGATCCAGGTGTTTCGGTTCATCCCCGACGGCACCAAGATTCCCTTCATGAAGATCTCGCGCTACGCGATCATCTTCTCCGTCATCATTTCACTGCTGGCGATCGGCTCGGCCTTCACCAAGGGTTTCAACCTCGGCATCGACTTCATCGGCGGCTCGGCCGTCGAATTGCAGTACACTGGGCAGGGAAGCGCCGACACCGCCAAGATCCGCGAAGTGCTCGATACGCTGGGCCTTGGCGAAGTGCAGGTGCAGCAATTCGGCACGCCGCAGGACGTGCTGGTCCGCGTGCAGCAGCAGCCGGGTGGCGATCAGGCGCAGCAGGCGGCCGTCGACAAGGTGCGCGATGCGCTCAAGGGCGACAATTACCAGATCCGACGCACCGAGACTGTGGGTCCGCAGGTCTCCGGCGAGTTGACGACCAAGGGCATAACGGCCGTGCTGGTCGCACTGGTCGCTATCCTCATCTACGTCTGGTTCCGCTTCGAATGGCAGTTCGCCCTCGCTGCCATCACCACGACCACGCACGACGTGGTCATGACCATCGGGCTGTTCTCGTTCGTCGGGCTCGAGTTCAACATCTCGTCGATCGCGGCAGTGCTGACTCTGGTCGGGCTCAGTCTCAACGAGACCGTGGTGATTTCCGATCGCGTCCGCGAGAATTTGCGGAAATACAAGAAAATGGCGCTGCCCGACCTGATTGACCTCAGCATCAACCAGACCATCGTGCGCACATCTTTGACGCAGTTTACGATCCTGCTGGCGCTGTTCCCGCTGGTGTTCTTCGGCGGCGAGGCCATCCGCGGCTTCACGATCGCCATGACCTTCGGCTCGATCTTCGGCATGTACTCGTCAGTGTTTATTGGTGGCCCCATCCTCATCTACTTCGGGCTCAAGTCGCGCAGCGACACGCCGGCGCAGAGCAAAGTGCCGAAGCGGGCCGACGGGGCCGCGGTCTAGTGGGTCATGGCTGAGCCGGGTCAGGGCTTCTACCCGTACCAGGCGCCGATCGACGGCTACGGCAATGGCGGTTTCCGCTTTGCCGACATGAGCCACCGCGGCTCGCTGCTGTGCCTGCCGAGCGGCATGCACGCGTGGGATGTCGCCCGTGCATCGGACATCACCCTCGCCAACCTGCAGCCGGTGCTCGATGTTGCCGACCGCCTCGACGTCCTGCTGGTCGGCCTCGGTGAGGACATCGCCGGCTTCGACAAGGTCATCAGGGCTGCCTTGCGCGAGCGGCGGATCATCGTCGAGGCCATCGCCACCGGCGGGGCGGTACGCACCTACAATGTGCTGCTCGGTGAAAGCCGCGCGGTCGGTGCTGCGCTCATCGCCGTCGCGTCACCGAGATGAACCCCGCCTCGGCCACCCGCGCCGCCGATGTGCTGCGCGAGCTTGATCGCGATCGTTACCTTGCGACACTGGTTCTTCCCGCCGAACAGCGCGACGCCATCACCGCCCTCTATGCCTTCGGCACGGAAATCGCTGGGGTCCGCGAGCGGGCGCGCGACCCGGCCGCCGGAGAGATCCGGCTCCAGTGGTGGACCGACGCGCTCGAAGGCAATGGTCACGGCGCGGTTCGCGCCAATCCGCTGGCGGACGCGCTGTTGGCGGCGATCGAGACATACGCGCTGCCGGTCGCGCCACTCCTGCGGCTGATCGAGGCCCGGCGCTTCGACCTCTACCAGGACGCGATGCCCGACGTCCTCACCTTCGAAGGTTATGCCGGCGACACGGCGTCGGCGCTTTATCAGCTGGCTGCGATGGTCCTCAACGGCGGCCGGCCGATCGAGCAAGGTGACGCTGCCGGTCATCTGGGCGTCGCCCATGCGATGATCGGGCACCTGCGGGCCTTCGGCTACAATGCCAGCCAGGGGCGGATTTTCCTGCCGTGGGCTGTGCTTGCGGCCAACGACGTGCGGGAAGCCGATGTGTTTGCCGGGAAGGCCACCATCGAGTTGACCGCCGCGTTGGAGCAGGTCGGCGACATCGCTGGCGAGCATCTGGTAAAGGCCGAGGCGGCGATCAGGGCGGTGCCACGGCAACTCCGGGCGGTGTTCGCGCCGGTGGTGGTGCTGCGCCGGCAGCTTTGGCGGGCCGACCTCGACTGGCCGTTCAGGCGGCAGGAGGACATCGCCGATTGGCGCAAGATCGCTGCGCTGACCTGGTGGCGGATGCGGAACGGCTAGGCCCAGGCGGCGATGTCGGCGAGCGCGCGGACGCTCATGGCCTTGCGCCTGGCCATCGCCTTGTCGGCTCCCCGCCAGCGGGCGACATCCTTGGGTCGCTCGACGGTCACGGGCGGCAGCAGGCCGAAATTGACGTTCATCGGCTGGAAGCTGCGTGGTCCCGGGTCGCCTTCGGCCGCTATGTGTCCGCCGAGAATGTGCTCGATCAACGCGCCGAGCGCCGTCGTCACAGCAGGGGTCTGCAGTACTTCCCCGCGGGCCTCGGCTGCCGCCAGGCGTCCGGCGACAAGGCCGATGGCGGCGCTCTCGACGTATCCCTCGACGCCCGTCATCTGCCCGGCGAAGCGGAGGCGCGGTTGAGCCTTTAGGCGAAGCTGCCGATCCAGCACCCTGGGTGAATTGAGGAAGGTGTTGTGGTGGCGCCCACCGAGGCGCGCGAACTGCGCCGCCTCCAGCCCGGGGATGAGGCGGAAGATCTCGGCTTGCCGCCCATATTTGAGCTTGGTCTGGAAGCCGACCATGTTCCACAGCGTGCCGAGCGAGTTGTCCTGCCGAAGCTGTACGATAGCGTGGGGCTTGACCGTGGGGTTGCGCGGATTGGTGAGTCCCACGGGCTTCAGCGGCCCCCAGCGCAGCGTCTCGCGGCCGCGTTCGGCCATTACCTCGACGGGCAGGCAGCCGTCGAAATAGGGCACGTTTTCCCACTGGTGGTATTCGTGCTTTTCGCCAGCAAGCAGTGCGTCGACGAAGCGATTGTACTGGGCCTCGTCCATCGGGCAGTTGAGGTAGTCGGCGCCGGTGCCGCCGGGGCCGGCCTTGTCGTAGCGCGACTGCCGCCAGGCGATG
>JBDTVO010000061.1:0-11946 GCA_040007135.1 Devosia sp. | reverse complement strand
AGTACAACAAGGCGATCGTCGGGCGGAACGCCTTCGCCCATGAAAGCGGCATCCACCAGGACGGCATGCTCAAGAATGCGCAGACCTACGAGATCATGACGCCGGAAAGCGTGGGGATCAAAGAGACGACGCTGGTGATGGGCAAGCACTCGGGCCGCGCCGCGTTCAAGGACAAGCTGCGTGAGCTCGGTTACGAGATGGGCGACAACGCCTTCCAGGAGGCGTTCGTGCGCTTCAAGGATCTCGCTGACCGGAAGAAGCACATCTACGACGCCGACATCGCCGCACTGGTCGACGACGAGGCTGGCTCGATCGACGATCACATCAAGCTCGTCGACATGGAGGTGATCAGCAAGACCGGCGGCGTGCACCGCTGCGACCTGACGCTGTCGATCGAAGGGCGCGAGGTCAAGGTGACGCATGAGGGCACGGGATCGGTGGACGCGATCTTCACCGCCATCAAGGAAGCGGTGGGGCACTGGCCGCACCTGGTGCTCTATGCCGTGGATGGCGTGACGGGCGGCACAGACGCGCAGGCGAGCGCTCATGTGCGGCTTGAACTCAATGGCCGCATCGCCTCGGGCAACGCGGCGGAGCCGGATACGCTGGTGGCCTCTGCCCGCGCCTATCTCAATGCCATCAACCGGCTGATGATCGAGCGCGGCGCCTCGGCGCAGGGCGCGATGGAAAGCGCTGCGAGCTGACGGAAATGACGCTGTACCCGCCCAACGCGCTGAAGCGGAAACTGGCCGAGCGCAAACCCGCGCTCGGCTTCTGGCTCAGCCTCAACAGCCTCGGCGTCACCGAGATTGCGGCGGGCGCCGGGTTCGACTGGCTGCTGCTCGATGCCGAACACGCGCTGCACAATGTCGAGAGCCTTGGGCAACATGTGCTGGCCGCGCAACACCCGCGTGGCGACACCGAGCTGGTGGTGCGCGTGCCCGATACGGACCCAGTGTTGATGAAGGGGCTGCTCGACGCGGGCGTGCGATCGTTCATGCTGCCCTTCGTGCAGACATTGGAGGAGGCGCGGCTGGCGGTGGCGGCCACGCGCTATCCGCCCAAGGGCATCCGCGGGTATTCGGGAACGACGCGGGCGTCGCACTGGGGGCGGGATACAACTTACAATGCGACCTACGAGAACGACATCTGCGTGATCCTGCAGATCGAGTCGCCGCAGGCCGCTTCCAATATCCCGGCCTATAGCGCGATCGAGGGCGTCGACGCGATGCTGATCGGCGCCAACGACCTCGCGGCGAACATGGGTCATTTGGGCGACACCTCGCACCCAGAGGTGGTGGCAGCGTTAAATGCCGCGGGCGATGCGATCATCAAGACCGGCAAGGCCGCGGGCTTCCAGTTCTTCGACCGGCAGATGGCGCGGCACCTACTTGGCCGCGGCTTTACGCTGGCGGCGGTCGAGGGCGACATCAGCGCCGTGCGGCAGACCACGGACGAGGTTCTGGCAACGCTCCGCAGTTCCTGACCGAGGGAGCGCAGGATCGGGCCGGACGGTTCAGGGGCCTTCGGCCCTGGGTGGTGCGGTATCCGGCATGGCCGGCGGCTGGTCGCCATCGGGCTCGTGGCCGCCGTGCGGATCTGCCGCCTGTTTGACCTCTGCGACCCCGCCGGTGCCCTGGGCGAGCATGCGATTGATGGCAAACTTCGCGGCTTCGGTCAGTCCGCGTAGGGCATCGCGGTAGTCCGGCGTCGCGACCCATACGCGCATCTCGAGCGTGACGGTGTTGGTGCCGAAGCTGTCGACGAACACTGACGGAGCGACGTTACGGAGCACCCGGGTGTCGGCGGCGGCGAGGCCCAGCAGCGTCTCGCGGGCGCGTTGCAGGTCGGCTGTGTCGGGAATGGTCACCTTGATGTTGACGCGACGCCGGGGCTCTCGCGTGTGGTTGGTGATGGCGCCGTTCCACAGGCGATTGTTGTTGGTGAACACGAACAAGCCCGAACTGGAACGCAGCCGCGTGCCGAACAGGCCGATCTCGACGACGATGCCCTCGACACCATCGCCGACGACGTAGTCGCCGACCGAGATCGGTCGGAGCCAGGCGAGCATGATACCCGCCGCGATGTTGCTCAGCGTGCCCTGCAACGCGAGGGCGATGGCGAGCGAGGCGGCGCCGAGGACGGTAAGAATGGACGCTGTGGGCACACCCACAAAGCTCAGCGCGGTGACGATCGCGACCACGAGTATGGCGTAGCGTGCGGCCTGTCCGGCGAGCGGGGCAATGGTTAGCGCGCCTCCGCCGGCGCGCGGAACCCAGTGAACGATGGCCCGCTGGGCGAGGCGCGACAGAATCCAGCCGAGCGCGACGACGACGATGGCTCCGGCGATCGGCAGGATGACGCTCAGCCATGCGGGCGGGACGAAGGGCAGATTCATCGGAATTCTCGCGGATTGGCGCTTGTGGAAGGGGGCAACGCCCGGTGGCCGGGAAAGTGCCGCCCGCGCGCTGGACACGCCCGGGTGCCTCTGCTAGTCACCCGCCCGGACCGGGTGCGTAGCTCAGATGGTAGAGCAGCTGACTCTTAATCAGCGGGTCCACGGTTCGAGTCCGTGCGCACCCACCACTTCCCGCCCAATTCTGCGATAGGATCGCGCCTCGTGCAACGTCGACGTGTCGCCGGCGGCGTGCTTGGGTGACTGTCGGGTTCAGCCCGCAATGCGCAGAAGCAGGACGATGGTCGAGCCGATTTCCGAGGCCCAGAGAGGCGCCATTCAGTCCGGACGGCGCACGAGACTGAGCTGGTCGCGCCAGCGCGGTTTCGGGACGCGCGTACGGCACCGGGCGGAATGGCTGGCGATGCTCGCGGTGCTTGGCGCATTTCGGGCGCTGCCGCTCGAAATGGCCTCGAACCTCGGCGGCTGGATCGGCCGCAAGCTGGTCGCGCCGCGCTACGTCGCCAAGCCCGCAGTGGTGAACTCGGTGCGCGTGCCGTTCCCGGCCGCGACCGATGCCGAGGTCGTAGCGATCCTCACGGAGATGAGCGACAACATCGTGCGGGTCGGGGTCGAGACGGCGCACCTCAAGGTGCTGGCTCGAGATCACGGGCGCATTGTCCTCGAGGGCGTCGAGCATCTCGCCGCGGCACGGGCAGGCGGCCGCGGATTGCTGTTCATCGGTGGTCATTTCTGCAATTGGGAGGTGGCCGGCATCGCGCTTCGCCGCGTCGGGATCGACGGCGCCTTCGCGGTGATGCCGCCCAGCAATCCTTATGTGTTCGACTGGCTGGCGCGGTGGCGCATGTCGGTCGGGTTCTCTGAACAGGTCAATGCCGGGGAGGGGGTCTATCGCGCCTTTCGGCGGAGGCTCCGAGGCGGAGGCGTTGCCGGGCTGCTCGCCGATCAGCGTCTTGAAAACGGGATCAAGGCGCCGTTCTTCGGTCGCGAGGTGACGACGAACGTTGTTCCAGCACGATTGGCGCGGACGCTCGGGATCGCCGTCGTGCCGCTGGCGATCGAGCGCGTGGCCGGCAGGGTCGCAGCGTTCCGGCTGGAGGTGCACCCGCCACTGGAGTTCGAGCACAGCGGCGACAATGATGCCGACGAGCGGGCGTTCACGGCGCGCATCAACGCGTTTTTCGAGAACGAAATCCGTCGGCAGCCAGGCCAGTGGCTGTGGGCTGATCCGCGCTGGGACGACCTCTGAGTGAGCCGCATCAGCCCCGAGCAGCGCGCAGAGGCCCGGTCGGCGCGGCAACGCATGGCCCTGCGAGCCCGCCAGCGCGGCATGGGCAAGGTGGTGAGCTATGCCGTGCAATCGGCGCTGGAGTTTCCGCTGATCTGGCTGCTGAAGGCGCTGCCGGTGGATGTGGCGTCGGCATTCGGCGGCTGGGTGGGCCGGTCGCTCATCGCACGGCTCACCGATCGCGAGGTCGTCGAGCGGACATTGCGAGTGCCATTTCCCGCGATCAGCGCTGACGAGGTGACGGCCATCATCGCCGCGCTCAGCGACCATCTGGGGCGTGTCGTGGGGGAGACGGCGCACCTCGATGCATTCGCCGGCATCGGCAATCGACGGATCAGCATTGTCGGGGCCGAGCACATGGCAGCGCTATCGGGCCAGCCGGTGCTGTTCGTGGGCGGACATTTCGGCAATTGGGAACTCTACGCCATCGCCATCCGGGCGCTGGGGTTTGATGGCGCGTCGGCGGTGCAGCATCCGAGTAATCCGGCGATCGCCGAATGGATAGCCTGCGAGCGTTTCAGGAATGGGTTCTCGGAGCAGGTTGGCGCCGGCGAGGGCGTTTATCGCGGCCTGAGGCGGACCCTCAAGGCGGGACGTTCGGCGGCGATCATGGTGGACCAGAGCGTCGTCAACGGCATCGCGGTGCCGTTCTTCGGCCGGGAGACGATGACCAACCTCATTCCGGCCCGGCTTGCGAGGGAGCTCGGCGTGCCGGTGGTGCTGGTCGGCAATCGCCGCTTGGCCGGCGCGCAGTTCGAGCTCAGCTTCCAGCCGCCGCTCCGTGTCGTGCCGACCGCCGACCGCGCCGCCGATGAACGGGCGCTCACCACCCGGATCAACGCCTTCTATGAGGCGGAGATCCTCCGGGTGCCGGGTCACTGGCTCTGGGGGCATCCACGCTGGGACGAGGCACCGAGGACCCCGGGGACGAACCGGGAGCTCGAGGAATGAGACGAGAGCCCCGATATTTCGCGGTTTTCGGGGATGAAAGAGGACGCCGGGCCGCCTAAATAAGCGGATAGACGCGCGGCGGAACGATTTCGGCATGTTTTTTGACTTTCTGAGCGCCGGCAGTTTCAGCGCCTTCCTGCAGGTCATCGTCATCGACCTGGTGCTTGCCGGGGACAACGCCATTGTCATCGGCATGGCGGCGGCCGGACTTGCCCCCGGGATGCGCAACAAGGCCATCCTCATCGGCATCGGCGCTGCGACGGTGCTGCGCATCCTGTTCGCGGTGATCGCGACGCAGCTTCTCGCCTTCACCGGCTTGCTGCTTGCCGGCGGGCTGCTGCTGGCGTGGGTCTGCTACAAGATGTGGCAGGAGCTCAATCACGCCCGAACCGACCACCACGCCGATGAGGTCATGCGGGCGACGCAGGCGGCCGTGCCCGCCGGGGCGCGCAAGACGCTAAAGCAGGCGGTGCTGCAGATCGTCCTCGCGGACGTCTCGATGTCGCTCGACAATGTGCTGGCGGTCGCCGGCGCGGCACAGCGGCACATCGAGGCGCTGGTGTTCGGACTCGGGCTGTCAGTGGTGATGATGGGCGTCGCGTCCGCCGGGATCGCCAAGCTGCTCAACCGGCAGCGCTGGATCGGCTGGGTCGGGCTGCTGGTGATCGTCTATGTCGCGGCGAAGATGGTCTATGAGGGCCTCGACCAGGTGCTGGGCGGAGCGCTGCCGCCGGTGCCATTCGTCGACATGCCGCTGCCCCTTCCGCACTTCGCGTGAATTGGTAACCCTAGCGACGGGTTAGGTCGCATTTACCTTGTTTCTGAAGGGATTTCCGCCGCCGCACGGGATAATTTCCGGCGCGAAGGAGTCCTCGCGCGTGACGATTGCGGCCGACGAAATCGGGTCCCTGGTGCGTGCCAATGAGCACCGCGTGGCGACAACCAGCGGGCTGCGCATGCAACTCGTCGGGCCCGAACTGTGGGATCGGACGATCAGCACGTTCGACGATGTCTGCCAGGAGCAGTTGCACGTCTTTGCGCGGACGCGCTGGCCGAAGGTCAGTCATGAGCCGCTGCTGTTCTGGCGCGGCACGAAGGTGGTGGGCGGGTGCCTGGTGATGATCCAGCCGCTGCCGCTGAAACTCGGCGCGCTGGCGGTGGTGAAATGGGGCCCGATGCTGGCCGGCGCCGATCAAAACGACGGTCTTGCGACCTACGCCTTGATGGTCGACGCGCTGGTGGCCGAATATGCGCAGAAGCGGCGGCTGATGCTGAGCGTCCTGCCACGCGCCTCGCTGACCGCGTTCAACGCGGAGTACGATCACCTCGTCCATCGCGGGTTCAGCAAGGGATCGGTGCTGGGCTTTCCCAACCGCTACATCGTCAATCTGCGACTGAGCGACGAGGCACAGCGCAAGAGTTTTGAACAGAAGTGGCGCTACCACCTGAAGAAGTCGGAGAAGGCAGGGCTCAGTTTCGAGCCGGCCGGGACCGAACGGCTCGACGAGTTCGAGACGCTCTACGCCCAGATGCTCGACCGCAAGCGGTTCGCCGACCACTCGGCTTACGAGACGCTGCCGGCGCTGATGGAGATGCCCAACCATGCGCTGCGACCGGAGTTGTTTTTCGTTCGGCACGAGGGCGAGATCATCGCAGGTGCGGTGATCTTCAAGGCGGGCAACCGGGCGGTCTATCTCTACGGCGCAACGGTGGATCGGGCGCTGCCGCTGCGGGCCGGCTACTTCATGCACTGGAACATCATTTTGTGGCTGCGCGATAACACGCGTGCCGGCTGGTACGACCTTGGCGGCACCGACGGCTTTCATGGCCTGCACCAGTTCAAGAAGGGCATGGTCGGCGAGGGGGGCGTTATCCAGCCGGTACCGCCGGTGGCGAACTACGCGTCGCATTGGTGGCCGCGACAGGTTGGGAATGCCGCGTTCGGCGGACGTGACCTGGCGCAGAACCTGCTGCGCCGCCTCGACTGGCTGCGGAAGGGCCGGGCGAAGCCCGACCAGAAGCGCGAGCAGGAGGACGGGGAATGAACCTCCTCCATCGGCTGCTGTCGCAATCGACGGTGATCTTCGGGGCGCGGCTGTTCGGAGCCGGCTTGACCTTTCTCGCACAGGTGGCGATCGCCCGGTTCATCGGACCGCAGGCGCTCGGCGACTACATCCTGGTGATGGCGACGGTGAACATCATTGCAGTGGTGATGCCGCTCGGCTTCGAGACCATTGGCACGTACTTTGCGGCCGAGTACCGGGCGCGCGGCGAGGGCCGGCTGCTGCGCGGCTTCATGGCGCGCGCTTACGGTCACACGGCAATCACCGGCGTGCTGCTGCTGGTGCTTGGCTACCCGGTCGCGGGACTGTTCGGCGAGCCGGGACGAGCGCTGGCAGCGTACTGGCTGCCGGCCGCCGTCCTGGCGATAGCGACAGCGACGGTGCTGGTCTCGAGCGCCATGCTGGTGGGACTGAAGCGGCCGTTCGCGGGCTTTTTCGCTGAGACGCTGTTCCGTCCGATGCTCGCGCTTGCCGGCTTCGGCGTTGCCATCAATTCGGTCGGTGACGCACGGATCACGACGCTGCTCTGGGTGCTGTCGGCAGGGTATGCGATCGTGGCCGCGGTGCAGTTGCTGCTGCTCGTAAGGGCGGTGAGGACTATCCCGATCGAGGCCGCGGCGCGGCCGGAGGAGCCACGCCGGTGGTGGCGGTTCGCGGTGCCGTGGATTGCGCTCGCCGTCGCCGGCGACTTCTTCTTCGACATCGACCTGCTGCTGCTATCGGGCCACATGGGCCGCAGCGAACTGGCGATCTTCGGCGTCTGTACCCGCGTCTTCTCGCTGGTGTCGTTCGGCGTAGGCGCGGTTTATGCCGTGACCATGCCCGACATGTTCGAGAGCGAGGCGCTGGCGGACAGGGCGGGTTTTCACCGCAAGATCGGTGAGGCCAATCTCGTGGCCACGGGCCTCTCTGTGATCCTCCTAATCGCCGTGCTGGCGCTGTCGCCGCTGGCGTTCATGCTGTTCGGGCCGACGTTCCAGGTTGGCGTCGCGCCGCTGGCGATCCTCTGCATCGGGCTGGTTATCCGCTCGGTGTTCGGGCCGGCGTCGATCATGCTCTCGGTGCACAACCGGCCCTATGCGAGCCTGCCGGCGGTCGCCGCGGCGATGGCGACGCTGGTGGTCGCCAACCTGGCACTGGTGCCGCCGTTTGGCTTGCTGGGCGCGTCGGTCGCGGCGTTGCTGGCAATGACCGTGTGGTCGGCAGCGCTGTGGTTCACGGCGCTTCGCATCGCCAAGGTCGACGTATCGATCCGGGCACGGCTGAGCCGGCCGCAGGTGCTGGTGGCGAAGGCCGCGGAGTAGTCCGAGGGCGGCGGATGCCTGCCGTCAGCGGCCGAGCAGCTCGTTGATGCGTGCCACCATGCGGCCGAGGCGGCCGGTGCCGACACCCTGGTCGTAGCCCTTGGTGACCTTCGTGTAGGGCTTTTCCATCACGCAGTAGTCCTGCCCGAAGATGTGCTGCTTCAGCACCGTGGTTTCGGCGTAGCCATAGCGGCGGAGGAGGGCGAGGGCGACTTCGTTTTCGGGACGGACGAAGGTGTAGGCCTTGTGGAACTTGCCGCTGTCGAAGTGTTCGTCGAAGGCGCGCATGCCGTGCATGCCGAGGCGCGTCTGGCGAAAGGCCGGGAAGATCCAGCTCCAGTAGCGGAAGACCGCACCGAATTCGGGGCCAGAGATCAGTGCGCCGCCGACCTGGCCGTTTGAGACCAGCGCCATCACATGCCAGGGGTCCTGCCGCTGCAGCATGTGCAGGTACGATTTGGTGAGCCGCGCCTTCTCCCAGGCCTTGAACTCGGCGTTGTAGTGCGGGCTCTCGTCGATCACGGCCATCAGTTCGCGATGGATGATGTCGAGATCGGCCCCGGTTGCGGCACGGGTCGCGAAGCGCGGCGCGGCCTTGGTGTCGCTGACGGGAAGGGTCGGTGTGGTCAGGGTCGCATCGGTCATTGCCGCTCTCCTTTGCAAGCGGAGAAGATACTCCCGCGGGCGCGGAGCGATGAGCGCTGATGGATGATGCGGTTAAGCCGCGCGGTTAACGGGCGCGGATGGCGGCGGCGCGTGCCCCGCCGCCTCGTGGATCAGTCGCTGCTCGACGTCGCAGTTCCCGCGGTGCCATTCACAAACACATCGTGGCCGGGGTTGCAGTATTTCGCGTGCGCCGCCGGGTCATTGATCAAGGCGTTGGCGCAATCGATCACGTGTTGCCAATGGTTGACGCTGTCGGGAGTGATCGGCGGGCTGGCCGCCGCAGATACGGCCGTGGCGGCGCCAATCGCAAGGGTCGCCACCGCCGCCGCCGCGACGAGTGACTTGTTTGAGCGGAGAAGCGCGGCCGCCGCCGCAGTCCACGTGGACCAGGTCTCATGGGTTGTCATGTCGTGCCTCACGGGTAGGCCCCCGCCTCAATTTAGCGAAGCAGCAATTCCCTGACACATCAAAAGAGGGGGATGTCCCCACCTTCGGTTGATGGGCTCCGCACGTCGGCGGGGTCGTCGCCGGCGAACCGGCGAGGCGCCGCCGCGCGCATTTCATCGCGGCCACTTGTGCTTGTGACGCCGCGCCCGCTTGGCTAAAACCGGACCAACACCCATAGCAGAGGTGAGGAGGAAGCCGATGTCCGATGCCCATATTTTCCCCCCAAGCGAGGCGGCCAAGGCACGGACGCTGACGACCAAGGCGCAATACGACGAGATGTATGCGCGCTCGATCAGCGATCCCGACGGCTTCTGGGCGGAGCAGGCGAAGCGGCTCGACTGGTTCAAGTTTCCGACGAGGATCAAGAACACCAGCTTCGAGTATCCCGACATCTCGATCAAATGGTTCGAGGATGGCGAGCTCAACGTCTCGTACAATTGCCTCGATCGGCATCTGGAAAAGCGCGGCGAGCAGACGGCGATCATCTGGGAGGGTGACGCGCCCGGGACGGACGGCAGGGTCACGTATCGGGAGCTGCACGAGCGCGTGTGCCGGTTCGCCAATGTGCTCAAGGCTCAGGGGGTCAAGAAGGGCGACCGGGTTACCATCTACATGCCGATGGTGATCGATACTGCGGTGGCGATGCTGGCCTGCACGCGGATCGGCGCGGTGCATTCGGTGATCTTTGGCGGCTTTTCGCCGGACTCGATCGCCGGCCGGGTCAACGACTGCGACAGCCGGATCATCCTGACGGCCGACGAGGGCCGACGCGGTGGCAAGCTCATTCCGCTGAAGAAGAATGTCGACGAGGCGCTGACCAAGGCGGATCGTGTCAAGCGGGTGATCGTGGTCAAGGTGACCGGCAATCCGGTGGAGATGAAGACCGGGCGCGACGTGTGGTACCACGACGAAGCGGATGAAGTGAGCGCCGACTGCGAGCCCGAGCACATGAACGCGGAGGACCCGCTGTTCATCCTCTACACGTCGGGATCGACGGGCAAGCCGAAGGGCGTGCTGCACACCACTGGCGGCTACCTGGTCTGGGGCTCGATGACACACGAGCGCAGCTTCGACTATCGTGATGGCGACGTGTTCTGGTGCACGGCAGATGTCGGCTGGGTGACGGGGCACACCTATATCGTCTACGGGCCATTGGCGAACGGGGCGACGACGCTGATGTTCGAGGGCATCCCCAGCTACCCCGACGCCGGTCGCTGCTGGCAGGTGGTTGAAAAGCACAAGGTCAACATCTTCCACCCCGCGCCGACGGCGATACGGGCGCTGATGGGAGCCGGGTCATCATTCCCCGACAAATACGCGATGCCGACGCTGAGGACACTCGGTACGGTCGGCGAGCCGATCAATCCCGAGGCGTGGCTCTGGTACTGCACGCATGTGGGCAAGCAGCGCTGCTCAGTGGTCGATGCGTGGTGGCAGACCGAAACCGGCGGGCACATGATTGCGCCGTTCCCCGGAGCGATCCCGACGAAACCCGGCTCCGCCACCGTGCCGTTCTTCGGTGTGCAGCCGGTGGTGCTGTCGCCCGAGGGCCGGCTGCAGGAGCAGACCAAGGCGGAGGGTGTGCTCTGCATCAAGGACAGTTGGCCGGGGCAGATGCGCACTGTCTATGGCGACCACGAGCGGTTCGTCCTGACCTATTTCACCCAGTACAAGGGCTACTACTTCACCGGCGACGGCTGCCGGCGCGACGAGGACGGCTACTACTGGATCACCGGCCGCGTCGACGACGTGCTCAACGTTTCCGGTCATCGCATCGGCACGGCGGAAGTGGAGAGCGCGCTGGTCGCGCATCCGAAGGTCGCCGAGGCGGCCGTCGTCGGCTACCCGCACGACATCAAGGGGCAGGCGCTCTACTGCTACGTGACGTTGATGGCCGGCGAAACTGGCAGCGACGCGCTGAAGGCCGAGCTGAAGCAATGGGTGCGCAGGGAGATCGGGGCGCACGCCGTGCCCGATCTGATCCAGTTCGCGCCAGGCCTGCCGAAGACGCGCTCCGGTAAGATCATGCGCCGGATTCTGCGCAAGATCGCCGAGAACGACTATGGTGCGCTCGGCGATACGACGACACTGGCCGACCCCACGGTGGTCACGGACCTCATCGAGAACCGGCAGAACCGCTAAGCGGACAGCCTGGATCGGGTTGATCGATATATGCGCCGGCGCGATGCCCGGCGTCGCCGGCGTTAAGACTTCGTAACTGCGCCCGCCGCATAATGGCCGCCTCTCTCTCAGCTCCCAGGCCCATGCGTCTCGATCAGGTCATTGCGGCAATACAGTCGCGGTTGCGGCCGCGCTGGCGCAGGTGGTGGCAGACAACTACGACGGCATGGTCGTGATCGATGAGGGGGAGACGGTGGTTGCCGCGAGCCGCGTCGGCCGGCAATTGCTCGAGGCGGCCGCTGGAGCGATCGACGGACGCCCGGCGGCGGCCGTGTTGCCCCCAGAGATGCTGGTGAGTGTACGCCGCGCCTTCGAGGCGGGCCGCACCGTCGAGACGCAGGCGCTGGCCGTCGCTGTGCTTCGGCAGGGGACGGGCGACGAAAGCCGGCGGGTGGTGCAGTATGCAACCACAGTCAGCGACGTCGGCGGCGGTCGCGTCGCTTGCGTCAATTTCTGGGATGTCACGGAACGCCGGCGAGCCGAGGAGAAGCTGAACTTCCTTGCGATGCACGACCCGCTGACGGGCGCGCTTTCGCGAACCGGGTTCTGTGCCGCCCTCAACGAACGCTTCGTCTCTGACCGCATGCGCGCCGAGGGCATCACCGTGATGGCGATCGATCTCGCGCGCTT
>JBDTVO010000060.1:0-12004 GCA_040007135.1 Devosia sp. | reverse complement strand
TGCCCCGTCGACTGCTTCTATGAAGGCGAGAACATGCTCGTCATCCACCCCGACGAATGCATCGATTGCGGCGTCTGCGAGCCCGAGTGTCCGGCCGAGGCGATCAAGCCCGATACCGAGCCAGGACTCGACAAGTGGTTGGAAATCAACAGCAAATACGCCTCGGCCTGGCCCAACATCACCGAAAAGCGCGAGGCGCCTGCCGACGCCAAGGAGTGGGACGGGGTCGAGGGCAAGTTCGAAAAGCACTTCTCCGAGGCCCCTGGCGAAGGCGACTGACACTGCCCATCTTATGGGCATGCACCATCCACCTGCCCCGCCGGCAATCCGTCCCGTTAACCCGACTGATTCGGCAACTTTGATTTTGCCGGATTTTTGTGCTAGGGTCTTGCAATCGATGCAGTATCCAGCCCCGTGCCGCAAGGCACGCTTTTTTTGACCCTCAGAAGGATCTAACCCCACGGACGGCCAGCGGAGCCGGACGCGGGTGGGATGTTACTGCGCAAAAAACAACACGGACGGTCTTCCGCAAAGAACCGGTCCGGCGGCGGCGTCAAAGGAGTACATCATGTCCACCAAGAAGTCTGTGCAGCGCCTCGGATTCAAGACCGGCGAATATGTCGTCTACCCCGCCCATGGCGTGGGGATGATCACCTCGATCGATGAGCAGGAAGTGGCCGGCCTGACGCTGGAACTGTTCGTGATTTCGTTCGAGCAGGACAAGCTGACGCTGCGCGTCCCGACCGCCAAGATCAAGTCCGTCGGCATGCGCAAGCTGGCCGAGGAGCCAGTGGTCAAGCGCGCCCTCGACACCGTCACCGGCCGCGCCCGCGTCAAGCGCACCATGTGGAGCCGCCGCGCCCAGGAATACGAGGCCAAGATCAACTCGGGCGACCTGATCGCCATCTCCGAGGTGGTCCGCGACCTCTACCGGTCCGAGGACCAGCCCGAGCAGTCCTACTCCGAGCGCCAGCTGTTCGAGCAGGCCATGGACCGCATGAGCCGCGAGATCGCGGCGGTCAACAAGCTGACGCTGACCGAGGCCATCCAGCTCATCGAAAAGCAGCTGCAGAAGAGCCCGCGCCGCGGTCCCAAGACGGAGCCCGACGCCGAGGAAGCCGCCGCCTGACGCCAAAGTTTGGCTTTAGGGGACAAAAAATCGCATTGAAGAGGCCGGCAGCGATGCCGGCCTTTTTCTTGGCCTGGCCGCCCGAGCCACCCCTCAGTTGACCGCCAGAACCTTGTACTGGGCACCCGGGGTGACGGGGTCGCCGGGATAGAGGTTGTTGAGGATGTAGAAGAGGTTGGTGGCGTCCCCGACCGGCCCCATCTTCCGCGCCAGCGAGTCGGCGGAATCGACCGCCCCGGCGGTCACCGGCTTGATGGTGACGGTACGGATCATCCTGAGATCGCCGCCATTGGCCGCACGGAAGCTCTTGGCGGTCGTATCGGCGCCGCGCGCGAACAGCTCGCTGTCGATCCGCGCCGCAAAGATGAAGCGATACACCTTGCCCTGGAAGCGCACGACGCTGACCCGGAAGTTCCAGTCCTTGGTGGCCGCGGTGCCTGCGGCGGCGTCGAACCCGTTGACGTTCTGGGTGAACACCGTCTCTGGCTTCAGCCCGGCGATCCAGCCGGACTTGAGGTAGTCGGCGAGCCCCATGCTTTCGGGCACATCGGCGCTGTCGAAGCGCACCGCTTCGCCGTCACCTGCAACCCCCACCACGGCGCCGCGGCTCACCTGCAGCGCATAACCCGGCGGCACTGTGAACGTGAACTTGAGTGTCGGCTGGATGAAGCGCTGTCCGGCGACGGCACCGAGATTGGGACTGTCGCCGAAAACCACGCCGTCGATGGCGGCCATGTAGTCGGGCCGGTTGGCCTCGCCGGCACCGACCGGGCCGAACGACGCCTGCGCGATGGCGATCGCCTTCTGGATACGATCGGGCGTCGAGGGGTGGGAACTGAGGAAGTCGTCGCCCTGCGAGGCATCCGCCCCCTGCGTGTATTGCGCAAAGCGCCCCATGGCGCCGAGGAAGCGCGAGGCCGCGAACGCATCAAAGCCCGCCCGGCCGGCGATCTGGATGCCGGTCTTGTCGGCCGCCAGCTCCTGCGCCTGGCTGAAGGCGGCGAGCGACAACTGCGCCTTGTTGGCGCCCTGGTCGGTTTTGGGATCGGCGCCGAAGACGCCGGTCACCACCTTGTCGACGATCTCGGTGGTGCGGATGCGGCTGGTGCGGGCCCGCGCATGCTTGAGCACGACGTGGGCAATCTCGTGCGCGAGCACCGCCGCCAGTTCGCTCTCGTCATTGGCGAGGGCGAGGATGCCCCGGGTCACGAAGATATAGCCACCCGGCAGCGCGAAGGCGTTGACCTCGGCGCTATCGAGGATGGTGACGGTGAACTTGCTGTTGGGCTGGTCGGCCGCCGCTAGCAACCGCGACACGATCTGCGCGATCATGATCTCGGCTGACCGGTCGGAATAGATGCCGCCATACGACGCGATGATCTTGGGTGCCTCGCGCGCGCCGATCACATCGTCGCCCGGATCGCCCGTATCCGACACCAGCGGCGCCATCTGTCCGCTGGTGGTCGTGACCTGGACGCCCGGGCCCATGATGCTGGAGCAGCCCGCAAGCAGCAGCGCACACACAATGATGAGGAGGCGCGAGATCATCGGCTGGCGAGGACCTCGAGCTGCTCGGGATGGGTGATCTCGATGCGCGGCCCATCCCTGACGTCGATCCAGCCGCGCACCCGCACCAACGCTCCGCCGAGCGTCAGCGGATCAAGCTTTTCGTCGGCGAACAGCTTCAATGCGCCCGGCAGGATCACGGCCGTGAAGTCCTCTTTGAAGAAGCGCCCGAAGTTCAAATAGACCCGGCCCTGGGCCTTCTCCGACACCAGCACGCGGCCCTCGATCAGCTCGAAACGCCCCGCGAGGGCGCCCAGATCCGCCGGCCGGTCGGCGCGCCGCACCGTGTAGTATTGATCGCTCCAGATGCCAAGCCTCTGCACGCGCGCCTTGCCCTCGGCGGCGTAGAGTTCAGCGAGGCACGCGCGGTTGTCGGGATAGGAATAGGCTCGCGCCATGCCGTCGAGCAGCATCTGCTGCTGCGCCCACAATGGGCTGTCGCCGTTGACATAGACCTGCGCCAGAAGCCTGCCGTAACGATCCTTCTCCTCGCCGCCGTAGCGCAGCAGCACCGGCTTGCCGAGCAGCATCCGCTCGAGCGCCATCTTGGCATCAGCGGCCTTCGGCCAATCGCTGAACCCGGCCTGGCCGAGCGCCAGGTGCGGCGCCTGGATGCCGACGAGCCGCACCACGAGGCCAGTGTCGAGCAGCAGCGTGTCGCCATCGACGATGCTTGTGACGGTGCCCTTCGGCCCATCGCGCAGCCCGTCGCACGCCGTGGCCGGCGCGACGCCCATCGCTACCGCCATTGCACCAGCGACCATCGCTCGACGAAGATTTGGGCCCACCACAACATCGTCGCACAATGCAGCAGATTGCGGCGAAAATCCCGTTCCGCCCCGTCGGCCCGGGAGTTCGGCCATTGCAGGAATCGGCCGCAAATCCCCATTTCTGTCGAGACGGCGGACCACGGGCAGTTTCACAACCGGCCTCGCTTTGCTATGTCCGCAGCGACGACCCCGTAGCTCAGCAGGATAGAGCGCAGGATTCCTAATCCTGAGGCCGCGCGTTCGAATCGCGCCGGGGCCACCATGCTCCGACAATTCGCCCGGCGTTACGGCTTGAACCCCATGCGGTCAAAGACCACCCGGGCGCCCTCGTAGATTTCCGCTTTCTGCGCCTCGGTAAGGATCTCGACGGCCGGCCGGCGGTCCTTGCGCTGCGCGCTGTTGATGCGCGGCATTGCCGCGGGCATGGCGTGTCCCCATTGGGCGCCAAGCTCCGCGAGGCGCGGGGCGAGATTGGCGTAGTCGATCACCTCATCGACGGCGACCTCGCCGTCGATCTCGTAGACTGCACGGCTGTGGAACTTGCCCCTGCGAATGACGCTGGCAAGCGCCAACTCGAAGTCAGGGAAACTGGGAAGCCGGTAGTACGCCTGAGACACCACCTTCTCGTAGGGATGCCTCTCGACCGTGAACTTGAAGGCGCGCTCCCAGAGGCCTGGAAGCTTCCTGCGCGCGCTCCGCGCATGCTCGTGTGATCGGAACCGGCTGAGGCCGAGCCAGTTCCGGTCGTTCATCCCACGCTTCGTTTGCTCATTCGGCGTGACGATGTCCGGATCGCGACACGAGGCTGCGAGCACCACCTCGGTGCTGGAACTGCCCGTCTTGGCCGACTTGAGGAAGATGAAGTTATTGGTGAACGAAGCGATCATGGACCGGAGACTACAGCGCGCCCGAAACCGCATCCAGCCAGCAGTTGGAACGAGTGATTGCTCGAAGTGGCTACCGTCCCGTACTTGGTGTGATAGACACCTGAACGACGTTCGCCCCTGCCTCGGCGCGTCGTCGCATGACGGCCCGATTTCGATGCGACAAGAGCATCCGGGCCACAAGCCTGTTGCAACCACCTGGGTGAACGCACTGATGCCTTCCGTCCTTCGCACTGTCCTCGCCGCTCTCATTGCCGCAACGCTCGCCGCCTGCTCGACCGGCGGGCTGTCACCGGGCCTCAGCCAGCGTATGGACATGCCGGGGGCAAAGCTCAACGCCGCCGAGGCGCTGGGCATCATCAATCACTATCGGAGCTCGGTCGGTGCCGCGGCCCTGGTGGAGGACCCGGCGCTCGACGCCTCGGCGCAGCAGCTTGCCGGGCAATACGCCCATACCGGCCGGCAGTCGCCGCGACCCCAGGGTGCGGTCGATGTGCGCTACTCGGCCGGCTACTTCACCTTCGCCGAGACCTTCTCGGGCTGGCGCGGCTCGCCCGCTGATGCCGCAGCTCTCGCCAACCCGGCGGCCACCCGCGCCGGCGTCGCCGTGGTCTTTGACGACCACACGCCCTACGGCGTCTACTGGACGCTCATTCTTGGCTGAGCGGACGCTTGACGCACGCGGGCTCAAATGCCCGCTGCCGGTGCTGCGGATGGAAAAGGCGCTGGACGAATTGCCGCCTGGCGCGACCCTCGTGGTGCTTGCCACCGATCCGATCGCGCGCATCGATATTCCGCTCTACTGCACCCAGCACGCCCACGACTGCACTGTGACCACGGAGGGCGAGGCGTTGCGCTTTGCGATCGTCAAGGCCGCGCGCTAGTTCGCAATAGCGAGGGGCGGGTTGCGGGCCCCGGCCACCGGAGGGCTGGGTGTTCCGAGCAGCGGCGCGTTGTCGGGCCGCGGGCGCGGCAGCGGCACGTTGACGACCTTGCCGAGCTCGGTCGCCACATAGGTCGGGCCCACGATCTTGTCGGTGAGGTAGCTCGGCTGGCCCTTGAGCCCCATCGGGAAATCCGCCTCGCGCTGCTTGATGTAGGCCTTGGCCTTCTTGCCGCAGATCATCTGGCTCATGTCGATGGGGTCGGCATCGATATCCTTGAGGTCGAGCACCGAAGACGGCATTGCTGTCAGCGCGCCGGAAAAGCCGCGCAGGAACATCTGCGCCACCAGCTCATTGCGCTCGCGCACCGAGGAGGCGCCCAGCACCACCGCCAGCAGCGCCCGTCCGTCGCGTTCGGCGGTGGCAACGATGTTGAGGCCCGACTGGCAGATGAAGCCGGTCTTCATCCCCGTGGCGCCCTCGAAATGCTGCAGCAGGCCGTTGGAGGTCTCGAGCTTCTTGGCGCCCAGTTGCACCCATTGGGTGGAAAAGATCGGCGCATATTCCGGGTAGTCGCGCTGCACGTAAAGCGACAGCACCGCCAGATCGCGCGCTGAGCTCACCTGCCCGGCATCCTTGAGGCCGTTGGCGTTGTCGTAGTGCGTGGCGCTGAGGCCCATCTGCTGCGCCATCAGATTCATCTGCGCGACGAAGGTCTTTTCGTTGCCGCCCACCGTCTCGGCAATGGCGACGGCCATGTCGTTGGCCGACTTCACCAGCATGATGTAGAGCCCGTCCTTGAGGCTGACCGACTCGCCGATTTCTAGGCCCGACTTGGCCGGAGCCTGGTTCCAGGCGTGCTGCGAGATGGTGACGGGCGTGTCGAGACTGACGCGCCCGGCCTTGATCGCCGCGAACGTCACATAGGCCGTCATCAGCTTGGTGAGCGAGGCCGGATGCCAGGGCTGCCCGGCGTCCTCGGCGTAGATCACCTTTAGTGTCTGCGCATCGACCAGCAGCATCGGGATGGCAAAGGACGGGCTGAGGGTCGCACCGAGGAACGCAAGGCAAACAGCCGATATTCGGGCGAATCGCGCGACCAGCATCAGTCCAGAATCTCGAATGGGCGGGTCGGCCTTGTAGCCTGAGCCGGGCGCCGGCCTCAAGCAGCCGGGAGGCCGCTGACGCGGTTTTGAACCGTGCGTCGTTCGCGCACACTTTGGGCCCTAGGCACAGAGAGTAACCCACCCTATATTGGGGGCAACAGTGGAGATGACGATGGACCCCAAGGCGGACGGCAGGCAGGTGCAGATATGCGGCGCCATGGCCGATATCCTCAACCGCATCGGCGACAAATGGAGCGTGATGGTGGTCGGCCATCTGAAGCGCAAGACCATGCGCTTCAACGAACTGCGCCACTCGATCGGTGGCATCTCGCAGCGCATGCTGACGCTGACGCTGCGCAATCTCGAGCGCGACGGGCTGGTGACGCGCACCGTGTTCCCCGAGATTCCGCCGCGGGTCGAATATCAGCTCACCGAGCTCGGCCGCACCCTGACCGATCCGCTCGACACGCTGTGGAACTGGGCGAGCCATCATGGGACCGACGTGCGCACGGCACGCGAGACCTACGACCGCGTGCACGCACCAAGCGACGAGCCCAAGTCCGAGCCTCGCCGCTACGCCGGAGCCGCAAACTGACAGAGCACGTCACCCGCCGCAGCCTCGCGGCGGACCTGCGGGCCATTGGCCTCGCGCCCGGCGATGCGGTGCTGGTGCATGCGGCGCTGCGCTCCATCGGCCCGATCGTAGGTGGCACCGACATGGTGGTGGCGGCGCTGGGCGATGCGGTTGGACCGGACGGAACCGTCCTCGGCTACACCGACTGGGAGTTCGACGAGGACTGGACCGGCGCCGACGTGCCGCCGTTCGATCCGGCACGGTCGCGGTCGATCCGCGACAATGGCTGGTTCCCCGAGATGCTGCGGACCACTCCGGGCGCCCTGCGCAGCAACAGTCCCGGCGCCTCGATGGCGGCGCTCGGCGGCCGCGCCGCCTGGTTTGTCGCCGACCACGCGCTCGACTACGGCTACGGCCCGCAATCGCCGCTGGGCCGGCTGGTCGAGGCGCGCGGCAAGGTGCTGATGCTCGGCGCGCCGCTCCACACCATGACGCTGCTGCATCACGCCGAGCACCTTGCCGACATCCCCGGCAAGCGCATCAAGCGCTACGAAACACCCATCGTCGTCGACGGCAGGACGGTCTGGCGGCGCTTTGAGGAATTCGAGACCTCGGAGCCGGTGGTCGCTGGCCTCGATGAATATTTCTTCGACACCATCGTCGATGACTTTCTCGCAACCGGCGGCGGCCACCGCGGCAGTGTCGGCGCCGCGCCGTCGGTGCTGGTCGAGGCCAGGCCGATCGTCGACTTCGCCGTCGACTGGCTGGAACGGCGCTTTACACCAGCCTCTTGATCGGTTTGTTCTTCCAGAAGAACCAGTAGTACGCCGCCTGTAGCACCAGCATGGTGCAAAAGCTCGCCGCGTATGCGGACCAGATGCCATTGAGCCCGAGCGACGTGGTCGACAGATAGAGCGCCAGCGGTGTTTCGACCAGAACGATGGTGCCAAGGCTCAGCAACATTGGGATCAGCACGTCGCCCGAGCTGCGCATGATGCCCGACAGCACCGACGCGAAGCCGAACATCAACACGCTCCACAGGACGATGTGCAGCAGCCCCTGGGTGATCACCACCACTTCTGGCGAGGTGATGAACAGCTTCACCAGCGACTCGGAGAAGATGTAGGCGATGACGATGAGCGTTCCGGTGACGATGAGGTTCATCACCAGCCCGGTGCGGGTGATGCGCCGCAACTGGTCGGCCTGTCCGGCGCCGATCGCCTGCGCCCCGAAAATCGAGGTGGCGATGGCGATCGACAGCGCCGGGAACTGGACGTAGCTCATCACCTGCCCCACCGCGCCATAGGCGGCGGTGGCGGTCGAGCCGAAGCGGTTGATGATGCCGACGACGACGATCGCCGCCAGCGACGAGACGATCATCTGGACGCCCGCAGGAATGCCGAGCTTCAGGATCTTGCCGAGCAGCGGCACGTCGATCTTGAGGTGCTCGAGGAACATCCGGTCGGGAGCCAGCGGGTGCTTGCGGGCGCGAAGGTAGAAGAACAGGAACACCAGCACGACGACGAAGCCGACGATGAAGGCGACGGCGGCGCTCAGCAGCCCGAGCTTCGGCAGCCCGAACCAGCCTAGGATCAGCGCCGGCGTGACGACGAGGCCCGCTGCGATCGACAGCAGCAGCGAGATCAGCGGCGTGATGGTGTCGCCGACGCCACGCAGCACCGAGGTGGCGATGAGGAAGATGAAAAAGCCCGGCATGCCGATGAGGAGGATGCGGCCATAGGCCGTCGACTCCGCGAAGATATCGGCCGGCGCGCCGAGGACGCTCATGATCGGCTCGATGAAGATGCTGCCGAGGATTGCGACGACGAGGCCGCCGAGGAACGTCACGGTGACGGTGGTCCCGGCGATCTCCTTGACCTTCAGCACATTCTTCGCGCCCCAGGCCTGCCCGATGAGGATGGTCGAGCCCGAGGCGAGGCCGATGATGAAGCTCATGAGGAAGAACAGGATCGGAAAGAACGCCGCCGCGCCCGCCAGCGCCTGCACGCCGATCAACTGCCCCAGGTAGATGTTGTTGATGGTCCCCGACAGCGCCTGCAGGATGTTGCTGAGCATCAGCGGCACGAGAAAGATCAGGAACCGCTGCCAGAGCGGCTTTTGCGCGGGAATCATCAGGAACCTCGGAGGGCGGCGAGCACCGCGGCGGTGTCTCTAGCGCCGGATTGGGGAGGGGTCAAACCGATGCACGCTCAACCTCCGCCAACGCGAATGAGGGGCCCGGGTTCCCGCAGCAGAGCCTGTCTTTTCTCCGCAACTCTCAAGAGGTGACCACGTTATCGGGCCGAGGGAACACCCCACAAAAGCAAAGGCCCATGCAATGAACAAGCTCTCCATCCTCGCACTCGTTTCCGCCCTCGCGCTCACTCCGGCCGTGGTTTATGCCGACGACGTCAGCGCCGCTGTTGGCGCCGCCGCAAGTGGCGCCGTGAGCGCCGCCACCGGCGGTGACACCTCCGCCAGCATGTCCACCGATGCCTCGGTCGGCGCCGATGCCAGCGCCATGGGCACCGATGCCAGCGGCTCGGCCGGCGGCGGCCTCGACCTCGGCGCGGTGATCAGCGATCTCGGCACCTCCGACTCGACCGCCACCGTGTCGGCGATCGCCGCGGTGACCGCCTCGACGACGATCAACATCGTCGCCGTCTCGTCGCTGCAGGCCGGCGCCAATGCGGACGCCAACGCCATGGCGACGGCGAAGACGAACGCCGCCACCCGCCTGACGGCGATCCAGGCGGCAGTGAAAGCCAACGCCTCGATCGAAGCCGCGCTCCAGGCGAAGGGCTACACCGATGACGAAGTGGTCGCGGTCAAGACCGACGCGTCGGGCGCCGTGTGGGTTTATGTCGACGACAGCGCCAACATGTCGGCCGGCGCCAATGCCGACACGAGCGCCAGCGCCAGCAGCAACTAACGTCGCCAGCTAGCGCAGAATCGAAAGGGCGGGATCACTCCCGCCCTTTTCGTATGTACCGGTTGGTGCCCCGGTCGGATGCCTACTATGGCGACTCAGCCCCAGGTTAGCGCGTTTCCGTCCGCCGCCTATTGGCGCACGTGCTCCGCACGGACCTGACTAGAGACGCTGGCAGATGTGCGGCTCGTCTGGGTATGGCAACGCAGGATTGGTCGGGCGGCAGTCCAGGGCAATCTCGTACCACTTTCCGCTACTCTCAATCTCCGAGCGAGCGGCGTTGCTTCCGAGCTGCCATGCGAACAAGCCGACAATCACGATTAGTATGACGGTGGCGCTAGCCTCCTTCCTTTGCATTTGGTCCCCTTCCCGGACTAATCGGATAGCCAGTCGGCGAAGTTGAGATGGACCAGAGGCATCTGAACCTTGCCCATTACTGCGACCATGTCATTTCGCCTGCCCCACCACTCGTTGATGGTCATTCGTTCGGTCTGATTGTAGCTAAGGTAATATCCGTCGCTCGCTCGCTCACCGGCATTCATCGGACTCGCAACGGCGACACCTAGTAGTCCGAATATGACACGGTCGCTCAGCCGGACGTGGTCGGGCTGAACAATCAGCTCGGTCAGGGGCTCGTTGCGATGCGCGTCCAGCAACAGTTCGAAGCCCCCCGGCAGTTCGTCACCGTGGCCATGCGTGCAGCGATGAACGAGGTAGATGACTTCAGCTAGGTCGAGACCCTGGACAGCTTCACCTGCCTTGATGGCGACGGGAAACTTAGTCTTGACCAAGTCAATGCCGGGCATCCCCATTGGGCCTAGGATGTCATAGTTCTCTCTCAGCACACGTACGAACCGTGCGCGGTTTCCTTGATTGCCGAAGGGCAGTTTACGGGCCGTCCCATCCACGGCGTTGCAAGCATGGAGCATCGCCGAGTCGACATCGCCTTCCTGCCATTCGTCGATGGCCTTCGTCACTGACCGGCCAATCCTCACCGCTCTATTTGCCTTTGCTTCTCGATGGATGACCTCAGGCATCGACGCGTGTGTCGCTGGCTCATAGGCTCGGTATGCGAACCACTATCGCATCCCTCGATGTTGGCGAAGCGTACAGCGGCGCGGTTCTTGGACGGTTTGGCCGGCATCGACTCGAAGCACCAGTTGGCCTGGGCGCCACGGCAAGTCTCACGATGAAGGTGGTGGTGCCCCCGGTCGGAGCCATTCCGGCTGCTGTGCCTTCAATATCAATAGGTTAGTCTGTGTGGCTGAAGGGTCAAGCTGGAATCTTGGTCTACGGTTTGGTCTACGGCTGAAGAGGCCTAGGATTTCGAGGTATCATATATGGGGAGAGGTCGCCGGAGGCTGTCTATCAAACCCTTCGTAGTCTCTAGGCGCACCACCCCCGCGTACCGGTACCATGTGACACCCCCACCCCCTTGGATCGTGATTACAGCCCCGGCCTAATTTTGGGTCGAAAACGGTGTCTAGTCATGGCGGCATGTTCAGGGTGCTGGGGCAACCCTTTAGAGGGCCATACAGAGGCTCTAGGCCTGTGTGGACAAGGACAGGCGGTATCGAGGGAGAGGCCTCAGTGACGATCCTAGAGGCCGCTAGAAGGGGTTCTAAGCGGGGGAGCAAAGAGGGCTAAGAGACAAGGTCTAAACCCAACAGTACCACTATCGGCAGCATCCCTCGGCACCATCGATATCATCAGGTCAAAGCCCAGCCGTGCAGGATCAGGCTCGTCATCTGCGTCAGTGATGCCTAAGACAGCCGCACACCTCTTGGGCCTCACCAATAGCCGACATGGGAACAGGCTGGAATTTCGAGGTATCATATATGGGGAGCGTGGCCGGAGGCTGTCTATCAAGCTATTAGGCCAAAGGCATAACCCTGAGGAGACTTTAGACCGATCCGTCCGGATTTGGGCAATAGGCGGAAGTCGTGAGGTGTGACGCTGGGGAGTAACGAGGCAGCCAAGAAGGTCTCGCCTAAGTTTGTCAGTGAGTGTCTGATCAGCCGAAAACAAGGGGCGAGAGTCAGGCATCTCTCCTAATATTCTAGCTCCAACTTACAGCTCCTTGCATTCTCGATACGGGTCCGAAGGTGCTCAAGCATGTGATCATCCCAATCAGCTTCTTGGGCCAACGATAGCGACTGGTC
>JBDTVO010000059.1:0-12133 GCA_040007135.1 Devosia sp. | reverse complement strand
CTTCACGAACACCAGCTTGTCGTTGAAGATGTTGAGGCCCTTGTTCTCCATCGCGCCGAAATTGAAATCGCTCACGGCGACGATGTTGAACACGTCGAGGTCGTACTCGCGGCCGAAGCGCCGCTCGTCCCAGGCCATCGAGCGCTTCAGCGAATCCATCGCCCACAGGCACTCGTCCTGCTTGCCGTGCGCGGCATAGACGCCGAGCGCGACCTTGCGGCCGCTCGCAGTGACAAAGCTGTCGTGGATTGCGCCGAGGTCGCCGCCGACCACCGCGAACAGGTAAGAGGGCTTGGGGAACGGATCTTCCCACACCGCGAAATGCCGGCCCCCGTCGAGGTCGCCCTGGTCGACGAGATTGCCGTTCGCCAGCAGCACCGGCGCCAGGCTTTTGTCGGCAGTCATCCGGACCTTGAACCGGGCGAGGTTGTCGGGCCGGTCGAGGTAGTAAGTGATGCGCCGGAATCCTTCGGGCTCGCATTGCGTGCACCACGTGCCGCTGGAGCGATAGAGCCCCATCAGTTTGATGTTCTTTTCCGGCTCGATGGTCACATCCGTCTCCAGCACGAAATCGCGCGCCGGCGGCTCGAGGATGGAGAGCGAGTTCGGCGTCGCCTGGTAGGCGGTCAGCGACAGCGGTCGCCCATCGATCGCGACACTGGTGAGCTTCAGCTCGTCGCCGTCGAGGACCAGCGGCGTACCCGGCGCGGTGCCCTCGCGCGGGCTGACGCTCAATAGCGTGCGGATGCGCGACGCTCCCGGGTTCAGCGTCACGTCCAGCTCGACCTTGTCGATCCGATACGGGCTTGGCGCGTAGTCCTTGAGGTAGATCGTCTGGTCGTTGTCGTCGCGCATCCGTGGCTACCTTTGCTGGCGTCGCCGCTCCGAGAATGGACACGAATGCGACTCTGGCTATATTCTGACCGGCTGGCTCGGCCGGTTATTCCTCTTGGCGTCAATTGCGGCGGCAGTGGGAAACCGGGCCGCGCCGGCGCGCAACAAGCCCGCGGCGATCCCCCGCGTCAAGCCTTGCGCAGACTCTCGACCGATGGGTGACTCAATGCTGGGCTGGTTCGAACGCCGCCTCGATCCGTATCCGACTGAAGACGACGGCGAGCCGCCGAAGGGGCTGCTGGCGTTCCTGCTGCACTATCTCAAGGGCAGCAAGCGCTTCTTTGCCGTCATGATGGTGCTGACGGCGCTGGTCGCCCTCAGCGAAATCGTGCTGTTCGGCATTCTCGGCCATGTCGTCGACTGGCTCACCACCGCCGATCGTTCCACCTTCCTCGCCGAGCAGTGGCCGCGCATCTGGCCGATTGCCGCGGCGGTGCTGATCGGCATGCCGGTCATCGTCATCCTCGAGTCGCTGTTCATCAACCAGGTGCTGATGGCCAACGTGCCGCAGCGCATCCGCTGGCTGCTGCATCGCTATGTGCTGCGACAGTCGATGAGCTACTTCCAGGACGAGTTCGCCGGCCGCATCGCCGCCAACCTGATGACCACGGCCCTCGCCATCCGCGACACCGCGATGAAGGTGCTCAACGTCCTCAACTACGTCGCGTTCTACTTTGCCGGCGCCATCGTCCTTGCCGCGCTCAACGACTGGCGCCTCGGCATTCCGTTTGTCGCCTGGGTCGCTGCCTATCTGCTGCTGTTGCGCTACTTCGTGCCGCGCCTGGCGGAAGTCTCCGAGAAGCAGGCCGCCGCCCGCTCCCTGATGACCGGCCGCGTCGTCGATGCCTACACCAACATCGCGACGGTGAAGCTCTTCTCGCACTCCAACCGCGAGGCCGAATACGCCAGGGAAGCGATGGAGGAGTTCCTGCCCACGGCCTACCGGCAGATGGGCCTTGCGACCGTGCTTAACGTCCAGCTCTACCTGCTCAACATCGCGCTTCTCGCCGCCGTCTTCGCGATCGGTATCTGGCTCTGGCTGCAAAGCCTCATCACCCCCGGCGCCATTGCCGTGGCGGCGGCGCTGGTGCTGCGCTTCTTCGGCATGAGCCAGTGGATCATGTGGGAGATCTCGGCCCTGTTCGAAAACGTCGGAGCCGTGCGCACCGGCATCAACGCCTTCGCCGTGCAGCGCACGGTGGTCGATCGCCCGGACGCTGCGGCTCTCTCCGGTGTATCGGGCGACATCCGCTTCGATAACGTCACCTTCCACTACGGCCGCGCCGGTGGCGTCATCGAGGCGCTCGATCTGCATCTCAAGCCCGGCGAAAAGGTCGGCCTTGTCGGCCGCTCCGGAGCGGGCAAGTCGACGATCGTCAATTTGCTGCTCCGCTTCTACGACCCCGAGGCCGGCCGCGTGCTCGTCGACGGCACCGACGTGTCCACCGTCACCCAGGACTCGCTGCGCGCCAATATCGGCGTCGTTACCCAGGACACTTCGCTGCTGCACCGCTCGGTGCGCGAAAACATCGCCTATGGCCGTCCCGATGCCACCGATGCCGAGATCGTCGCCGCGGCCAAGCTCGCCGAGGCGCACGACTTCATCGAAACCCTCGCCGACGCAAAGGGGCGAAGCGGCTACGACGCCCATGTCGGCGAGCGCGGCGTCAAGCTAAGCGGCGGCCAGCGCCAGCGCATCGCCATCGCCCGCGTATTGCTCAAGAACGCACCGATCCTCATTCTCGACGAGGCGACCTCGGCGCTCGATTCCGAAGTCGAGGCCGCCATCCAGGGCCAGCTCCAGCTCCTCATGCGCGACAAGACCGTGATCGCCATCGCCCACCGGCTCTCGACCATCGCCGCACTCGACCGCCTCGTTGTCATTGACCAGGGCCAGATCGTCGAACAGGGGACGCACGCCCAGTTGCTGGCGCTGGGCGGCATTTACGCCCGCCTCTGGCAGCGCCAGTCCGGCGGCTTCATCGACGCCGATGCCGATACGGTCGAAGAAGCAGCGGAGTAGCGGCAGGGAGCGTCGCCGCCGGGAGTCGCCGTCTCGGGACAACTCCGGCCTTGGCGCCTCGCCGGCTCCCCGCTACGACGGATATCGAGGAGGTGCGATGACTGCGGCATATTCCGAGATCGACCTGGGCGGCGAGTACGTGCTGTCGACCCCCGCACGCCCCATCCATGTCCCCATCACGCTGCCCGGTGACGTGCACGCCGCCCTGCTTGTTGCCGGGGAGATTCCCGATCCCTACGACGGCGACAACGAGAAGGCCGTGATGTGGGTCCACCAGGTCCCGTGGTCGATGGAACGGCGGTTCAACGCCACGCCCTCCGACATCGACGGCCACCTCACCCTGACCCTCGACAATGTCGACTGCTTCGCGACCGTCTTTCTCAACGGCGAGGAGGTGGCGCGCACGCTGAACCAGTTCGTCCGTTACGACATCGACGTCACCGGACGGGTCCATGCCGGCGACAACAGCCTGCGGCTCGAGTTCGCAGTCACGGCCGAGATCGCCAGGGCCCGCGCCGAGGCGCATCCGTTTCCCATCCCCTTCACCTTCAACTACCAGTCGAATGGACTGCCGGGGTACCACCTCAACTTCGTACGCAAAGCCGCCTGCCACGCCGGCTGGGACTGGGGCATCTGCCTCATGCCCATCGGCGTCTACGGCCGCATGGCGCTCCGCCGCTCGCGCCTCGCCCGGCAGGAGAGCGTCACCGTCGAGCAGGCGCACAAGGCCGACAGTGTCGCGCTCTCCATCACCACCCGCGTTTTCGCCTTCACCGAAGGCAGCATCGCGCTGAGCCAGGAAATCGATGGCCAGACGATCACCGACACGGTCGTCGTGCGGCCGGGCGAGAACAGCTTCGTCCACAGCATCACCATTGCGAGCCCAAAACTCTGGTGGCCGAGTCGGCGGGGAGCGCAGCCGCTCTACGATCTCGTCACCACGCTCGACGGCGAGGTCACCACGCGGGGCATCGGCCTGCGCCGGCTGGAGTGGATCGTCGAGAAGGACGAGATCGACCATTCGTTCAAGGTGCGGGTCAACGGCCACGACATCACCGCCATGGGCGCAAACTGGATTCCCGCCGACGCCATTCCCTCCCGCATCGACCCGACCGCGGTGCGCGAACTGCTCGAGAGCGCCCGCGACGCCAACATGAACATGATCCGCCTGTGGGGCGGCGGCCAGTACGAACCCGACTGGTTCTACGACCTGTGCGACGAGCTCGGCCTGATGGTCTGGCACGACTTCATGTTCTCGTGCATGAGCTACCCCTCGGACCGCGCCTTCCTTGCCGAGGTCGAGATCGAGATCACCCAGCAGCTTCGGCGCCTGCAGCATCACGCCGCGATTGCGCTTTGGTGCGGCGACAACGAAGTCATCGGCTCCATCGGCTGGTACTCGGAGACACGCGACAACCGCGAGCGCTACGTCGCCAACTACACGCGGCTCAATTCGCTCCTGCAGCGCCTGGTCGAAGACGAGGATCCCGGGCGCCGCTTCTGGCCTTCGTCGCCCTCGCTCGGCTACCTCGATTTCTCCGACGGTTGGCACACCGACACGCGCGGCGACGTGCACTTCTGGCAGGTCTGGCACGAGGCCGCGCCATTCGAGCGCGCCCGCGAGGTCAATCCCCGCTTCGCCTCCGAATTCGGCTTCCAGAGCTTTCCCTCGATGCCGGTGATCGAGAGCTTTGCCGGCCCCGGCGATCGCCATCCGGCCTCGCCCGTGATGGAGAGCCACCAGCGCAATCCCGGCGGCAACGCGCGGATCGTCGAAACGATGGAGCGCTACTTCCGCACCCCACGCGATTTCGATGAGATGGTGTTTCTGTCGCAGGTGCAGCAGGGCCTCGCCATCAAGACCGCCATTGAATACTGGCGCTCGACCAAGCCGCGCTGCATGGGCACGCTCTACTGGCAGCTCAACGACATCTATCCAGTGGCGAGCTGGTCGAGCCTCAACTACGGCGGCAGCTGGAAGCTGCTGCATCACATGGCCCGGCGCTTCTACCTGCCGGTCACCGTCGTCGCCGTTCCCGACGGCAGCAAGACCTTGCTCAAGGCGATCAACGACACCGGCGGCACGGTGGAGATCGCGCTCGACCTGTTCACGGTCCCCATCCGTGGCAATCGCCCGCCCCATCGGGGCGCCAGCGACTGGAAGGTGAAGGTGCCTCCCGGCGCAGCGCTCACCCTCTTGGTTCTCTCCGAGATCAAGAAGGACGAATTCCTGTTCTTTGCGTGGAAGGACGCCGCCACCGGCGCCCCGCTCGGCGAGAACGACTATTTCCCGCTCCCCTACAAGGCTTACGAATTGCCGGATGCCACAGTCGCCTCCCACTGGGACGGCGACGACGATGCACCGGTGCTGGTCCTGTCGACCGACAGCCCGGCGCTGTTCGTCACCGCCAGTGTCGGCGCGCCGGGCCATTTCTCTGATAACGCATTCACGCTCTTGCCGGGGCGTGAGGCGCGCTTGCGCTTTGTTCCGCGGCCCGGCACGAAGGTGAGCCGCGAAGCGCTGGCGTCCAGCCTGCGCCTCCGCCACCTGCGCCAGACCTACTAAGGAGGAACCCGATGGCCAACTCGATCAAGCGGAGCGAGGTCAACCGCATCATGCGGGAGGCCGACAAGTTCATCCGTTCCTTCGGCTACATCCTGCCGCCGTTCGCCTATTGGTCGCCGACCGAGTTCAAGGCCCGCAAGGCCGAGGCCCGCATGATCATCGACCACACCTGCGGCTGGGACATCACCGACTACGGCCTCGGCAAGTTCGCGGAAGAAGGCCTGTTCCTCTTCACCGTGCGCAACGGCAACAACGCCGACCTCAGCAAGGGCCGCGGCATGCTCTATGCCGAAAAGGCGATGATCTCGCGCCAGGACCAGTACTCGCCCATGCACCGGCACAACCTCAAGGCCGAGGACATCATCAACCGCGGCGGCGGCACCCTCGTCATCGAGCTGTTCGGCGACACCGATGGAAAGTGCGACCGCAGCAAGGGCGTCAGCGTCCTGACCGACGGTGTCCGTCGCGAACTTTCGGCCGGCCATCACCTGAAGCTCGCCCCGGGCGAGAGCGTCACGCTGATGCCCAACGAGCACTGGCACGCCTTCTGGGGCGAGGGCAGTGACGTCTTCATCGGCGAGGTCTCGACCGTCAACGACGACAACACCGACAACGTCTTCGAAGATCCCCGCATCGCCCGCTTCTCCGGCATCGAGGAAGACGAGGAGCCCTGGCACCTGCTGGTCAGCGATTACCCCACCTGGCTGAAATGATCACAAAGCACCGTGCGCGGTGTGTTTTGCTCGCCCGACCGTTGCGGCGTATCCGCAAAACACCGTAGCCTTGCCCCATTGCGGCGGACGAGAGGGCAAGCATGCCGGTTGAGTTGATCGAGGCGCGGCTGCCGGATTTCGGCGTGCCCGCGACCCGGCCCGAGTTGCCGCGCTCTCTCTACGCCCAGCGGCTCGCCGCCCTTGGCCGCGCGCGACGGAACGCCGGCCTTGACGCCGTCCTGATCTACGCCGACCGCGAGCATTCGGCCAACCTGAGCTGGCTGACCGGCATCGATCCCCGCTTCGAGGAAATGCTGCTGGTCCTCGCCACGGGCCGGGAGCCGACGCTGCTGGCCGGCCCGGAAAACCTCGGCCGCGCCCAGCACGCCACGATCGACCTCGAGGCGCGGCTTTATCCGCCCTTCGGGCTGCTCGGCCAGAACCGTGCCGAAACGCCCGCCCTCGAAGAGGTGCTGGCCAGCGCCGGCGTCGCGCCCGGCCAGCGCGTCGGCGTTCTCGGCTGGAAGTATTTCGGCCTCGACGAGGCGCCCAAGCCCGAGAGCTGGTTCGAAACGCCATCCTTCATCATCGATACCCTGCGCCGGCTGGTCGGGCAGGACGGTCGCGTCGTCAACGCCAATGCCCTCCTGATGCACGCCAGCACTGGGCTTCGCGCCGTCAACGAAGTCGAGCAGATCGCCCAGTTCGAGTTTGGCGCGGTGATGGCCTCCGAGGCGCTGAAGGCGCTGTTCGCCAATGTCAGGCCGGGGATGAGCGAGTTTGCCGCCGTCCAGTCGATGGACCTCGGCGTTCTCCCACACACCTGCCACACCATGCTCTCGACCGGCGCTCGCCTGTCCGGCCTCGAGAGTCCGTCGGGCAAGATCATCGAGCGCGGCGATCCACTGACCACGGCGGTGGGTTATCCCGGCGGCTTGTCGAGCCGCGTCGCCTGGGTCGTCGCCGACAAATCCGAGCTTCCCGCAGCAGCATCCGACTGGCTCGAGCGCCTCGCTATGCCGTACTTCGCCTGTGCCGCCGAGTGGTATGAAACCATCGGCATCGGCGTTGCTGGCGGCTCCCTCGATGCGCTGGCCCGCCGCCACCTCGGCGCCCCGTTCTTCAACCTCATCCTCAATCCGGGCCATCTGACCCACCTCGACGAGTGGATGAACACGCCGGTGTACCCCGGCTCGAGCGAGCTGCTGAAATCGGGTCAGGCAATCCAGTGCGACATCATCCCCGCGGTGGGCGCGCCTTACCACTCCGCCAACATCGAGGACGGCCTCGCGCTTCTCGATGGCAATGGTCGCGCCGAGCTGGCCGACAAGTTTCCCGAAATTGCCGCGCGGGTCGCCATGCGCCGCGCCTTCATGGCCGACACGCTCGGCATTCACCTTAAGCCGGAGGCCATGCCGCTTTCGAATCTGGCGGCCGCTTATCCGCCGTTCCTGCTGTCGCCGAACCGGCTGCTGGCGATGCGCTGACAGTCCGCTCGGTCTCCGTGATCAATCGCGCGCTGCGATAGCCGGTGAGGTAAATCCACAGCCAGTTGAGCGCGATGAACAGCCTGTTCTTGATGCCGATCAAAAAGTAGATGTGGGCAAGACCCCACGCCCACCAGCCGATCCACCCGGTGAGCTGGACCCTGCCGAAATCGATCAGCGCCCGGCTCCGCCCGATGGTCGCGATATCGCCGAAGTGGCGGTAGTGGAACGGCATCGCCGCGTCGTCTCCGGCGATGCGCGCCCTGACGATACGGCCGGCATGCCGCCCCGCCTGCTTGGCGGCATCACCGACCCCGGGGATCGGCGTCGGCAATACGGCAGCGTCGCCGATGACGAAGATTTCGGGATGCCCCGGCACACTGAGGTCGGCAGCGACCTTGACCCGCCCAGCCTTGTCCGCAACGGCTCCGAGCCACTTCGCTGCCGGTGAGGCGAGCACACCGGCCGCCCAGATGATCGTGCCGGCATCGAGCCGCGTGCCGCCATAGACAACGCCCTCCGCATCGACCGCGGTCACCGCCTTGCCGAGCGACACCTCGACGCCAAGCTCACCCAATGCCTTCAGCGCATAGGCCGACATCTTCGGCTTGAAGTTCGCCAGCACCCGCTCTCCGGCCTCGATCAGCACCACGCGCGCCTCGGCCGGATGGATATGCCGGAAATCGTCGCGCAGCGTGATCCGTGCCAGCTCGATGATCGCGCCGGCCAGCTCCACGCCGGTCGCGCCGCCGCCGATGATGACGAACGTCAGCAGCGCCCTGCGCCTCGCTGCATCGGTCTCGACCTCGGCCTTCTCGAACGCGATCAGCAGCCGCCGCCGCATGGCGGTGGCATCCTCGAGCGTCTTGAGGCCCGGAGCGAACGGCTCCCATTCGTCGTGGCCGAAATACGCGTGCCGCGCTCCGGTCGCGAGGATCAGGTAGTCGTAGGGCACCCGGGGCCCATCCGCGATCACCACCTCGCGCTGCGCCGTATCGATGTCCGCCACTGTGCCCAGCAGCGTCGTCACGTCGTCGCGCTTGTGCACCAGTTGCCGGATCGGCCAGGCGATCTCCGACGGACCCAGCGAGGTCGTCGCCACCTGGTAGAGCAGAGGCTGGAACAAATGGTGGTTGCGCCGATCGATCAGCGTGATGTCGGCTCCGGTGCCCTTCAGCGCCGTGATCGCGGCCAGCCCGCCAAAACCCCCTCCGACGACGACAACTCTTGGCCCAGTTCCGTTGGTCTGCATGGCACTCACCATCTCGACGCACCCCACGGCCTATGTAGGCCCAAGGGCTGGCCGGCTCAATTGGACCAACGATCTGCTACGAGGGACGAGCCCTGCACCCGGCGCATGGTTAAGTCAGCCGCGGTTCACTTTTCGGCGCGGAACGACTATCTGGGCGCCATGACCCCGCCCGACCTCGCCAGCGCCCGCCGTTTTTCGGTGGCCCCGATGATGGACTGGACCGATCGGCATTGCCGTGCGCTGCACCGCCTGCTGACCGGGCGCGCTCTGCTGTTCACCGAAATGGTCACCAGTGCCGCCATCGTTCACGGCGACCGCGAGCGGTTGCTCGGGTTTTCACCCGGCGAGCACCCGGTCGCGGCCCAGTTGGGTGGCTCCGATCCCACAGAACTGGCCGAGGCAACCCGCATCGCCGCCGATTTCGGTTACGACGAGATCAACCTCAATGTCGGCTGTCCGTCCGACCGCGTGCAGTCCGGCCGCTTCGGCGCCTGCCTGATGGCAGAGCCGGCGCTGGTTGCCGATTGCGTGCTCGCCATGAAGGCCGCGACCGACCGGCCGGTGACGGTGAAATGCCGCCTCGGCATCGATGACCAGGACACCGAGGCGAGCCTCGATCGCTTCGCCGATCAAATGCTGGCAGCGGGCGCCGACCACCTCTACGTCCACGCCCGCAAGGCTTGGCTCAAAGGGCTGTCGCCGAAGGAGAACCGCACCATCCCGCCGCTCGACTATCCGCGGGTGTATCGGCTTGCGGCGCGGCTCGCCCCGTTCGCGATTTCGATCAACGGCGGCATCGAGAGCCTCGACGCAGTGGACGAACACCTTCGCCACGTCGGCGGCGTCATGCTCGGTCGCGCCGCCTACCACGAGCCGGCGCTGCTGGCCGCCGCCGATCACCGCATCTTCGGCGATATGGAACGGGGTTTTGACCTGCGCGTCGTGATGGTCGCCATGGCCAACTACGCCGAAACCGAACTCTCCCGCGGCGTCCGGCTGAACAACATCACCCGCCACATGCTCGGCCTCGCCAATGGCCGCCCGGGTGCCCGCGCCTTCCGCCAGATCCTCAGCGTCGACGCCGCGCGGCGCGGGGCGGGCCCGGAAATCATCGTCCGTGCACTCGAAGCGGTCGAGCCGGCAGCAGCCGTCGCTGCCTAACCCTTCGACGACCAGTAGTCGGCCTGCAGCTTGGCGGACTCCTCGGCCAGCAGCGGCCCGACCACTTCGGTCGGTCGCTGCCCGGCCTCGAACACGACACGGCAGGGCAGGTCGAGAGTCGGGTTCTCCTCATGCGCCCCGGTCAGCATCTTGAGGTCGTGCTCGGTCTGGCCGAACACGACGCGTCCGATGCCGGCCCAGTAGATGGCGCCCGAGCACATCGCGCACGGCTCGGCCGATGTGTAGAGCGTACACTGTTGCAGCTCCTCGAGGCTCAGGGCCTTGCCGGCCCACGAAGCGAGCAGCCTCTCGGCGTGCGCCGTGCGGTCACCGCCTTCGGAGGTGAAGCCGTTGCCCTGTTCGCGGATGATGTTGCCGTCGCGATCGGCGAGGACCGAGCCGAACGGATGGTCGCCGCCATCGCGCGCCCGCTCCGCCACCGCGAACGCCGCGCGCAGCAATCGTTCGTCGTAGTCTCGTTGTGGCATGCAGTCCCCCGGACCCAACGGAGTTCAGTCGGCCAATTCCAACCGATCGCCCGCAACACTATATCGGCTCAGCGTTTCTAGGAAGGTCATGCCGAGCAGCGAGCCGTCGAGCGCGCCCTGCTCGGCGACGAACGCCTGCACCCGGCTGCGCTTGATGCCGCCGACATCCACCGCCTCCAGCGTCACAATGGCGGCGCGCCCGGTGCCGTTGGCGGTGGTGACCGGCGTGTTGAACTGCAAATGGCTGACATCGATGCCGGCGCGCCGCGCATCGGCATAGGAGAGGACGACCGCGCTCGCGCCGGTATCGAACAGCAGCGGCATCGTCGCCCCGTTGACGCTCGCCGAGACGTGGAAGTGGCCGTCGATGCCGCGCCGGAACGCCGCCGTCCCGTTGGTCGAATCGACGATCGCGGTGGTCGGCGACAGCTCGCCAAACACCCGCGCCGCCACGGCCTTGAGGTCTTCCCGATAGGTGTAGCCCACCATCGCCATGACGAAGATGGCGAACCACGCGCCGACATTGGCGACGATGGTCGAGAACCGCTGCCGGCGCGAGAACAGTCCCGCCGCAAAGACGACCCCCAGCACCACCATCGGCATCAATTGCACGAATTGGGTCTGCGTGATCCCCAGCATCGCCGAGGCGTCGGCGCTCACCAGGAGCCCGATTCCGACCGCGACCAGCAAAGCGACGCCCACGAACAGCATGGTCGGGATAATGGGGGGGATTGGGGCGAAATCAAGCGGCGCCGGCCAAACCCTACGGAGGTTTAATGGCCGTCCTGCCGCGCCGCCGCATCCACTAGCGTCAGGCGAACACCATGAACGCCGTCAGTACCGTCACCTCCAGCAGCGCTTGCAGCGCGCCGATCAGGTCGCCCGTCTGCCCGCCGATCATCCGGCGGCAGACCGTGGTCCAGCCCCACGCCACCAGCGCGCCGGCGGCATAGGCGAGAATCAGCCCGAGAACGCCCACCGCAAATCCGGCGAGCACGAAGCTCAGCGCCACCATGAACACCGCGCCGATGCCGAACGCCTGCCGGCTGACGGCCCCCGCCGTCGCTGCGGCGCCGCCGCTGCGCGCCGCCGGCAGCGCCAGCGTCAGCCACAGCGACCCCGAGCGCGCCATCATCGGCGCCGCCAGCATCACCCCCGTCGCCGCCAGCGGATTGGCGAGGCTGCCGATCGCTGCGGCCCTGAGCCCGATCAGCAGCACGATGGCGGCGACGCCGTAGGTCCCGTGCCGGCTGTCCTTCATGATCTCGAGCCGCTGCTCGATTGTGTGGCCGCCGAACAGCCCATCGGCCGCGTCCCCCAGCGCGTCTTCGCTCATTGCCCCGGTGACCACGACCTGCACCGCGATCGCCAGCAGCGCCGCGAACAAATGGCTGACGCCCAGCAGTTCGAGTCCCAGCAGCACCGCCGCCGGCCCCAGTCCGATCACGAGGCCGGTCAGCGGCAGCGCCTGCGCGATGCGGCTAAGGTTGGGCCGCTGGTGCGGCGAGGGGCCGGTCGGCAACCGCGAGTAGAATCGCACCCCCATCAG
>JBDTVO010000058.1:0-12134 GCA_040007135.1 Devosia sp. | reverse complement strand
TCTATAAGACCCAGGTGTACGCGCTTGCCGCGCACCTCGGCGTACCGGAGGAGGTGCGCAGGCGCCCGCCGACCACCGACACCTACTCGCTGCCGCAGAGCCAGGAAGAGTTTTACTTCGCCCTGCCCTACGACCGCATGGACCTTTGCCTCTATGGGCTGAACCATGGCATCGCGGCCGACGATGTCGCTGCCGCCGCCGGCCTTTCGATAGAGCAATTGCAGGCGGTGTGGCGCGACATCGCCAGTAAGCGCAAGGCCGCCGGCTATCTTCACGCGGCGCCGCTGCTGGTGACGCCGCTCGACGATCTGGAAACAGCCTGATGTCCGCCGTCGACGAGCTCAAGGGAGCCATCGAGCTCACCGGCCCGCTCGGCCCGGCCCCGGTGATCGGGCGCACGACGCTGAGCCTCCTCGTCGCCGCAATCGAGGGCGCGACGGCGTCCGTCGTGGTGCTCGGCACCGCCGCCACATATCACTTGTGGATCCTGAAGATCCCGGCGCAGGGCTTCTCCTGGCCGCTCTACATGATCTTCGCGCTGCTCGCGGGGGTGCTGTTCGGCACCTTCTCGGCCATCGCCACGACCCGTTTCCTCGACCGGGCCGAGCGGCAGAACCGCTCGACGCTGCCTGACGCCGTCTATGGCTGGACCGCAGCGCTGGCGCTGACGCTGCTCACGGCGTTCCTGCTGGGCTCGATCGGCGATCTCTCCCGCGTGTCGCTGACATCGGCGTATTTCGTCGGCATCCCACTGGTGCTGGCACTGCGCGGCTATGGTCAGTCGATGCTCAACGCGCGCATCAGACGCGGCGAGCTCCACTACCACCGGGTCGCGGTGATCGGCAGCCGGCTCGACGTGATGAACTTCCTCCTCACCGGCGATCTCTGGCGACAGGGCCACCAGGTGACCGACACGCTCTACCTCGAGGACGCCACCGGCCCCAACGGCCAGCCCGATCCGGCACGGCTCGCCGCCTTCGCCCGCGACAGCGTGCGCCGCCAGGTGGACTCGATCGTTCTCGTGGCGCCGCTCGGCGACCTCGACGCGCTGGAGCGGCTGGTGTCGGAGATCAAGCGCTTCGCCCTCAACATCGTCTATGCTCCGGCGACGAACAACCGGACGCTGAAATTCCTCGACGTGGTGCCGATCGGCGCCAACAACGCGCTGCGCTTCATCCGCAAGCCACTCAGCGACTTCGCCGTCTTCATGAAGCGCGGCCTCGACATGCTGCTGGCGACCATCGGGCTGATTGTCCTCGCGCCGCTGTTCGTCGCCGTCGCCACTGCCATCAAGCTCGATAGCGCCGGCCCGGTGATTTACCGACAGGCGCGGCGCGGCTTCAACGGCGACAGTTTCCTCATTTGGAAGTTCCGCTCGATGAGCGTCATGGAGCGCGGCGACGCCATGGTGCAGGCGCGGCGCGGCGATCTCCGCATCACCCGCGTCGGCCGCTTCATTCGCAAGACTTCGATCGACGAGCTGCCGCAGCTGGTCAACGTGCTGCTCGGGCAGATGTCGATCGTCGGCCCGCGGCCGCATGCGCTCAGCCACGACGACGAACTGGGCAAGGTGCTGGCGACCTACGCGCACCGTCAGCGCATCAAGCCGGGAATCACCGGCTGGGCCCAGGTCAACGGCTACCGCGGCGAGACGCGCACCTTCGAATCCGTCGAGGGCCGCACGCTGCACGACCTCCACTACATCGAGAACTGGTCCATCCTGCTCGACCTGTGGATCATCGTCCTCACCGCCTTCTCCCTCGTCTCGCACCGGAACGCCCACTGATGAGCCTGACCATCACCATTGGTGGCCTGCCCATTGCCGTGCTCGACCGCGCGACGACGGCCCGCTGGATGATCGCCCAGGCCGACGCCTATCGCCGCGGCACGCGTCCCTTGTTCCTGACCTCGGCCAATGGCGAGGTCATTGCCCGCACCGGCAGCGACGCTGAGCTGCGCAATCTCTTCCTCACAGCCGACCAAATCGTCGCCGATGGCCAGCCGATGGTCTGGGCGAGCCGCCTCCGCTGCCGCACGCCGCTGCCCGAGCGCGTCGCGACGACCGACCTTTTCCACGACGTGGCGCAGCTCGCCGAAAGCACCGGCCACAGCTTCTACTTCCTCGGCGCCAGCGCCGAAGAGAACGCCCGCGCCGTCGCCAACGTCCGCAGGCTCTACCCCCGGCTCAACATCGCCGGCGCCTCGCACGGTTACCTCAGCGGCAAAGACCTCGACGCCAAGCTCGCCGAGATCGACGGTCTCGCACCGGATGTGCTTTGGCTCGCCCTTGGCGTGCCCAATGAACAGAAATTCTATCGGGCACACGCCGCCGCGCTGCCGCACGTGGGCATGGTCAAGACCTCGGGCGGCCTGTTCAATTTCCTCTCCGGCCGCAACTCCCGCGCCCCGCGCTGGATGCAGGCCGCCGGACTCGAGTGGCTCTACCGCATCGCCCTCGAGCCGCGCCGGCTGTTCTGGCGCTACCTCGTGACCAACCCGGTCGCGCTTTGGCAGATGCTGGTCTATTCACATTAGCGGAGCGCTGCGGGCGCCGTCGCGTCACCGCTTCAGCGCGCGCTTGACGATCCATTTCCACGGCCGCAGCGCCTGATAGAGGCGCGTCAAGCGGAGGCGCGCCACGAGGGCCGTGCGACGGGCGGCGCGGCGGCCACGCGCCGTGCGAAGCACGACCATGCGGCTCAGCGGAACGTGGGTATCGCAATTCTCGTGCTTCCAGGCTTCGTCGCCGATGCCGTGGTCGAGATAGGCAAAGCCCTGGCTCTTGGCCCATTCGAGATAGCGCAGATTGAGCACGCGGCCGGGCGAGTATTTCGCCCATTCGCCGTCCTCAAAGCCGATCATCAGCTCGTAGATCGTCGAGCCGACGGCGACCGTCCAGCTCGTTGCCACCAGTTCGCCGCCGACCTCGAGCGCCGCGAGATGCAGCACGCCCAGCTCGGCGTAGACGTCCGTGGCGCGCTCGAAGAAGCGCTTCGTCTCGGGGCTCTCGGCGAAACCGGGCACCTTGGTGTCCTCGAAGCGGCGCTGCTTTTGTGCCAGAAGCCGGGAGAGCAGGCGTTGCCGGTCCGCTTCGTCCGTCGCCACGACGAACGCCACCGGACCGAGCTTTTCCAGCGCCCGCGCCTTGCGCTTCAGAGTCTTGAGCTGTGTCTGCGTCGCCTCGATCTCGCTCCACGGTCGCAACAGATCGGAGCCGTGGCAGGATTCCGGATTGACCTCGGTGCGAAGGAGGAACAGCGGATTGACGCGGTCGCTCACCATCGCCGGCATCTTTTCGAGACGCACCCGATCGACCGGCGGCAGGGCGGCCTCAATAGCGGCCCACAGAGCGTCCGCCAGCTCCGGCGTCCACACGATCGTCGTTGGATAAAGCAGTGGCGCGCAATAATCGGCGGTGCTCTGGTCGGCAAAGCCCAGCGTCCGCAGTCCGCGGCGCGTGTCGATCGACAGTGGCACCCTGAGGACCAGCGCCCCCGTCGGGTCGCGCACATCGACAAATCTCGCGTCGATACCGGCGGCGGCGACGAAGGTCTCGAGCCAGAGGTTGAGGAACTCGCGGGTCTGGAAGACATGCCCACGGGCGTCGCCCAGGTCCGCGACACCCGGCCAGTCGTCCGGCAGGGTGCGATGCACGCTGACGACGAATTCGGTCCCGGTGGTCTGCGGTCGGTCGAGCATGGTTGAATGTAGCGTCCCGGCGAAATGAAGCTGAGGGCAAAGCCCCCGCGTGGTTAAGCCTCGATCATGGCGGTGACGTCGGCCCAAAGGCCGACGATCTCGGCCTCGACGTCGACGGCCCGGGGTATGGCGCCGCGAACCGCAAGCACAGCGTCGGCCAGTTGCACCGGTGTTGCCCCGTGTGGCGCCAACTGGATCGCCCCGGCACCAAGCAAAGTCTGGAACAAGCGGTGGTGGTCGAGCGAGTCCGGCCGCTCGGGTGCGGTCACGACCACCGGCCGACCGCTGAGCGCCGCCGCGAGGATGCTGCCGCGGCGCGACGTCAGGCCTTCCGCCAGCGGATAGACGAGGACATCCATCTGCTGCAGCACGCCGTGGAGCTCGGCGGCGGTCTCGATGTAGCCGGTGACGGTGACGCGCGCACCGAGGCTAAGGCGCTCGACGTGGCGGCGGAATTCGGCCTCGACGCCCTCCCCCACGAAACCTCCGGCGAACACCAGCCGGACATCGATGCTGCGACGGGCCAGGTCGGCTGCCACCTCCAGCAAAGCCAGCGGATCCTTTTTTGGATAGATCGATCCGAACTGGCCGAGCACCAGTTGGCCCGCTGCGCGGCCTGCGGCGAGCGACGTCGCCAGTGGCGATTGCAGGGCGGTCTCCGGCAGCGCCAGATTGGGCGGGATCGGCAGCACGGCGCGGCGTCGGGTGACCACTGCGGTCATCGGCGTCGCAGCAAATTGCGCCATCACCTCCGGCGAGGAAAACAGCACGCGCGTCGCCAGCGGCAGCAGCGGCAGATAGGAGATGCGACGGGCCAGCGCCAGGTCGGCCCACTCGTGCAGAACGATGGTGACATCGCGGCGTCGCAGCCGCGCCCCGAAGGCAGCGAGGATCGGAGCGAGCAGCTTCCGCTTCCAGGCAACGACCGGCAGGTTGATGATCGTATCGGCCGCGTCCGGGAGCGGCTCGCCGAGAACTGCGGTCGTGGCGTCGCCACCGAGCTGCGCCGCCATCAGGCGGGCGAACGCCTCGACCCCGCAGGTCTGCTGCGCCTTCGAGATCAGGACGAGATGCCCGATCATCGTCCGGCGCGATACTGTTTGGTCTCGACCCCGCCGATCGACAGCAGTCGGCCCAGAGCGATGGTCAGCGGATGCGCCGCCCGCAGCAGGCTGCGCGACCGCACCAGCTCGCGCACGAAGCGGAACGGCGCCAGCGCCACAATGGCCGCGTCCTTGAGCAGCACCTGTGCCTCCGGCCGCCCCTTGCGATCGATGCGGCGATTGATGGCGCCGATGCGAAGGCCGCGACGGAACACCCAGCCCGGTTGCGTGCGCGACGGCGGCACGCGCTCGGTGACGTGCGCGCCGGCCTCCCAGTAGAACGACACCCCGGCCTTGCGGGCGCGGGTGAAGAAGTCGGTGTCGCCACCGCCCAAATGGTTGAAGGCCGGGTCGAACAACCCGACGCGGTCGAACACCTCGCGCCGGATCAGGCAGTTGCCGCTGCCGTAGATCATCGGCAGCGGGCCGCTCGGCGCATCGATCGGCCAGAACACCGGATGGCCGCGCATCCCCTCGCTGACTTCGGCATCGAAGGTGGGCGTAACGGGACCGCCGACGATGCCGGAGCCGGAGGTGTCGGCCGCCGCGATCATGAGGTCGAGCCAGCGCTGTGCCGCAACCTCGTCGTCGTCGATCATCAGCAGATACGGCGCCGACGGATAGCGGTCGAGTGCCGCGGCGAACCCCGCATTGATCGCCGCCACGTTGCCCTGGTTCGGCTCGGTGATGACGGCAACGCCCATGGACTCGGCCATGGCTCTGCCCGCGCCCGCCGCGTCGTTTTCGACCACGATCACCGCGAACGGCACGCTCGTCCGCTGCGCCGCGAGCGAATTGAGGGTGTCGCGCAGCATCGCGGGACGACGGAAGGTCGGCACGACGATGACAGCCCTGGGGTCGGCGGCGTTCATGCGAAGGCTCGCGGATGAAGGGCAGCCTTGCGGATGAGCCCAACGGGCGTGCCGATGAACGACTGCACCCCGATGGCCGCCTGCTGCGGTGCGAGGCGTTCGATCAGCCGATCGAGACCGGCCTCGTCAAGCGGCGGGCCAGACCAGTAGCCAAGGCTCGGGCTCTGCGTCACCGGCCGATGCCGCGCCACCAGCTCGGGATCGCTGGCGACGGCAGCGCCATAGATCAGATATTCCGAGAACTCGCGGCGGCGGCAGAGCGCCCTCCACCACGACGTCTGCGAGACGGCTTCGATGCGGGCAACGATGTCGCGGACGATGGCGGCGTCCCAGACGATCATGTTGCCGATATAGTCGTCGGCCGGCATTGCGGGCGACGCAAGGCCAAGCAGCGCGTGGGCATTGCGCAGCCAGAGGGCGTGTTCCGTCAGCCCGGCCTCGGTGATCGCGGCGGGCTCGTGCTGCAGCGGCACCAGCGGACCGCCGGCGAATGCCGCAAGGTCGAACGGCCGCACGAAGCAATTGTCGGAATCGACGAACATGACTCGCGCATTTGGCTGCCGCAGCGTCATGCCGAACTTGATCAGCTGCTGCACGTGCCAGCCGCGGATCGGCGGGATGCCAGGTGCCCAGCGATAGGTCCGGCCCCGCACCGGGAACGGCAGGGTCACGAGGCCTCGCGGCAGCACGTCGCGTTCATCGACGATCTCGCGGCGCCGGCCGGCCAGCGGCTTGAACAGCTTCATGTCGCGAGCGGCGACGATGACATAGTGTCGATCGTAGCCACCGGCATAGCGATCCATGCTGTCGCAGAGGAGGCGCGCCGCCTCGAAGTCACGGGCGAGACTGGGCGTGATGATTGACACCGGAATCATGGCGCCACCCCCAGCCGATCGAGCGCCGCGTCGATGGTGAGGATCTCGCAGACGCTTTCGCTGGCGCGGCGGATCACCGCCTCGAGCACGGCCGGACGACAACCGAAGGCGCTCGGTGCATCGGACACATCGTGCGTGAAGTAGATGAGCCAGCCGGGCGACTCGATGGCCGCGTCGAGCCAGCCGCAGAGCTCCGCTTCCTGCACGGCGGGACGGAGTTCCACCGCGGCGAGGTTGTCGAGGTCGGCCGAGCCGCGATTGATGCCGAGATGCGTGCCCCTCGCGCTGCGGAACCGCCGCATCTCCGAGCGCGCAAACGGCGAACTTAACCCGAACGGATAGGCGAAGTTGCGTGCCTTGAGCGGCATTACGCGCGCCAGGAACGCTTCGTTGCGATCGAGATCGCGGCCGAAATCGGGACCGAGCTGCAGGGGCCGCAGGTGGCTGTAGGTGTGGTTCCCGATCTCATGGCCGCGCAGCACGAGGTCGCGGTAGTCGGCCTCGTCCATGACGGTGACGCCATCGTGCTCGCGGCCGGCAAGTCCGCCGGAGGCATAGAAGGTGCCGCGGGCGCCGTAGCGCTCGAGGATCGCTGCGCCATTGCTGCGCGCCGTGGCCGGCACATCGTCGAAGGTGAACGAAACAATGGGCCGCGCCAGATCGATCGGTATGCGCCGCGTCGGCAACGTGCGGGCAACGCGATTGGCAACCCGGTCCATCAGCGTGAAGTCGCTATGCATGCGCCGCCTCCGGTGGAGCAGCGACCGGCACGGCGGCGGCAGCGACGAGCCTCACCCGCGCCTGATAGCCGAGCCCGAACATGCCGAGCAGGATGGTGAACCACGGTGGTCCGGCGTTGACGAAGAAGAAGCTCTCGAGGCTCGAGGCAAAGATGCCGTAGAGCCAGATACGGAGGAAGAGCCGGCTGAGCACCGGATCATTGCCGCTGGTCTGTGCCTTGCCGAAATCGCGCAACGGCCGGACGATCACCCAGAAGACCACCAGCACCAGGCCGGGGATGCCGGCATTGATGGCGGTATCGAGGAAGGCGTTGTGAGCGTTGGCGGCGGTGACCGCCCAGGTCTCCAGCAGCCCGCCGCCATAGACGAGCTCGCCGGTCTGCCAGAACGACTGGAAGCCAAAGCCGGTGAGCGGCCGCTGCGCGATGGATTCGAAGGCGAGCTGCCAGATCGCGACGCGATCGGTGAAGCTCGCGTCGATGCCGAGACTGTCGACGAATTGGGCCACCCCCGGCCAGACGGCGGAGCCCACGGCGATGAAGTTGAACAGGGAAAGCCCGCCCACCACGATCGGTACGCGCAGCCCACGCCAGCGCTCGAACGCCCAGGCGACGATGATTGTTGCAGGCACCATGGCGAGCGACGTCTTGCTGCCGGTTCGCGCCAGGAAATACAGCGCTCCAACCGCCAAGAGGATCCCTGCCAGCCGCGACCAGCGGGCATAGACGTAGAGACCGGCGAAAACCGTGAACGCCATCGCCGGCGCGGCGATGTTCTTGTGGCCGTAAAAGCCGCGCCACAGCCCAGCCAGCAGCGGCTCGCCCACGTCGGTGGTCTGGTGGATGGAAACCATCGGCTTCAGCAGCACACCATAGTAGCAAAGCGCCAAGAGGCTCCCGAGGCCAATGGCGAGGAGTTTCGCGAACTGCCGCTCGTTGCGCGGCAACAGCAGGAACACGGCGGCGGAAACCACCAGCACCAGCGACAGCACGACGCGGCGGAGCGCCGTCGCCGGATCATCGGCGAACATCGAGGTCAGCGCGAACCACCCGAAGATGGCCGCGATCAGCAGCCGCGGCTGCCCGATCTGCCGCAGCAGCGGATGCCGGAGCGCAAAGACGATGAGCGCTGCCAGCAGCGACAGCGCCACGGCCTGGTTGAGGACGTTCGAATTGCCGCCCCACGGGTCGGCGGCGCTGGCGCGGCCAAGGTCGGGGAACGGCGTCAGCGTCATCCAGTAGTAGGCAAGGACCAGCAGGAACAGCCCGCCGGCCACCAGGTGGCCAAGGCCGCCCTTGTCGCTGCGATCGGCTGCGATCGGCTGCATCAACGCGTCGCCTTGTTCTCGCGGCGAAGGGCACCAAGAAAGCCGAGTGCGAGGACCAGCGCGACGGCAAGCCCCGCGCCCATCGCCCCACCCATGCCGGCAACCACCACGCCCCGCGGCGGCCAGCTGCGGACCGACGGCGGCGTTGCCGGCGAAATCACCTTGATGTTGGTGGTGTCGAGCTGCTGCTGCTCGGTGACTTCCCGGGCGCGCGTGAGGAACGCGTCATAGACATCGCTCTTCGACTTGGCGTCGCGGATCAGGCCGTTAAGCTCGATCGTCGCGGTGTCGTCGAGCGACACGGTGGTCCGGGCCGCAGTGGTGGCATCCGCGAACTGCGCGGCGGCGCGCTTTGCCTGGTCGAGGTCGAGTTTCGCATTCTGCACGGCGCGCGCCGCCTCGGCGTCGATCTGCTGCTGGATGCCCGACAGTTGCCGCTCCGCCGAGGTGCGGTTGGGATGCAGCGGGCCATACATCGTCGCTGCGGCGTCGGCGGCCTGCTTCAGTTCACTGTACTTGGTGCGCAGCGCCACCATGGTGTCGGTCTGCACCGCCTCTGAATTGGCCTTGCCGGTCTTCGAATTGGTGACGGCATCGAACCGCGCCTGCGCGGCAATCAGCGCCTGCTGCGCGTCGAGCTCGTTCTTGTTGATCTGCGTCATCGACTGGCTGTTGACCAGCTGACCGTCGCTCTCCTGCAGATTGTGAACCTGCCGGAACGACTGCACCGCCAGCTCGGCGGCCTGCACATCATCCTGCATCGCCGCGAGACGCTTGGTGAGCGCCGTGACGGTGCGGCCCGCGCCATCGGCTTCCTGCCGCGCCAGCTCGGCCTGGAAGGCACCGACGATGGCATTGGCAATGGCCACCGACTTATCGGGGCTCGAGGTCGAGACGGCGACCGTGACGACGAACGAGCGCTCTTCGCGCCAGGCGCCGACGCGCTTCTGCAGGGCATCGACCGCGGTGAGCACCGGGCTCTCGTCGGCAGCATCGCTGCCGAATGACAATGCGGGAATGCCGAACATGCCCGGCGGATTGATGAACTCGGGATCCTTGTCGAGGCCGAGAGTCTGGACGACGCGCGTCAGCACATTGCCGGAGGTGACCACCCGCAGCCGACTCTCGACATCAAGGATCTGCGCGTTCTGGTCGAACGACTTCTGATAGAGGTCGTTGGTGACCACCTGCAGGTTGCCCGGATCGATGATGAGGTCCGTCGCAGCGGTGTATTTGGGTTCGACCACCAGCGAGTAGCCATAGCCGACGGCCGCTCCAACTAGCGCCAGGGCAATGATGAGCTTCAGCCCGCCCAGCACCCAGCCGAGCAATGCATCGGCAGTGAGCGCCGGCCACACCAGCGGACGCCGCGCGGCAACCGGTGGCGGCGCCGGCTTGCCGGCAGGCTTGGCCGGCGGCAGGTCTCGCCGCGCCAACCGGCGAAGCCCAGATGGCGGCCGAGGCTGGCCAGAATCAAGAGCGCTATACATGCCGCAAAGTCCGTATCGATCGAGTGACCTTCCCGCTTATAAGAGCGTGGTCCGGACAGCGCTTTTCAGTTCCTAAGAAGTGGTTAACCCACGCGGCCGCATTAACCGCTTTGCAACCCTCTTGGCGCGGCGCGCATCGGGGGGCGGTATCAGGAGCGTGCGGGCCCTGCGCTCGCGGCAGCCGAGACCAGACAGTCGGACGATGCGCGGCATTTTCAAAAAACTGATTCCAATGGCAGTGAGCTATGTCGGCTCGGGTGGCAGCCTCATCACCTCGTCGATCGCGCAGCTGGTGACCTTCGCCATCCTTGCGCGCTCGCTCGGAACCAACGAATTCGCGCTCTACGTGACGATCACCGCCTTCACCAACGTCGCGGTGCAGATCTGCGGCCTCGGCGCGCAGGAAAGCCTCGTGCGTCGCGTCGCCCAGAATGCCGCCGACTACCCGCGCATGATCGGGCATGGCCTGCTGCTGACCATAGGCAGCTTCGTCCTACTGCTGGCAGTGACACTGGCGACCCTGCCCTTCATCACCCCGGCATCACCCGACCTCGTCGTCAATTTCGGCACCATCGCGCTGCTGACGGTGAGCACGGTCTTCATCCTGCGCTTCGTCTCGCTGGCGACCGCCAGCTACATCGCGCGCTCGAACTTCATCGTCGCCAATACCGTGGAGGTGGCGTTCGCGCTGGTTCGCATGGGTGCGGCGCTGCTCGCCTGCCTCGTCTTCGGCGTGACCACGGTGTCGGCATGGTCGGTCTGGTTCTTCGCCGCCCACCTCATCGTCGCCATCGTCGCGTGGTACCTGATCGTGCGACTGGGTCGCCCGCACTACACTATCGTGCGCGAGGAGATCCGCATCGGCGCGCTGTTCTCGACGCAGTTCATCTTCAAGGCCATCCGCCAGAACACCGACATCGTCGTCCTCGGCCTGCTGACCAGCCCCGAGATCGTCTCGAGCTACGGGGTGGCGCGCCGCGTCCTCGACAGCTCGTATCTGTCGGTCGAGGCGCTGAACCGGCTGATCTATCCCGGCTCCGCCGTGGTGCTGCTGGGCGGCTTCCATGTCGCCTTCAACCGCGTCCGCAAGGTGGCGCTTGCCGCCTTCGTCATTGGTGTTGCCGCCGCCAGCGCCGTCTACGTGCTGTCGCCGCTGATGCCGGAGCTGTTCGGCCACGCCTATCCCTCGATGGTCGCGTTCACCCGCGCCATCTGCTGGCTGGTAATCCCCATCGCCATGAGCGCGGTCGCGCTTGAATCGTTTGGCGCCGCCGGCCGCCAGGACGTGCGCGCCATCATCTACAATTCGGCCAATATCGGCGCCGCCATCCTTGTCGCGGCCGTCACCTGGATGGCCGGGATCAACGGCGCCTTCGGCTCCTCCTACGTCGTCGAGATCGCCACCGCGCTTGCCGCCTGGGCCGTGCTGCTGCGCTTCGTCCAGGCCGACCGGAGCCGCGACATGTCGGCCGTCCCCGCCCAATAGGACTGCCGCCGGGCGGCCCTTGGCCGTCGATGCATTTGCCGGTTATGATGCGCGGTGTCGCACCGCCAACAAACCCCGCCGTGACAGCGATGGACAAGCCGGTCATCCTTGCGGTCGACGACGATCAGGGCGTCCTCGCCGCAGTGGTGCGCGACCTTCGCCGCCGCTATGCCGCGACCTACGACGTGCAGCGCGCCGCATCCGGAGCAGAAGCGCTGGCACTCCTCACCGAGCTGAAGACCAAGGGCCGCGCCGTCGCGCTGTTCGTGGTTGACCAGCGGATGCCGGAAATGACCGGTGTCGAGCTCCTGCGCGAGGCGGTGAAGCTTTTCCCCGAGGCGCGCAAGACGCTGCTCACCGCCTATGCCGACACCGAGGCCGCGATCAAGGCGATCAACGAGGTGCGGCTCGACCACTATCTGCTGAAGCCGTGGCATCCGCCCGAGGACCTGCTCTATCCGGTGCTCGACGACCTGCTCGACGACTGGCGCGCCAATTTCCAGCCGACCGTCGAGGGTATCCGCATCGTCGGTCATCGCTGG
>JBDTVO010000057.1:0-12166 GCA_040007135.1 Devosia sp. | reverse complement strand
CTCGAGCCGCTCCGCCAGCCAGGGCGTGTGCCGGTCGAGGAACGCCTTGGCCTCGCCCCACCGTCCGTAGCGCGGCACGGTCAGCAGCGGCGCCCCGCCATGCGGCAGCGACAAACGATAACTTCTTGCGCGCGTTGAAACTTTCACCGCGACCGCGATGTCTTCCCCGTCGATCCGCACTTCGGCGGCCGGCGGCCAGCGCTTCTGCAGCAAAGGGATCATTCCCAAACGCTAAAGCGGATTGGGCGTCGCGCCAATACGGCCCAAAAACAAAAAAGGCGTCTTCCGGAGGAAGACGCCAGTTGACCCGTAAAATGGGCCGGATTCACCCGATTTGGGTCAGTTGGTGGGTCCGGCGTCGCCGCCCGAGGAGGGACGGTTCCCATTACGTTCACGCATGAAGCGGTCGAATTCCTCGCGATCACGGGCCATGCGGAGGGTCCGCAGGTACTCGTGAAAGTGCTGGACGTCCTCGTCGAGGCGCCGGCGCTCCTCGTCGAGCCGCTTCAGTTGCTCGGCCCTGTAGTCGTCGAAGGCGGCATTGCCGCTCGACTGGCGCCAGTTGCCGTTGCCGTAGCTGTGGTGGCGGCTGCCCTGGTCACGGCACCAGGTGCGGGACTTATCCATCCACGCCTGCGCCCTTTCCGGAGTGCCCCCGAACATCTCGCCCCACAGGATGTAGGCGAGCATCGCGAGCCCCAGCGGCCAGAAAACAACGAAGCCCAAAACCATCAGGGCGATGGTCAGGGGGCCCCATTGCGGTTTGATCATTGCGGCGTTCATTGTCTTTACTCCCAGTCACGAACCATTGGGATGTGGACCCCCCGGGGGCGGGATCAAGCAAATGCCTGTCCAATTTTGTCTCTTGAAAGCGCCGCCGAGCCTTCCCATGCGGGGCGCTCGTCGATGACCGCCACCGACGATTTTCCCCGTTCGGGCCCGCTGGCGACGCATCCCTTGCGGCTCGCCACCCTGGTTGGTCTCCGCTGGCTTGCCGTCGTCGGCCAGACGGCCGGGGTGCTGTTCGTCGATTGGGGCCTCGGCTATCCGCTGCCGTTGCTTCAGTGTCTCGCCCTGATCGCGCTCTCCGCCGTGATCAACCTTGCGCTCCTCCTCCGCTACGGGCCGGGAGCGCGAACCACGACGCGGGCGGCGACCATCCAGATCGCCTACGACCTGCTGCAGCTCGCCGGCCTGCTGGCGCTGACCGGCGGCCTCCACAATCCGTTCTCGTTGTTACTGCTGGCCCCGGTGTCGGTCTCGGCCACGACGCTGCCGCAACGCTCCACCCTGGCACTGGCGGTCCTCGCCATTGTCGCCGCCTCGGCAATCTCGCTCCTCCACCTGCCTCTGCCCTGGGACCCCGATGCCCCGCTCAGCATCGATCGCGTCTATGTCGTAGGTATCTGGGTGAGCCTTGTCTGCGGCGTCGTCTTCATTGCCGCCTACACCAACCGCGTCGCCCACGAGGCGCGGCAACTGGCCGACGCCCTGACAGCGACCGAACTCGCGCTCAGCCGGCACGAGCAACTGAGCGCGCTCGATGGCCTCGCCGCCGCTGCCGCCCATGAGCTCGGCACGCCCCTCTCAACCATCGCCCTCGCCGCCAAGGAGATGCGTGCCGACGTGCCGCCGGGTCCACTGGCCGACGATGTCGAGCTCATCATCGCTCAGTCGGCGCGCTGCCGCGCCATCTTGCAGAAGCTGCGCGACCTGCGCAGCGGCGACAGCGGCGATCCATTTGCCGAGGTCCGTCTCGGCGAGCTGCTCGAGGAAGCGGCGCGTCCACTCGAAGGTCTCGGCAAGCCGATCTTCATCGAAACCGCAGAGACCCTCGACGAGCCGGTTTTCCGCCGCAACGTCGGCCTGCTTTACGGGCTCGGCAATCTCATCGAGAACGCCACCCAGTTTGCCCGCGAGCGCGTCTCGGTCGACGCCAGCTGGGACCGTTCCGGCATCGCCATCGTCATTGCCGACGATGGGCCCGGCTTTCCCGAGGACCTCGTAGCGCGGCTGGGCGAGCCCTACCTCACCAGTCGCGCCCGCGGTGCCTCCGATGCCGAGGCGTCGGGCGGGCTGGGCCTCGGCATCTTTATTGCCAAGACGCTGCTCGAGCGCACCGGAGCGACGCTGAGGTTCGACAACCCCGCCGACGGCGGCGCACGGGTGAAGATCACGTGGCCGCGCCGGGCCGTCGAGGCCCGCGCCGGCTAGACGAGGGTCGGTTTTGACCTTTGCCGGGCAAGCGCCTAAATGACGGTCAATGAGCACCATCGACGAGCTGCTCCAGGGCGACAAGAGCTTGCTCCTGGTTGACGACGACAAGGCCTTCCTCACCCGCCTCGAGCGGGCGATGGAAAAGCGCGGCTTTGCCGTGCGCAGCGCCGACACCGTCGCCGGCGGCTTGAGCGCGGTCGAGGCTGAGGCCCCCGCCTATGCCGTGGTCGACCTGCGGCTCGAGGATGGCAACGGGCTCGACGTCGTCGACGCTCTTCATCGCCGTCGGCCGGATGCCCGCGCCGTGGTGCTGACCGGCTACGGCAACATTGCCACCGCCGTGACGGCGGTGAAGCTCGGCGCCGTCGATTACCTCAGCAAGCCCGCCGACGCCGACGACGTCATCAACGCGCTGCTCGCGACCGCGACCGGCCAGCCGGCGCCACCCGAAAATCCGATGTCCGCCGATCGCGTCCGCTGGGAACACATCCAGCGCGTTTATGAGCTGTGCGACCGCAACGTCTCCGAGACGGCGCGCCGCCTCAACATGCACCGCCGCACCCTGCAGCGCATCCTCGCCAAGCGCGCGCCGAAGTAGCGCGTACGACCAAGGACCCCCGATATGACCGTCACCATCCATTTCCACGGTGCATCCGGCACCGTTACCGGTTCATGCTACCGGGTCGTCCATCCCAAGGGTCAGTTCCTTGTCGATTGCGGCATGTTCCAGGGCAACAAGACGGTCCGCGATCTCAACTACAAGCCGCTGCCATTCGACGCGCACGGCATCGATTTCCTTCTCCTGACGCACGCGCACATTGATCATGCCGGGCTGCTGCCGAAACTCGCCAAGTTCGGTTATCGTAAGCCAGTCTGGTGCACGGCGCCGACCGGCGGCCTGCTCGAATACCTGCTGCCCGATGCAGCCGGCATCCAGGAGAGCGAAGCCGAGTTCGAGACAAGGAAGCGCGGCCGCAAGGGCGATGCCCCGCTTGAGCCGCTCTACCAGATGGAGGACGCGGAGGAGGTACTGAAGCACCGCCAGACCACCGAGTACAGCCAATGGATCGAGCCCGGTCCCGGCGTGAAGGCCCGCTACTGGAACGCCGGCCATATCCTCGGTTCGGCCTCGATCGAGGTCGATGTCGAGGATGATGGCGGCAAGACCGTCACCATCCTGTTCTCGGGCGACCTCGGTCCCGATGAGAAGGTGTTCTACAAATCCCCCGACGCGCCATCGGGGTTCGACTACATCCTCAGCGAATCGACCTATGGCGGCCGCGATCGCCCGCCTTACACGCTCGATCAGCGCCGCGAGGAGCTGAAGGCCGAGATCGTGACGGCGCTGCAGCGCGGCGGCAACCTCGTCATTCCGGTGTTTGCCGTCGAGCGCAGCCAGGAGCTGCTGCACGACATCGGTCTGCTCATCAAGGAGAAGGAGATCGCACCCTCGCGCGTCTTCCTCGACAGCCCGTTGGCGAGCAAGGTCACCGCGGTCTACCGCAAATACGAGTCGATGTTCGACGACGTCGAGCTCAGCGCCGCCGAGCTGTTCAACGATCCGAGCTTTCGCATCGTCGAGGCGGTCGAGGAGAGCAAGGCGATCAACGCCATCAAGGGCGGCGCCATCATCATGTCGGCGTCCGGCATGTGCGATGCGGGCCGCATCAAGCACCATCTGATGAACAACCTGCCACGCGCCAACGCCACCGTGCTGTTCGTCGGCTACCAGGCGCCCGGCACGCTCGGCCAGATCATCCTTTCGGGCGCCAAGACCGTGCGCATCCACGGCGAGGAGATCCCGGTACGGGCCAAGATCAGGTCGATGGGCAACTATTCCGCCCATGCCGACCATACCGAGCTGATGGCGTGGATCACCAAGCGCCTGCCGGCGCATGGCGCGATCTTCCTCACCCATGGCGAGGACGAGGAGCGTACGGCGCTGCGCGCCGCGTTGCTGGCCTCGGGCGTCGCCGGCGACCAGGTGATCATGCCGCAGCTCGATGACGCGGTTGAACTGAGGGCCGGTGGGGCCCGGGCCATGCTGCAGCCCGAGACGCGGCGCATGGACCTCAACCAGCTCAACGCCGACTGGCACAACGCCTATTCGAGCTTCATCATCGATCTCAGCAACCGCCTGCAGTCGGCGACGTCGGACAGCGACCGGCTGCGGCTGATGGCCCAACTCAAGGACAAGCTCGGCGTGCCCCCGGTGATGCCGCAGCCGACGCCGATCACGCCGATCGCGGCAAGTGGAACGGTGCTTCACGGCGAGCCGAGCGGCGAATAGCTACTCTGGATCGCCCCGGGCCGGCGGGTCCATGAGCTGGTGCACCCGGTCGGCGCCGAGCCGCGCCAGCTTAAGCAGCATCGCTCGCCGCCGCGCCGGCGGCAGCGTGACCTCGGCCGCATCGCGCAGCATTTCGGCGCCATGCGCATCGGCGACGATCAGGCCTTCGGCGGGTGGAAAGATCGCGGCGTCGAGGTCGGGCGGCTTGGCAAAGAAGAAGCGGTCGCAATAGTCCTTGTAGTCGGGCCACTTGGCATCGACCCGGTAGTCGATCAGCGACGACTTGATTTCGATGATCCAGATCTCGCCTTTGGGGCCGAGCGCGAGAATGTCGGCGCGGCGGCCGTTGGCGAGTGGCACTTCGGCAAAGCAGCAGAAATCGTAGACCGAGCGGAGGAGCCGCATGACGCCCCGCTGCACTCTGAGCGCGGTCGGCGACTGGCGAAGATCGACGAGGGGCGGCAGCTCGCTCATGCTGACAGTCCCGAGCGGTGCGAGGCGGCTAGAGCATCACCTGGAAATCGTCGCGCAGCACGTTGATCCCCTGGGCGCTGCGGACGATCTCGATGCGGCGGAACTGGCCGCCGCCATGATCGCTGCCCAGCGATCGCTGCGGTCCGACGCGGTTGCGCCGGTCCGGACCGAAATAGGTCGAGGTCTCGTAGTAGGTCTTGGTCTCGCCCATCTGCCGTCCCAGCCGCGCGCCGATATCGCCGTTGGCATAGGGCAGCGCGATCACGTCGTCGAAGCCCATGGCGATGCAGCCGCGGATCGTCTCCTCCGACAGTTCGCTGGCAAAGTAGATGAGCGGCGCGAAGCGCAGGCTCTGCTCGTTGGAAAACCGCAGCGCGTTGGCGACCGGCTTCAGGCTCGAGACATTCGCAACGGCCGCGAACAGGAAGAACAGCAGCGGCGTCTGGTCGGCTTGTTTCAGCGATTGCCTGAGGCTGACATAGGGCTGCAGCGGCGAAAAGCCGAGCCGCCGTCCGAGATCGCTCAGCGCGGCTCCGGCTCCATCCTGCGGGCCGACGATAAAAGCGGCGGCGTTCACGGTCCCCTGGACTCCCCTCGGCGTAAGTGGTTTTGCGCATTTGCATTGACAGCCGGTTAAACGAACAGCTCCGTGAGGCCGAAGGCGTTCACATCGACAAGCCCGAGATCGCTGAGCCTGAGCTCCGGTATCGTCGGCAGGGCGATGAACATGTGCTGGATCAGCGCGTTGTTGAGGCTGCAGCCGCACTGCGCCATGGCGATCCGCACCGCTTCGGCCTTGGCTGCGACGATTTCGGCGCGTTCGTCCGACATCATTCCCGCGATCGGCAGTTCGACCAGCGCCAGTTGCTTGCCGCCGCTGACCACGATGAAGCCGCCACCCACCTCCTGCAGCCGATTGGCGGCAAACGCCATGTCGTCGCGGTTGGTACCGACGACGATCATGTTGTGGCTGTCGTGGGCGACGGTCGCCGCCACGGCGCAATCGGCGGTGTAACCGAAGCCCGAAACGAACCCCCGCGCCACCCGGCCGCTGCCGGTGTGCCGCTCGATCACGGCGGCCAGCGCCACGTCCTGCGCCGGGTCGGCGGGGACCAGTCCGTCCTCGACCGCGAGCGTCCGCTCCAGCAGCCGGGTGTTGGTCTTGTTCTCGATGATGCCGATGACGCGCGCCGTGACGCTGTTGCGGCCGGCGGGTGCGGCGACGGCGAAATCGGACGCCGTGATGCTGCGGCCGACCTTGACGGTGCTGCGGGCGAAGTCTGGATAGGCGTAGGGCGCGATCTCCTCGGTCAGGCGGCCGCCCTCGGCCCACACTGTCCCCTGCGCGATCACCGTCTCGATCGGCAGCGTTACGAGGTCGGAGCTGATGATCAGATCGGCACGGCGGCCGGGGGTGATGGAGCCGAGCTCGCGCTCGAGTCCGAAATGGCTGGCAGTGTTGAGTGTGACCATCTGGATTGCCGTCAGCGGCGGCAGGCCCTGACGGACGGCGTAGCGCACGATGTCGTCGACATGCCCGTCGGTCATCAGAGTCGTTGCGAACCGGTCGTCGGTGCACAGGATGAAGTTGCGGCTGTCGAGCCGATGCTCGGTGATTGCCTTGATCTGCAGGGCGATGTCGTACCAGGCCGAACCGAAGCGCAGCATGGCGCGCATCCCCTGCCGCACCCGGGCGATGCCGTCTTCGACGCGCGTGCCCTCGTGGTCGTCGGCGGGGCCCGCCGCGACGTACCCGGAAAAGGCCCGACCGAGGTCGTGCGAGGCGTAGTGCCCGCCGACGGTCTTGCCGGCACGCTGCGTTGCGGCGATCTCGGCCAGCATCTGCGGATCGTTCCTCACGACGCCGGGCACGTTCATCATCTCGCCCAGCCCGATGATGTTGGGCCAGCCCATCGCCTCGGCGACGTCGGCGGCGCTGATCGATGCACCGGCCGTCTCGAGCCCGGGCGCCGCCGGCACGCAGCCCGGCATTTCGACGAACACGTTGGTCGGCATCGCCATCGCCTCGTCGTGCATCAGGCGGACACCGCGCAGGCCGAGCACGTTGGCGATCTCGTGCGGGTCGATGAACATCGAGGTCGTGCCGTGCGGCAGCACCGCGCGCACGAACTCGGTGACGGTGATCATGCCGCTCTCGACATGCATGTGCCCGTCGCAAAGGCCGGGGACGAGATAGCGATCCGCGGCGTCGATGACGATGGTGCCCTCGCCGGCGGTGTAGCCGAGGTCCGCTCCCACCGCCGCAAAACGCCCGGCCTTGATGGCGACGTCGATGCCCGCGATGACTTCGCCCGAATGCACGTTCACCCAGCGGCCGTTGCGGACCAGCATGTCGGCCGGGGCGCGGCCCATGGCGACATCGACCAGACGCGGCGCGGTTTCGGACCAGGGAGCGATGGGCATGAATGGCCTCTCGAGTGGGAACGGATATGAGATGCGCGCCAGAAGGGCCCGTCAAGCGGGCGCGCCGACGCCTCCGGCGGCCATCCGGCCCCGGGTTCTGCGAGGCTCTCCTGCCGTTCGGCAAAGAGAGCGGCGAGGCGGGACCATCGGTCCAGCCGGTCGTCCGGCGAGATAAAGGGACCACTGGTCCCGCCTCGCAACCGGGGTCTAGTCCGGCGCCACCATCGTCCGGCCACCTTGACCGCGGATGCGGCGCCGTCTGCGGCCCGCGGCGATGATCCGCCACTGGCCGCCAGTGCCTCGGGCCGCATCATGGCCCTCGGCGGCGCCGGGTCCCGGGAGCAGGGTAGCGCTCCCGCGGCATCCGGTAGCGCCGGCCTGGTGCGAGGCGACCCCCGCACCACCCGGCTGCCTCCGCAGATCACTCGTCATGATCTCGCTCTCCGCGCAGGCATCGCCATCATACGCCGCTTGCGGAGCACGGGGATAAGTCTGCCGACATGGCGCGCAGGCCCTTGCCCCGCCAAGACTTTCTGCAACATGCCGATGACTCGCGCGGCGAGGTTCACTAGTGTTCGCGCGGGACTGGCGGAGATCGATGCCCCGAAATGGATGGCGCCCTGTTTGCAACGCTGCTGCTCTATACGGTGAGCCTGGCGTGCGTCGCCGGCCTCGCCGTCTATGGCATGGTGCGGCAGACGCGCAAACGCCGGCGCCTCGAGCAGCGGCTGTCGGGGGTGACCGACGCCGACGCCGAAACGGCGCGGCTTTCCGCCGATATCGATGACCTTGCGGCCGACTACGCGGAGAAGCGCGCCCACCACCAGGCCCTCGCCGAAGAACTGATCGCCTTCGACGAAGATCTGGCGTTCGCCCAGGTCGGGCTCTACGCGCCGCACTTCGAGTTTCCCGACAGCGACCGCTACCGCTCGGAGATCGAAAAGCTGCGCCAGCAGCAAAAGGCCATGGTCGCCGCCAACACCGCCGTGACCTCGGTGCTGCCGCCGCCGCCCGAGGAGGACCGCCAGAAGGCGGTGGCCGCACTGGACCGCGCCGTCAAGCTGACGCTGCGCGCCTACAACGCCGAGTGCGACGCCGCTGTCGCCAATGTGCGCTGGGCCAATATCGGCGCCATGGAAAAGCGCATCATCCGCGGCCGCGAGCTGATCGACGAACTCAACGAGCCGCTGAAGCTGTTCATCGCCAAGGAGTACGCGCAGCTCAAGCTCAAGGAGCTCTACCTCACGCACGAAATGCGCGAAAAACTCCGGCACGAGCGCGCCGAAGAAGCCGAGCATGCCCGCATCGCCAACGAGGAGCTGAAGCTCGACCACGACGTCGCCGCCGCCGCCAGCGACGAGCAGCGCTACGGCCAATTGCTGGCCAAGGCCCGGCTCGAGGCGTCGACCGTCGGCGGCGGCCGGCTGAAGGCCTTCGACGGCCACATCAAGTCGATCGAGGCCAATCTGGGCGAGGCGCGCGCCCGATTGGCGCGGGCCCAGTCGATGGTCGAGCGCACCCGCGCCGGCTTCGTCTATATCGTCTCCAATGTCGGCTCGTTCGGCGAGGACATCGTCAAGATCGGGCTCACCCGCCGGCTCGACATTGACGACAAGGTGCGCGAACTCGGCGTCGAGGCGGTGCCGTTTCCCTTCGACCTCCACGCCCTGATCTATTCCGACGATGCCGCGGCGATGGCGAAGAGCTTCCGCACGCTGTTCGAAAACCGCCGGGTCAACACCGCCGAGACCCGCCGCGACTTCTATCGGGTCGACCTCGACGACATCGAGGCCGCGGTCAGGCGGCTCGCCCCCGATGCCGGCTTCACCCGCCGGCAGGAGGCGCAGGAGTTCCGCGAGACGGAGATGCGGGAAGACGGTGACGGGCAGGCGGCCCCGGAAGCGGCGAGCCTCTGACCCCGAAAAGCAGAGAGGGCACCCCGGGTTCCGGGACGCCCTCGCTGACTGCTGCAACGATCGACTTTGCGATCAGACCCGGGTGACACAGACCTTGCCGGTGCCGGCGGGAATGATGCCCAGCTGCCGCCCCGCGGCCTTGCTGAGATCGATGATGCGGCCCTTGATGTAAGGGCCCCTGTCGTTGATGGTCACCTGGATCGACTTTCCGGTCGACTGGTTCACCACCTTAACAACCGTGCCCAGAGGAAGTGTCTTGTGGGCGGCGGTCATGGCGTTGGGGTTCATCCGTTCCCCATTTGCGGTTTTCTGCCCGGGCAAGGAATACCACGAAGCAACTCCGCATTGATTATCGCCGGCTAGAGTAATTCCGGTCGCGAACGAACAACAACCCGCGGCCAAAGCAACGGCGACAACGATGTACTTAATCACTCACTCACTCACGCTAGTTAACGACCGGTGGACGTAATCCACGCGAGGTGGCGAGATTGTGAGCGGAATCCGGCAGGAAAAATCCTGCCCGCCTGTGTTGCCGATGCGCACCACTCTACTGCGCCGTGACTCGACCCGACTACTCGGACGAAACGCAATGATTCTGGTGGCTTAGCGGGACTGCCGCGGGCCCGCGGGAAGGACCCCATAGGCCTTGCGGCGGCTGGTCGCAGGGGCGGAACGAACGCTCGGCGCCACGGTCCGGCCGGCCGGGATTTGACCAATTGATAAAACTTCGGGCTGTGCTAGCGTCCGTAGGCTGGAACCGTTCCAGGGACCAATCCCGATCTGTTCCGCTCAAGCGCCGGAGGAACCGCGATGGGTGAGGGGCTGCTCAAGGACGGGATCGCTGCCGGACGGCTGGCGGAAAACCAGTACGTTTCCAACTTCGCCGACCTGCATCCGCCTTTCGAGGTACACGAGGCCTTCGTCGAGGCCGACCGCTGCTACTTCTGCTATGACGCCCCCTGCCAGACCGCCTGCCCGACCTCGATCGACATCCCGCTGTTCATCCGCGAGATCCTGACCGACAACCCGCTGGGCGCGGCCGAGACCATCTTCGAGCAGAACATCCTGGGCGGCATGTGCGCCCGTGTCTGCCCCACCGAGCAATTGTGCGAAGAAGCCTGCGTGCGCGAGGCCGCCGAGGGCAAGCCGGTCAAGATCGGCATGCTGCAGCGCTACGCCACCGACGTCGCCATGCAGCAGGACGTGCAGTTCTTCGCCCGCGGTGCCGAAACCGGCAGGCAGGTGGCGATCGTCGGCGCCGGACCGGCGGGCCTTGCCTGCGCCCATCGCCTCAGCATGCACGGGCACACCGTCACCATCTTCGACGCCCGCCCCAAGCCGGGCGGCCTCAACGAATACGGCATCGCCTTCTACAAGACGCCGGACGGCTTCGCCCAGCACGAGGTCGACTACGTCACGGCCATCGGCGGCATCAGCATCGAGAACGGCAAGGCGCTGGGCGTCGACTTTACGCTGGCCGAGCTGACGCAGAAATATGACGCGGTGTTCCTCGGGGTCGGCCTCGGCGGCGTCAACGCGTTGCGCGCCGAGGGCGAGGACGCCAATGGCGTCGACAACGCCATCGACTTCATCGCGACGCTGCGCCAGGCGAGCGATTTGAGCGCGCTGCCCATCGGCCGCCGCGTCGTCGTCATCGGCGGCGGCATGACAGCGGTGGATGCCGCGGTGCAATCAAAGCTGCTGGGCGCCGAGGAGGTGACCATGGTCTATCGCCGCGGCAAGGAGCAGATGAACGCCTCGGGCTTCGAGCAGGACCTTGCCGCCGCCAAGGGCGTCAACATCCGCACCTGGCTGGCGCCGAAGCGCGTGCTGGTCGCGGACGGCAAGGTCAGCGGCCTCGAACTCGGCTACATGGCTCTCGATGCATCCGGCGCGCTGAAGCCGACCGGCGAAACCACCAGCATCGCCTGCGACCAGGTGTTCAAGGCCATCGGCCAGACGCTCGCCACCGACGGCGACGGTGTGACGCTGGCGGGCGGCAAGATCGAGGTCGATGCCGAAGGCCGCACCTCGATGGCAAAGGTCTGGGCCGGCGGCGACTGCGCCACCGGCGGCGACGATCTCACCGTTACGGCGGTCGCCGAAGGCCGCGACGCGGCCGAGAGCATCAACCGGTTCCTGAGCGCCTGATGTTCACGCGCATCCATTTCGACACGGTGCCGGCGACAGATGTGGAACGGGCCCGCGACTTCTACCGCGACAAGCTCGGTCTCGCCGTCGAGCGCGACAACCCTTACGGCGACGAGCGCTGGGTGTTCATGCGCATTCCGGGCAGCGACACGCTCCTGCATTTCGACAAGCAGCCGAGCGTTGTGGAAAGCAAAACCCCGGCGCTGGTGCTCGCGACCGATGACGTCGATGCCGCCTGCAAGACGCTGCAGGGCCGCGGCGTCGCCATCAAGCAGGGGCCGGCCGACGCGCCATGGGAGCCTGGCACCCGCTGGGCGATGATCGATGACAGCGAGGGCAACCTCGCGCTGATCCAGACTGTTCCTGAGGAGGCTTCGTGATGGCAGACCTTCGCAACAATTTCGTCGGCATCAAATCGCCCAATCCGTTCTGGCTGGCCTCGGCGCCGCCGACCGACAAGGAATACAACGTCGAGCGCGCCTTCAGGGCAGGCTGGGGCGGCGTGGTGTGGAAGACGCTCGGCGAGGCCGGCCCGCCGGTGGTCAACGTCAACGGCCCGCGCTACGGCGCCATCTGGGCCGGCGACCGGCGGCTGATGGGCTTCAACAATATCGAGCTGATCACCGATCGCGACCTGCAGAAGAACCTCCGCGAGATCAAGGCCGTCAAGATGCGCTGGCCCGACCGCGCCGTC
>JBDTVO010000056.1:0-12252 GCA_040007135.1 Devosia sp. | reverse complement strand
CCGTGCTGGAGCGCAAGGGGGCGGTCTGCGGCCTCATCACCACGCGTGGCTTCCGCGACGTGCTGGAACTGGGGCGTCGCACGCGGCGCCAGAACTACGGCATGGTGGGCTCGTTCGAAGCACTGATACCGCGCGAGTTCCGCCATGAAGTGGACGAGCGCCTCGATGGTATGGGCAACGTAGTGGTTCCACTGGACGAGGACCAGGTGCGCAAGGCCGTCAAAACGCTGAAGGACATGGGCGCACAATCACTGCTCATCCATTTCCTCCACTCCTACCAGAACCCGGCGCACGAGGAGCGTTGCTTCGAGATCGTCCGGGAGGCGTGGGACAACGACTTCATCACTGTGGGCTCCCGCATCCTTCGGGAAATCCGGGAGTTCGAGCGCGGCTCCACCGCCGCGATCAACGCCTACCTCCAGCCCGTCATCACCAAATACGTGAGCCGGCTAGCTACCGAGTTGCGCAGGTCGAACTTTCGCTCGGAACTGCTGATCACCAAGGCAAACGGCGGCACGATGGCGGCCGCGATGGCTTGCGAGAGGGCGGTCGAGACCGTGCTCTCGGGTCCGGCGGCGGGCGCGATCGCGGCGGCCCGGATCGCGGAGGCCGCGGGCTACGCCAATATCATCGCCGGCGACATGGGCGGGACGAGCTTCGACGTCAGCCTAATCCGAAACGGCCAGCCGGCGATATCGTCCGAGCGCGACATCGACTACTCGGTGCCGGTGCGCGTGCCGCTCATCGATATCCACACAATCGGCGCCGGCGGCGGCAGCATCGCCTCGATCAACAATGCCGGCCTCCTTCAGGTCGGCCCCTCAAGCGCGGGCTCGTGGCCGGGCCCGATCTGCTATGCACGTGGCGGAGAACTTCCCACGGTCAGCGATGCGAATTTCCTCCTCGGTCGCGTGGACATCACCTCCATCCCTGGCATGAGCGCCGCACCCGACCTTGAGCGGGTCAAGCGGATCGTCGAGGAAAAGATCGGGCGGCCGCTGGGGCTAAACGCGATCGAGGCGGCCCAGGCGATCATCGATATCGCCAACGTACAGATGGCCGGGGCAACCCGCCTTGTCTCGCTGGACAAAGGTCACGATCCGCGGGATTTCGCCTTCTTCGCCTTTGGCGGCGCCGGCCCCGTCCACGCCGTTGAAATCGCGCACGAGCTCGGCGTACCCACCGTCATCGTCCCGCGTTTCCCGGGCATCACCTCGGCGCTGGGATGCATCCTGTCCGACATTCGACACGACTTCGTCCAGTACTTCGACAAGCGGCTAGACGGGATCGCCCCGGGCGAGGTCGAGACCGTGTTCGCCGAACAGGGCAAGCAGGGGCGAGCCTTGATCGCGAAGGAAAATATCGCGGTCGAGGACGTCGTCGTGAGCCACGAAGTCGATGTCGGCTACCAGGGGCAGACGCACGCCTTCCGCATTCCGGTGCGCGAGGGCGCCTTCGACGCGAGCGTTGTGGAACGGGATTTCAACACCTATTTCACGGATCGCTTCGCGATCGTGATCGACAACGTCACGCCGGTCATCGTCAACCTGCGTACGACGGTCGTGGGCAAGAGGTCCCCGATCGATCTGCGGCTGCTGTCGGGACAGGAGCAGCGATCAGACGGGGCTGCTACGTCGCGACAGGTCTATTTTGGCGGCAAATGGATGGAAACGTCCATCCTGAGGCGCGAAAACCTCGATTTCGGTACCCGCCTCGATGGTCCGATGATCGTGGAGCAGATGGATTCTACTGTGGTGATCCCACCTGGCGTATCCGGCGTCGTCGATGCGTATGCAAACATAGTCCTGACCCTTGAACCTATCGCGGTAGATCATGAGCAAGCAGAAGCTGGGCATTGACCCGACAACATTGGCGGTTGTGCAGGCGGGGCTGAGAAACATCGCCAACGAAATGGATCTGGCGCACGAGAAGTCTTCGTTTTCGCCCGTCATCTCGGAAGCGCTGGATCGCGCCAACGGCATCTACGACCGCGTCGACGGCGGCGTCATCGCGCAGGGCGACACCGGGCTTCTGTCCTTTATCGGGGTAATGCAGTTCACGACCCGCGCGATCATCGAAAGCGGCAAATCCTTCGAGGACGGGGACATCTACATCGTCAACGATCCCTACCTCGGCGGCACCCACCTGATGGACGTGAAGATGTGCATGCCGTTCTTCTACCGCGGCAAGCTCTGGTGCTTCCTGACCAATTCGGGCCACTGGCCCGACATCGGGGGCATGGTGCCCGGCGGCTTCGCCGTAGGAGCGACCGAAATCCAGCAGGAAGGTCTGCGCCTGCCCATCGTCAAACTCTACAACAAGGGCGAACTCAACCAAGACCTGATCGACATCATCCTGACCAATATACGCGTGCCTGGCGAACGCATCGGGGATGTTAAGGCGCAGGTCGGGGCGCTCAAGGTGGGCGCGCGGCGCCTGACGGCGTTTCTCGACCGCTACGGTCCCGACGTCGTCGACGCCGCCATCAGCGAACTTCGCGATCGTTCGGAGCGCCAGATGCGCACGAGGATCGAGGAAATTCCCGACGGCACCTATGACTTTGCTAGCGATCTCGACAGCGACGGGGTTGACGGCACGCCGCTGACCCTTGCGGTCTCGATAACTGTGTCGGGCTCGGACATGAGCGTCGATTTCTCCCGCTCGAGCCCGCCCTGCAAAGGGCCGATGAACTCAGTCTGGGCCATCACCCAATCGGCGGTCTATATTGCCATAAAGCACATCTTCCCCGAGGTGCCGGTCAACGCCGGATGCTTCCGGCCGATCACGATCGAGAAGCCACACGGCACCTTCCTCTATGCGGAATATCCGCGCCCCGTGTCGGGCTGCGCCGCGGAAGTCTCGCAGCGGATCGTGGAAGTGGTATTCGGCGCGCTCGCCCCGCCCCTTCCCGATATCTCGGTGGCGGCCTCGTTCGACAGCGCCGGCAACTTCACCCTCGGCGGCTACGATCCGATCCGCAAGCGCAGCTACGTCATGCTCAATTTCAGCGGCGGAGGCTACGGAGCCGCGATCAATGCCGACGGCATGAGCAACGGTTCGTCCAATCTAAGCGTCTCGAAAACCCAGCCGGTGGAAATCTTCGAGCGCCTGTTCCCGATCCTGTTCGAGGAGTATTCGCTGCGTCCCGGATCAGGCGGCGCGGGCAGGCAACGCGGCGGCATGGGTGTGACCTACCGCGTCCGCCTCCTCGCCGGAGATGCGAGGGCGTCGTTCCTAATGGAACATGGGAAGACCGGGCCGCACGGTCTTTTCGGCGGCGAACGCGGCGCCTGCAACGAAATCCGCGTCATCCGCGAACACGTTACGGAAACCTTGCCCCACGTCTCGAAAGGTGCGGACATTCCCCTGAGAGCGAGTGAAAGGGTCGAGGTCCGTACACCGGGCGGTGGCGGCTATGGTCCGGCAGGCGAGCGGCCGACCGACCTCAGCGAACGCGACGCCCGTCGCGGCTACACGCCGCCGCCTCCTGCGGCGTGAAGGTGGACACATCTTGCATTGACTGTGATCACAGTTTATCGTGCACTGGCATCACCCTTGTCGTTTCAGGCGACGCTGGTCTCGTTGCAGGTCGGCGTGCTCGCAGTCCTGATGTCGGTTCCGGCCGGAACGGCTGCGGCCTACGCGCTGCATGTGAGCACGAGCGCGGGGAAGACGCTGCTCGCCGGGATCCAGATTTCGCGGACACTGGTCTCCCATGTCCTGATCGCGGTCGGGCTGTTCTTTGCCTTCGGCCCACTGAAGCTGTCCAATACCCTCATCGGGCTGGCGCTGGGCCATGCCATGCTGACGCTACCGTTCGTCTTCATCCTGGTCAGCGCCCGGCTGCGCAATCACGACATGATCAGTGAGCTCGCCGCGCGCAGTCTCGGTGCCTCGCGGCTCCGGGTGTTCTTCACCATTACGCTGCCCCAGATCAAAAGTTCGGTGATCTTCAGCGCGCTCATCGCCTTCATAACCTCGCTCGATGAGGTGATCGTCGGTCTTTTCCTCGCCAACGGCCCTCTGTCGACGCTGACCCGGGGCATGTTCCTGTCGCTGCGTGACGCTATCGACCCAACTATCGCGGCGATTTTCTCCATCTCATCATCTTGTCGATCGTTGCTGTCGGCGTCTTCCTCCTAACCGGTCAAACCGCGCCCGAAGACGGGCGGTGAAAGAGACATGTTGCTCACCATCGTATTGCTCGTCGCCGCCGGCTTTGTATCGGGGACCGTCAACTCGGTTGCCGGCGGGGGGACCTTCATCACCTTTGGCGCCCTGACCTTTGCCGGACTGCCCGCGATAGCGGCCAATGCCACCGCGTCGGTAATCCAGCTGCCCGGCTACATCACCTCGACGCTCGCCTATCGGACCGACATCAAGACCTTCTGGCGCCAAGCCCTCCTGCTGGCCGCGATATCGGCGGTCGGAGCGCTGTGCGGAGCACTGGTGCTGCTCACCCTGGACAACCCCTCATTTCGGACGCTGGTGCCCTATCTCCTGCTCGGCGCGACCGCGATCTTCGCTGCGGGCCCGTGGCTAAAGCCCAAGCCGAACGCGGGCGCGGTTCGCCGCTGGAACAACAATCCTCTCGGCCTCGTTCTCCAGTTCGCGACGGCCGTCTATGGGGGGTTCTTCGGGGCCGGCATGGGCATCATGATGCTGGCGACGCTGGGTCTCGCTGAGGGCGGCGACTTCCACCGCCTCAACGCGATGAAGAACTTCCTCTCCAACATCATCGCGGTGATCGCCATAGCCGTCTTCACGGCCGGTGGGCTCATTTCTTGGTTCGAGGCGATCGTCATGATCCCGGCGGTGGCGCTCGGGGGATATTTCGGGGTGTGGGCGGCGCGACGCGTGCCGGTGGCCGTGATGCGCGGCGTAGTGGTCGTGATCGGCCTCATTCTTGCGGTTTATTACTTTGTCTCCTGAGCCCGCCTGGAGCGCCCGCCATCCCGCGTGGGAAGCGGCAGAACTCGCATCCCTGCGGCTGAATATACGGAACTGCCGATCGACGGATGAGACTGAACTGCTGGGCAGGCTTGTGCGGACCGCCGGCCTTTCCCCCACGGAGCGCGAGGAGATCGTCGGGCGCGCCACGGGCTTCGTCGAGGCCGTCCGTTCAGCCGCGGGTGTGGCGCTCATGGAGGGCTTTCTCTCGGAGTATGGACTGTCCACGAACGAGGGTATGGCGCTCATGAGTCTCGCCGAGGCGCTGTTGAGGGTACCCGACAGGATGACGGAGCGTCTGCTCATCGGCGACAAACTCACCGGGGCGGACTGGGCGGCGCACGAGGGGCAATCGCAGCTGCCGCTCGTCAACCTGATGACGCGCGGCCTCGACCTTGGCGCCTCGATTCTCGGGCCCGCGCAACTAGGATTGCTTAGGTCCATGCACGGACTCGTCCAGCGCCTCGGGGAGCCCGTCATCGGCGGCGCTATCCGTCGTGCGATGACGCTGCTCGGCGGGCAGTTCGTCTTCGGCCGCACAATCGAGGAAGCGATCCAGAAGGCCCGGAAACTGCAGCGGGAGGGTCACCGCTTCTCGTTCGACATGCTGGGCGAGGCAGCGCGCACCGCGCGCGACGCAGCGCGCTACAAGCAGGCTTATGGCGAGGCCATCGACACGCTTGCGCCGCACTGCCGGCGCGGCGCGGTGAACGCCAACTTCGGCATTTCAATCAAGCTGTCGGCCCTACACCCGCGCTACGAGTTCGCGCAGCGCCGACGCGTCATGTCCGAGCTTGTTCCGGCGATCCTCGAGCTAGCACACCGGGCTCGCGCTGCCGATATGGGCTTCAATATCGATGCGGAAGAAGCCGACCGGCTCGACCTTTCGCTGGATGTGATTGCCGCGGTGCTCGCCGACCCTGGGCTGGCCAGATGGAACGGATTCGGCATCGTCGTGCAGGCTTACGGCAAGCGCGCCATCGCGGTGATCGACTGGCTCGCCGCGGTGGCGAAGAACCTCGATCAAAAGTTGATGATACGGCTCGTCAAGGGCGCTTACTGGGACACCGAGATTAAGCGGGCGCAGGTCCTTGGACTCGATGACTTCCCCGTCCTCACCCGCAAGGCCGCGACCGACGTCTCCTACATCGCCGCAGCGCGTCGCTTGCTGGAACATGGTGATACGATCTATCCGCAGTTTGCGACCCACAATGCGCACACCGCCGCGGCGGTCCTCCACCTCGCGAAGGCGCTTGGGCGCTCTGCGGAAACCTTCGAGTTTCAGCGTCTGCACGGCATGGGGGAACAACTCCATGACGTGCTGCGCCACGAGGCGGGCACAGCTTCGCGCATCTACGCGCCGATCGGTCCGCACAAGGACCTCCTCGCCTACCTCGTGCGCCGGCTGCTCGAAAACGGCGCCAACGGGTCCTTCGTGCATCGAATTGCCGACAAGCGCATCCCGACCCGAGAGGTTACGACCGATCCGTTTTCGAAGGTGCTCGCGCTCCGGGGAGATCAGGCCGGTTCGGCGGTCGTAAAACCCGATAGGCTTTTTGCGCCCGCGCGGGTGAATTCCCGCGGTCGCGACCTGACCGATCCGGTGACCATCGGCGAGCTCGCCGCCGAAATGGCAAAGTTCCAAGGGCACCAATGGGCGGCCGCCCCGATTCTCGCCCGGACCGGACCGGTGGCCCCGTCGCGCCCGGTCATTAACCCGGCGAAGATGGGCGACATCGTAGGCACGGTCGCCAATGCAACGCCGCAGGACGTCGAGGCTGCTCTCTCCGCTGCCGCAGAGGGAGCGGCCGCCTGGTCATCGGTGCCGACAACGGAGCGTGCCGCGTGCCTCCGCGGCGCCAGCACCCTGTTCGAGGAAAATGCCACCGAATTCTACGCCCTGCTCTGCCGGGAGGCGGGCAAGGTACTGGCCGACTGTGTATCGGAAGTACGCGAGGCCGTTGATTTCCTCCGCTACTACGCCGCCGAGGCGGAAGGACGGTCTGCGGCGGTCGCTCCGCGCGGGGTATTTGCCTGCATATCGCCGTGGAACTTTCCGCTCGCGATCTTCACAGGCCAGATCGCCGCCGCGCTCGCCGCCGGAAACGCCGTGCTGGCGAAACCGGCGGAAGCGACCCCGCTGGTTGCCGCGCTGGCCGTGCGCCTCATGCACGAGGCGGGCATCCCCCCGGCAGCCCTCCAGCTGTTGCCGGGAGCCGGCGGCGTCGTCGGATCGGCCATAACCTCCGATCCCCGGGTCGCAGGAGTGTGCTTCACGGGCAGTCTCGCCACCGCCCAGGCGATCAACCGCACCATGGCGAGGAACCTTGCGGTCGACGCCCCCTTAATCGCCGAGACTGGGGGCATAAATGCGATGATCGTCGACTCGACAGCGCTGCCGGAGCAGGCTGTTCGCGACATCGTCGTCTCCGCATTCCAGAGTGCGGGTCAACGCTGTTCCGCACTGCGTATCCTCTACGTGCAGGAAGACACGGAAGGCCCCCTGCTCGAGATGCTGAAGGGGGCAATGGACGAACTGAGCGTCGGCGATCCGTGGTGTTTGAATCACGACGTTGGCCCAATCATCGATGAAACCTCCCGCCGTAGGATTTCGGACTATGTCGATCACTGCAGAACAGATGGACGAGTCCTTTACGAAACTGCCGTGGCGGCAGAAGGCTACATGTTTTCCCCGACGCTCATCGCCATTGACGGGATAGAGGCCATTCCCGAGGAAATTTTCGGCCCCGTCCTACATGTCGCGACCTTTGCAGCGGCTGCGCTCGACTCGGTCATTGAGAGCATCAACAACGCCGGGTATGGCCTCACATTCTGCCTCCATACCCGGATCGACGCACGGACAAGGGACCTGGCGGATCGGATCAGGGCGGGAAATATCTATGTCAATCGCAACCAGATCGGCGCGGTCGTGGGCAGCCAGCCGTTCGGTGGCGAGGGGCTGTCGGGGACCGGCCCCAAGGCCGGCGGGCCGCGATATCTCCAGCGTTTCGGAACGAGCCGTTCTTCGCCATCCCCATCGTCGCCTCCCCGTACCCTCCCAGGGCCAACCGGGGAGATCAACATCCTCAGCGTGCACCCCCGCGGGACCGTGCTGTGTCTGGGGCCATCGGATGCGGATCTGCTGGCTCAGGAGAGTGTCGCCGGCGCCGCGGGCAACCGGATCCGCCGCAAGCCGGACGAGTACTTACTCGGCGATCTCGAATTCGACGACGACCTGCATGCCGTCCTCTATTTCGGCAAGGATGAGGGGGCTCGTGTCGCACGCCAGGCCCTCAGCCGGCGGGCCGGTGCCATCGTTCCCCTGATCACGTCCGTTGAGGATATTGGGCTCCTTTGGGTGGAGCGGCATGTGTGCATCGACGCGACCGCCGCCGGGGGCAATGCAAGCCTGATGACGCAGTCGGCTGAGGGCGATTGAGATGATGATATTCTCGGAAGAGCAGGTCAGGACCGGCTTGCCATGGACGGTCCTGATCGACGCCCTTCGGCAGGCCTTCATCGACGGCGTCGAGCTGCCCCAACGCCAGCATTTTGATGTCGGCACCCCCGGTCTCCCGGGCACGCTGCTGATCATGCCAGCGTGGAAGCGCGCAGAATATGTTGGCATCAAACTGGTTACAGTCTTCCCCAGCAATCGCCGCGAGAGCCTCCCTGCCCTAACGAGCGTTTACACCCTGTTCGATGGCAGGACCGGCAGGGTGCTGGCGCAGATCGACGGGGGCGAACTCACGGCCCGGCGCACCGCGGCGGCATCAGTGCTGGCGGCACAGTTTCTCGCGCGACCCGAGTCCAGCTCGTTGCTGGTGATGGGTACCGGGCGGGTCAGTAGAAACCTGGCCCAGGCCTATTGCTCCGCGTTCCCCATCGAGCGCATCGCGGTCTGGGGGCGTTCGCCGGACAAGGCCGCCATCATCGCCGAGGAACTCGCCCCTCTGGCGCCGAGCGTGCAGGCGGCGGGCGATTTGGCCGGGAGCCTCGCCCGGGCCGATATCGTTACGACCGCCACCCTCGCCCGCGACCCCATCGTCCTCGGCCGCCACCTTCGGCCGGGAACGCACGTCGATCTGGTAGGCTCGTTCCAACCGGGAATGCGGGAGGCGGACGACGACACAATCGCGGCGGCGGCAGAGATATTCGTCGACACTTTCAACGGGGCGATCAAGGAAGCAGGCGACCTTGCGATGCCGCTGGCGAGCGGCGTGCTAGCGCGCGGGAACATCGTCGCCGACCTCGCGATGCTCTGCCGCCGCACGCACCCAGGGCGAACAGATGCATCGGCCGTGACAATCTTCAAATCCGTGGGGACGGCGCTGGAGGACCTGGCCGGCGCTATGGCCCTTGTTCGCGCTGTCAAGACTTAGAGCCAGATCGGCAGCAAACGAAGCCGCAACTTCAGGAGCAGGAACAAATGACAGAGGCACAGGTCTTCAAGCGCGCCGAGATGGAGCTCAGGCCAGCCGTGACCGAGACCGGCACGACATCGATCTCCCGGGTCATTACCGGTGCCTTCAGCGAGAACATGGGCGGCGGCATCGAGTATCTCGAAAACACGACCATCGACTGGACCGTAACCTACGATGAAATCCTGTTCATCTTCGAGGGTCAGTTGACTGTCGAGTTCGAGAGCGGCTCGCATGTGTGCGAGGCCGGGGACATCGTTTGGCTGCCGAAGGGTACCCATCTGAAATATATCGCGCGCGAAAAGGCAGGATATTTTTACGTGCTTTACCCGGTCGACTGGGCGGCGCGGCAGGGCATCTCCGAGCCCTGAGCCGCCTAGCCCAACTTGAACCCGGCTCCGAGCGCGTCGCCGGGTTCGAGGGTGAATTGTGCTTTGCCCGAGTAATAGGCCCGGCCCCCGACTTCGACGTGGACGGCATCGAAGCGGCCCGCGGCGACGGCTCGCACTGGAACGCCAGTGAACATAGCGCTGGTAATGCTCTCAAACTTCCGGGTTTGGCCGATGGCGATCTGGCCCTTGGCGTGCTGCACGGCTATGCGGGCCGAGACCCCGCTGCCGGTCGGGCTGCGGTCAACCTGGCGCCCTGCAAAGACGCACAGGTTGCGGGTCGATTCGGCCGCACGCGCGTCTCGCCCGTCGGTCAGGATGGTGCCGTAAAGGAACGCCAGATCCGAATCGTCAGGGTGCTCGAGGGGGAAACCGGCGGCGATGCTGCGGGTGATCAGGTCGGCGGCATCGACCAGCGCGCCAAGTGAGGAGCCATCGAGGCTGAGCCCAATCACGCCCGCATCGACGAGCGCGTAGAAGGCGCCGCCATAGCCGATGTCGAAGGGGACGCTGCCAAGACCGGGCACATCAATCCGCTGGTTGAGAAGGAAGGCGAACGAGGGCACGCTCTCGAACAAAACCTGCCCCGATTCGTGGCCGTTTGCCGTTGCCTTGACCTCGACCCTCAGGCGGACGAGACCGCAGGGGCACTCGAGGTTGACCCTAGTCCAAGGCGCCTCGGGCTTCACGATCCCGTGGTCCACCGCGTAGCGGCCGAGCGCAATCGTGGCGTGCCCGCACATGGTAGAATAGCCTTCACTATGCATGAAGAGCACGGCCATGTCAGCTTCGGGCAGGTTGGGCTCGACTGGGATCACGCCGTACATGTCGTTGTGACCCCGCGGCTCGAACATCAGTAGCCGCCGCAGATGATCGAGATTTTCAAGAGCGTAGCGACGCTTCTCCAAGATCGTTCTGCCTGGCACGCTGGGGTAGCCCCCCACGACGATGCGGACCGGTTCGCCCCCTGTATGCATGTCGAGGGTTTCAATTGTGCCGCCGAAGCCGGCGGCGACGTTCATCCTGACCTCGACCATGAATTCACTCCTCGGAAGACAGTAGAAGGGTTGCCGCCCTTGACTGTTCGTCGTCCGTCAGCTTCGTCGATTTGCGGCGGTCGAGGTTGAAGCGGACGGTGACGATACGGGCGCGCGAACGGAGTTGGTCTTCGCCGGTGCCCCGCATTGAATGAATGGCGGCGAGCGAGGTCTCCCCGATACGCTCGATCTGCGATGTGATCGTCAGGACCGCGCCAGCCGCGACTTCCGCGAAGTAGTCGATCTCAATGCGCACATCGGCCCATCCCAGCGGCGGCCCGGCGCCGCCATCGCCGGCGACGTGGGCGAGCAGCTGACAGCTGGCATCGTCAAACATGGCCATGTAGTACCGCGTGTTAACGTGCCCGTTGGTGTCGCACATCCAGGGATGGGCAACGCCCACAAAGGTCGTGAGCGCAACGGTCGTCAAAAGCCGACCTCGTCCCCGCCCTTCAGCTGCAGCATGTCCCGTGCTTCATCTGGCGTAGCCACCTGCAGCGAAAGGTCGGCCAGAATGCGCGCCATCTTGGTGACCTGGTCGGCGTTGCTTTTTGCCAGTTCGCCCTTGCCGATATAGAGGCTATCCTCGAGGCCGACGCGTACATTTCCACCCATGATCGCGCCCATCGTGCACAGCGCCATCTGGTGCTTGCCGGCAGCCAAGATCGACCACACGTAGTCGTTGCCGAAAAGGCGCTCGGCAGTCCGGCGCATATGCAAGACATCCTCGGGGTCCGGGCCGATCCCGCCCAGCAGCCCAAAGATCGACTGGACGAAGAGTGGTGGCTTCAGCAACCCACGATCTAGGAAATGGGCGAGCGTATAGAGGTGGGCGATATCGTAGCACTCGAACTCGAACCGGGTACCATAGGCTTCGCCGACCTCTTCGATGACGCGCTCGATCTGTTCGAAAGTGTTCGAGACGATGCCGCTGCGGGTGTCCTCGAGATAGCCTTTTTCCCAGTCCCGCTGCCAATTGGGGAACTTCTCTGCGATCTGGAAAAGGCCGAAATTCATAGAGCCCATGTTGAGGGAGCAGAGTTCGGGCCGGGCCGCGTGCGCGGCTTCGAGGCGCTCCTCTAGACTCATTTTCAGCCCGCCGCCGGTCGAAATGTTCATTACGGCGCCGGTCCGTTGCTTGATCCTTGGCAGGAAGTCCATGAACAACCCCGGATTGGGCGACGGCTTGCCGGTTTCCGGATCACGGGCGTGCAGGTGGATAATTGATGCACCTGCTTCCGCGGCACCAATGGCGGCGTCAACAATCTCCGACGGGGTGATCGGCAGATAGGGACTCATCGTCGGCGTATGTATCGATCCCGTCACCGCACAGGTGATGATGACCTTAGATGACGTCAGCACTGCATTCCCCTCCGTTTGTCGAATGCCCGAATCGGTGAGTCGTTGAGTAGTGATTCGACCGTCCAAATGATCCGCCGGACGGGCCCGGGGCCT
>JBDTVO010000055.1:0-12360 GCA_040007135.1 Devosia sp. | reverse complement strand
GCTGCTCAAATATGGCAATCGCCACGGGCTCATCACCGGCGCCACCGGCACCGGCAAGACCGTCACTCTGCAGGGGCTGGCGGAAGGCTTCTCCAACGCCGGCGTGCCGGTGTTCCTCGCCGACGTGAAGGGCGACCTCTCGGGTGTCGCCATGGAAGGCGCGCCCAAGGACGCCTTCGTCAAGCGCGCCAAGGACATTGGCTTTGACGACTGGAGCTACGCCAGCTTTCCAACCATCTTCTGGGATCTGTTCGGCAAGGACGGGCATCCCGTCCGCACCACGGTCTCCGAGATGGGGCCGCTGCTCCTCTCCCACATCCTCGATCTCAACGACACGCAGGAAGGGGTGCTCAACGTCGCCTTCAAGTATGCCGACGACAACGGCTTGCTGCTGCTCGATCTCAAGGACCTGCGCGCGCTGCTCATCGACGTCGACCAGAACGCCTCGCTCATCTCGACCACCTACGGCAATGTCGCCAGCGCCACCATTGGCGCGGTGCAGCGTTCGCTGCTCGTCCTCGAACAGCAGGGCGGCGCCAACTTCTTCGGCGAGACGGCCCTCAACATCGCCGACCTCATGCGCACCTCGACCGACGGTCGCGGCACGGTCTCGGTCCTCGCCGCCGACCAATTGATCAACTCGCCCAGGCTCTATGCGACGTTCCTCCTCTGGATGCTGTCCGAGCTGTTCCAGGGCCTGCCCGAAGTCGGCGACCCTGAGAAGCCGCGGCTGGTCTTCTTCTTCGACGAGGCCCACCTGCTGTTCGACGATGCACCCAAGGCCCTCGTCGACAAGGTCGAGCAGGTGGTCAAGCTCATCCGCTCGAAAGGCGTCGGCGTCTATTTCTGCACCCAGAACCCGATCGACATTCCCGACGCCGTGCTGTCGCAGCTCTCCAACCGCGTGCAGCACGCGCTGCGCGCCTACACGCCGCGCGACCAGAAGGCCGTCAAGGTCGCGGCAGAGACCTTACGCCCCAACCCGGCGTTCTCGACTGAGGAAGTCATCACCCAGCTCGGCATCGGCGAGGCCCTGGTCAGCGTCCTCGAGGAGGGCGGCATTCCCTCGATCGTCCAGCGCAGCTTGATCCGTCCGCCGTCATCGCGCGTCGGCCCGGCAACGCCGGACGAGCGGCGCGCTGTGATGTCGACCTCGCCGGTCGCGGCGCTCTACGACAAGGTCATCGACCGCGAGTCGGCCTTCGAGGTGCTCGCAAAGAAGGCCCAGTCCAATGCCGACGCCCAGGCTGACGCCGCGCAGAAACAGGCCGCTCCGGCGCCCGCACCGCGCCGCTCCGACGATCGCGCCGCGCCGGTGCCGCGCCGGTCCAGCCGCGAGTCGGTGGGGGAGGCGATGGCGAAATCGGTGGCGCGCAATATCACCGGCCAATTGACCCGCACCATCACCCGGTCGCTCATTCGCGGCATCCTCGGCAGCCTCGCCAAGGGCCTCTGATGGGACCCGACGTTCACCCAACGCTGGGCATCTTCGCTTCGGAATCGGGGCCCGGCGATGCCGAACGCGCCAGCATCATGGCGCAGGCCGGCAGCTACCTCGCACGGCACGGCGCCCGCATCGCCTGCCTCGCCGATGCCGATGACGTCGCCGTGCCGCTCCTCACCAGCGCCCGCAGGGCCGGCGGCGATGTGACCCTTGTCGCCGACGACGGCTACATCGCGCCCGCGGCACTCGAGGGCGTCCACATCGAGCACCATGCGACGCCCGAGGCTCGGCTGGCCCGCCTTGCCGCCCTGAGCACGATCTACGTCGCGCTCCCCGGCTCGATGGCATCGGCCATCGACCTCTACCGCACCTGGGCGCGTGGCGGTGGCGGCGCCGGGCGCAAGCCTGTCGTCTTCTACGACCGCAACGGCGCCTTCCGCGTCGTTCGCGGCTACGCCGGCGATGTGCTGTCCAATTCGATCAAGAACCACGACCACTACGTGCAGTTCGCCGACAGCGTCGAAGACATGTGGGTGAAGATCATCTGGCTGATCGACCAGAAGGCGGCGTCCGTCTAGAGCAGCGGCTGCGCCTCTCGTGGCCGCAACTGGATCACGTTGGTTCCGAACGCCGACCAGTCGCGCATGCGGATCGAGCGCCGCTCGGGCCGGACGACCGGCCGGGGCTCGCGCCGCGCCAGCCGCGCCAGCACACGCTCGACGAGGTACTTCGGCGACATCGGCTTCATGATGATCTCATCGATCCCGGCGTGGATCGACCCGGCCTTGGCCTCGGCGGTCAGCGAACTGGCGAGGGCGATGATCTGCAGGTCACGTGAACTGACCTGCGTGTCGGCGCGCAGTTCGGCAGCCAGTCTGTCCGCCGGCGACGCGACGCTGTCGAAGTCGGCCACCACGAGGTCCGCAGGCGCCAGATGCAGGTAGGTCATGAGCGCGATCTGCGTGTCGAACGGGCGCACGCGCAGGCTCGGCGAGCCCGCCAGCGTCATCGACAGGATCGACGACAGCGCCGGGTTGGCGACAAGCACGGCGACGGTTCGGATTGGCTCTCCCAAGGCTCCCACCTCTGGTTAACCAATCGTTAACACGCCTCCGGGGTCCGTAGAAGCGCCACCACGCATCACCCGAAACGAAAAGCCCGCCGGCGATGCCGGCGGGCGTCGAATCGATGCGGTTTTTGGTCCCAGAAAGCCAAATATTGGCGCTGCCGGGACGCCGAAAACTCTACTTTGCTTCCTCGAGCAGGAACGCCACATGTTCCCAGTTCACCAGGCTGTCGAACCAGGCCTCGAGGTACTTCGGCCGGGCGTTGCGGTAGTCGATGTAGTAGCTGTGCTCCCACACATCGACGCCGAGCAACGGGTGCGCCGCGCCATGCACCAGGGGGCTCTCGCCGTTCGCCGTCTTGGTCACCTGCAGCTTGCCGTCCTTGAGGCTGAGCCAGGCCCAGCCCGAGCCGAACTGCGTCGTTCCGGCGGCGATGAAGTCGGCGCGAAACTTGTCGAAGCCGCCCAGATCGCTGTCGATCGCCTTCAGCAGTGCGCCCGGGACCTTCGCCGCCCCGCCGCCGCCATTGGGCTTCATCCAGTTCCAGAAGTGCACGTGGTTGTAGTGCTGCCCGAGGTTGTTGAAGAGCCCCTGGTCCTTGCCGAAGACCTCCTTGACCATGTCTTCGAGCTCGAGCACTTCCAGCCCCTTGCCCTCCATCAGCTTGTTGGCGTTGGTGACATAGGCCTGGTGGTGCTTGTCGTGGTGAAACTCCAGCGTTTCCTTCGACATGAAGGGCTGCAACGCATCGTAGGCATAGGGTAGGGCAGGCAGGGTCAAAGCCATCGTTATCGCTCCGATTTATGAAGTCTTGGGCCGGGGAGGCGGCCGTTGGGCGCCCGGTATAGGACGTTTGGCAACAACAGCCAACCGCCGCTCGCGACTACGGGAGCCCGAGGCAGGAAAGGACGAATGCGTAGCCGAGCGCCGTCTCCTTGAGGTGCTCGAAACGGCCCGACGGCCCGCCGTGCCCGGCCCCCATGTGCGTCTTGAGATAGAGCGCATTGCCGTCCGTCTTCGTCGCCCGCAGCTTCGCCACCCACTTGGCCGGTTCCCAATAGGTAACCCGTGGGTCGGTCACGCCGGCGAGGACCAGCATCGGCGGATAGTCCTGCGCTTTGACCTGCTCGTAGGGCGCGTAGCCGGCGATCCGGTGGAAGTCGGTCTCGGACTCGATCGGGTTGCCCCACTCGGGCCATTCCGGCGGGGTCAGCGGCAGCGTGTCGTCGCTCATGGTGTTGAGCACGTCGACGAACGGAACCTCGGCGAGCGCCCCGGCCCAGAGATCCGGGCGGCTGTTGACGACGGCTCCGACCAGCAGCCCGCCGGCCGAGCCACCTTCGATGACGATCCGGCCAGGCGCCGTGAACCCTGCTTCGCCCAGCATCTCAGCCACGGCGATGAAGTCGCTGAAGGTGTTGCCCTTCTCTTCGTGCCGGCCGTGCCGATACCAGCCATAACCCTTCTCCATGCCGCCGCGCACATGGGCGATGGCGTAGACCACGCCGCGATTAGCAAGTGAAAGGGCGGCGGTCGAAAACGCCGCCGGGATCGAGTGCCCGTAGGCGCCGTAGCCATAGAGCAACGCAGGGGCTTTGCCGTCCATCGCCGTGGTGCGGTGGTGCAGCAAGGTTACGGGAACCCGTTCGCCATCCGCTGCCGTCGCGAACACGCGGTGAGCTACATAGTCCGCGGGAACGTGGCCGCTCGGGATCTGCTGCTCCTTGAGCAGCGTCCGCTCGCCGGTATCAAGGTCGAGTTCGTAGGTTCGCTGCGGTGTCGTCGGCGATGAATAGGTGAACCGGACCGTAGTGACGTCGAACTCGAGCCCGGCGGAAACCCCCAGCGAATAGGCCTCCTCCTCGAACTTCACGACCCACTCGCGGGAGTCGCGTAGGTCCCGCACAACAATGCGCGGCAATCCGTCGACGCGTTCGAGGCGCACCAGGTGGTTGGCCAGAACGATCATGTCGAGGATCAGCACCCCCGCTGTGTGCGGCACGAGGTCCGTCCAGTGCGCGCTGTCGGGACTCTCGGCTGGGGCGGTCACGATCTTGAAGTCTTCGGCGCCGTCGGCGTTGGTGAGGATGTAGAGCGAACCATTGCGCTCCTCGACGTCGTACTCGCGGTCGGGCAGGCGCTTCGCCACCAACCGGGGAACGAGGCCGTTGTTCTCGATCAGCCAACACTCCGACGTTCGGTGATCGTGTGCGGTGATGACGGTGAAGCGCCGGCTGAGGGTTTCGCCCACGCCGACGAAGAAACCCGGATCTGCGTCCTCGTAGACGACAGCGTCGTCCGCCTGCGCGGTTCCCAATCTGTGCTGACGCACGCGGAAGGGCCGGTGACTGTCGTCATACTCGGTGTAGTAGATGGCGCTGCCGTCCGGCGACCACACCCCGCCGTCGGCGGTGTTCTCGATGATCTCGCCGGTATCGGCACCCGTGGCTATGCTACGCAAATGGATGGTGTAGAACTCCGACCCCTGCCGGTCCGCTGCCCATCCGAGCAGCCGATGATCCGGCGAGTGGTCCGCGCCACCAAAGCCGAAATAGCCGTCGCCCGCCTCGGCGTTGCAGTCGAGAAGCACGGTCTCTTCGCCGCCCTCGCGGGGCGTCCGGATGATCAGTGGGTACTGCTTCCCCTCGACCATGCGTGAGTTGTACGCCCAGGGGCCGTCGGGGTCTGGAAGGCCTACCTCGTCTTCTTTGATACGGCCACGCATCTCGCGGTAGAGCGTCTCGACGAGATCGGCCTTTGGTCCTTCGAAACTCTCGGCGAAGTAGGCGTTCTCAGCCTCGATGTAGGCTCCTATGTCCGCAGGAAGGGTCTCGGGCGCCTCCATCACCTCCTGCCAGTTGTCGGCACGCAGCCAGGCGTACGGGTCGTCCCTGGTCACGCCATGCTGGAGGATCGAGTGCGGCCGCCGAGCGGCCATCGGGGGTTTGGGATTGGGCATCGACCGGCTCATAGCTGAACCATTGGGCAAAACGAAGTGCGGCGACGTTGCCGCACTCGCCCATGCTCTGCCTTTCTCCCACGGTGGCTCGCGGGTAAGGTTGGCGTGCGAATCCCGGAGACCGGCCCGTGGCCCTCGATTTCGACGCCTTTGCCATCGGCCTGCTGCTGGCGCCGTTCGCCATGGCGTTGCTGGCTCCGCTGATCTCGCAGGAAACGGGACGCGCAGCGGGATGGATCATCGCCATCGTGCCTGCCGGACTGTTCGTGGCCCTGCTGTCGCTGCTCGGCCCGGTTGCGTCAGGCAAGATCGTGCAGTTCGCCGTCGACTGGGTCCAGACCCTCGGACTTGAGTTCGCCCTCCGCATTGACGGCCTGTCGCTGGTGTTCGCCCTGCTGATTTCCGGCATTGGCTCAGTAGTGGCCGTGTGTTCCGCGAGCTTTCTTGATGGCCACGCGCATCGCGGGCGGTTCATGGCGTTCCTCATGCTGTTCATGGGGGCGATGCTGGGGCTCGTCCTCGCCGACAGCCTGCCGGCCCTGTTCGCCTTCTGGGAATTGACCAGCGTCGCCTCGTTCCTACTGATCGGCTTTGATCATCATCGCGTCGACGCGCGCCGCGCCGCGACCCAGGCGCTTGTGGTCACCGGCCTTGGCGGGCTTTGCCTCATGATCGGTGGTGTGCTCCTCCACGCCGCCGCGGGAACATGGAACCTCTCAGGACTTCCTTCGCTTGCCGCCGATCCTGCGGCAGCATCGGTCTATCCGGCGATCGTCGTCTTCGTCCTCCTTGCCGCATTCACCAAGTCGGCGCAGGTGCCCTTTCATTTCTGGCTTCCAGGGGCGATGGAGGCGCCGACCCCGGTCTCGGCCTACCTCCATTCGGCAACCATGGTGCAGGCGGGAGTCTACCTGCTTGCCCGGCTGTCTCCTGTGCTGTCTGGAACGCCGCTCTGGCAGGTCCCGCTGCTCGTCGTTGGGGGTGTGACCCTGCTGTGGGGCGCCATCCACGCACTAGGGCAGACCGACCTCAAATATGTGCTGGCGCAGTCGACGATTGCCGCCCTTGGCTTGTCCGTTTTCCTGATCGGGATCGGCGGCGAAACCGGGGCGCTCGCGCTGGCAGCGTTCTTCGTCGCCCATGCCCTCTACAAGGCCGGACTCTTCCTCGTCGTCGGCATCCTAGACAGGAGCACAGGGAGCCGGGATATCCGGATGCTCGGTGGCCTGCGCGAGCTCATGCCGATCAGCTTCCTTGCGACAGCGGCGGCGGCACTTTCGATGTTCGGTCTGCCGCCCTTTCTCGGCTGGTTCGCCAAGGAAGAGTTGTACCTCGCGGCAACCGGGGGCGGCCAGTTGGCCTGGGCCGCGCTTGGGGTTCTCGTCGTCGGCAGCGCGTTGATGGGGGCCGCCGCGCTCGTCGTCCTCGTCCGGCCGTTCATGGGCTCTCTCGGATCCGTTGGGACGCCGCGCTCGGAGGGCGGGATTTCCCTCTGGGCCGGTCCTGTGGTCCTTGGTCTGGCCGGCTTTTCGGCGATCTTCCTCCTCACCGAGGTCGGCCAGTTCGTCATCGGACCGATGGCAGCTGCCATCGCCGGCGGTGCCGAGCCGCACATGAGCACCACGATCGATGTATTCGGCATCCCGTTCTGGGCCTCGCTCGCAACCTGGGCGCTGGCGATCACGGCCTACCGGCGCGTTGAGTGGATCCGCGCCTACCTCGGTGAAGCCGCGGGGAGGGCAGGAAACTGGACCTTCGACCGCGGCTTCGACCAGGCGATGTTCGGCCTGGTACGTGCCGGCGGTGGACTCGTCCGCCTGTTCCAGCATGGACGGCTAGAGCTTTATCTCGTCCTGCTCTTCGCCCTCCTGGCGATCGCGCTCGTGCTGCCCCTGCTCGGCGTCGGTGATTGGCCGGCGTTCGCAGTGCCAATTGATCTGACGCCGATGGAATGGGGCGCGGTGGCATTGATCGTGGTGGGCACCGCACTGGTCGTTGCGGGCCGCACCCGGCTGGGGGCGATCGTCGCGCTCGGTCTGCAGGGGCTGGGCACCGGCCTCCTCTTCCTGTTCATGGGGGCTCCCGATCTCGGCTTCACCCAGTTGATGATCGAAGTCGTCTCGGTGGTGATCCTAGCCCTCGTGATGACCCGGCTGCGGCTCGGCAGCCGCGACCCGCGTCCACTGGAGGACTGGTTGCGCGACGGCGCGCTCGCCCTCGTCTGTGGCAGCGCGCTTGCGGCTCTCCTCATCCGCATCACCGCCGAACCCCTCGACCGCAGGCTCAGCGATTTCTTCGCCTCGAGCAGCGCGGCGCTCGCCCACGGACGGAACATCGTCAACGTCATCCTGGTCGACTTCCGTGGGCTGGACACGCTGGGCGAGATCACCGTCGTGATGACCGGAGGGATCGCGATCCTCGCTCTCCTGGGCGGGGCGCGGCGAGTGAAGCGCGCGGCTGGACCCGCCGTTGATGGGGGCGGCTCATGAATACGCTGATCCTTCGCACCATGACCCCGATCCTCGTCACACTGATCGTCCCGTTCTCGGTCATCGTCGTGCTCCGGGGGCACAACTCCGCCGGTGGCGGCTTCATCGGCGGGCTCATCGCGGCCGGCGCCGTCGCGATCCACGGCATGGCCTTCGGCACGGTCGCAACGAGGCGGCTGCTGCGGATCGACCCACTGCTGCTGTCGGGAATTGGTGTGTTGATTGCGGCACTTTCCGGATTGCCATCGGCCCTCTTCGGCGACGCGTACCTGACCGGCATCTGGCTGCCGGCCCATGCCTTCGGCACCCCGGGGGTGTTCGACATCGGCGTGTACCTCGTCGTGTTCGGAATGCTCAGCGCCGTCATCCTCGGGCTCGAAGACGGGGAGGGGGAAGCCTGATGGAGATGACCCTCTCGATCGTCACGGGCTTCGTACTCGCGGGCGCCATCTACCTGATCCTCTCGCGCGCCCTGGTCCGGGTCCTCCTCGGAGTCCTGCTGCTGGGTAACGGCACGAACCTCTTGATCTTCACTGCCGGACGTCTCAGCCACGCCGTGCCGCCCATCATTGCGCCGGGCAAGGCGCTGCCCGAGAGCGGCTACGCCAATCCTCTCCCGCAAGCCTTGATCCTCACGGCCATCGTTATCGGCTTTGCGATGTTCGCCTATCTCGCTGTCCTCGCCTTCCGCGCCTACGAGAGCATGGATGCGGACGACACCGATCACATGCGTCTCGCCGAGCCTGAGGGCGTGCCAAACCCGCCGCTGGAGTACTGAGCGGTGATCGCCCACGCGGTCCCGCTCTCGTCCTGGCTGTGCGTCGCGCCGGTGCTGCTGGGCCTTGTCGGTGCCTGCCTGCTGTTGGCGCTCAGGACGCTGCCGCGCGTCTCGGCGGCCGTGTGCTTCTCGTTCCTCGTCGCGATGTTCATCGCAAATGCCGCGCTGCTCGCACGAGTGGTGAGCGACGGGCCGGTTTCGATCACCATGGGCAACTGGCTGCCGCCCTTCGGCATCGCATTTACGGCGGATGCGACGGGCGCGGGTTTTGCGCTGATGGCAGCGTTCGTCTCGTGGGCTGCAGTCGTCGCGCTGATCGGCTCGGCGCCGCGAACGGCGACCGCGAACGGGCTCTATTCGCTGATCCTGCTGCTCGTCGCCGGTGTCAGCGGAGCCTTCCTCACCGGTGACATCTTCAACCTCTATGTCTGGTTCGAGGTCATGCTGATCGCCTCGTTCGGGCTGATGGTCCTGGGCGGGCGGCCGCTGCACCTCGATGCCGCGGTCAAGTACGGCGCGATCAATATCGTCGCGACGACGCTGCTTCTCGTCGGCGTGGGTCTGCTCTACGGGCTGCTCGGCACGCTCAATTTTGCCGATATCGTCAACAAGGCGCCCGGCGCGAACCCGGCGCTGCTCGCGGCCGTCGGCGCATTGCTCTGCTTTGCGCTAGCCACCAAGGCTGCCGCGTTTCCGCTCAACGCCTGGCTACCGGCCTCGTATCATACCCCGCCCGCGCCGGTTGCCGCGCTGATGGCGGGCCTTCTGACCAAGGTGGCGGCCTACGCCTTGCTTCGCGTCCTCCTCATGGTGCTCCCTGCAGCACGCGCCGACCTCGCTCTCCCCATCACCATCGTCGCGGTCGCGACGGCGCTCATCGGACCACTCTCCGCCATCGGTGAAACGGGTCTCCGCCGCGCGCTCGGCTTCCTGCTGATCGGCGGCATCGGGGTGGCGCTGCTCTCCCTTTCCGATCCACTTGCATCGGCCGTTGCCGGCAGCGTCGCTTACCTCCTGGTGTCGATCCTCACCTACGCAGCGCTCTATCTCATTGCCGGTCTCGTCGAGGCCGTGACCGGCGAAGGCGACTCGCGCCACATGGGCGGCCTCTACTCGCAGCACACTGGCCTATCGATCCTGTTCTTTGTCACCATGCTTTCGGCGGCCGGCATTCCACCCCTGGCAGGGTTCTGGCCAAAGCTGCTGCTCCTGCAGGGCTTCCTTGGTGCCGGCAATCTCACGCTTGCGCTCGTGGTCATCGCCAACGCCCTGTTGTCGCTGATCGCCGTCGGCCGCCTCTGGTCGCGCATCTTCTGGCGGCCCGTCGATGCTCCTTCAGCGGGCATCACGAAAGCGGGCGGCACCTTTGGCGGCTTCGCGGGCGCGGCTCTGCTGTCGGCCTCGGTGGTTGTTGTCGGCATTCTGCCTGCGCCGCTTGTCGGCCTTGCGCAGCTTGCCGCCCACGATTTGCTGGACCCCTCCCGCTACATTGCCGCGACGGCGTTGGTGCCATGAGCTGGATCGTGCTGTTCGGGCTGTTCCTAAAGCAGCTCATCCTCAGTGCGCTCAAGGTCGCATGGCTCGTCGTGCAACCGACGATCCGGCTGCAGCCGGCGATCATTGCCTATCCCCTGACGGTCACCGGCGACCTTGAGATCACCCTGCTGGCCAACCTCATCACGCTGACACCCGGAACGCTCAGCGTCGACGTCTCCGATGATCGACGCACGCTGCTCATTCACGTCATCGATCTGGCGAGCAAGGAGGCACTGGTGGGACAGCTCGCAGCTGGATTTGAGACTCGGGTCATGCGGGCACTGCGACCATGATTGAGATCGCCTTGAACATAGGGCTCGTTCTGCTGGGCGCAGCCATGGTGCTTGTCGTCGTTCGCATTGTGCGCGGACCCACGCTCGCTGATCGGGTCGTCGGCCTCGACATGATCACGCTTCTCGGCATCTCGGCGATCGGGCTATTCGCGATCAAGACCGATCTCTCCCTCTACGTCGACATTGCCGTCGCACTCGGCCTGGTGAGCTTTCTGTCGACCGTGGCCTTCGCCCGCTACATACTTGCGCAGGGGCAGAAATGACCGCGGTCGCAACAGCGCTCGTGCTTCTGGGCACCCTGTTCTCGCTGCTCGCCGCGATCGGTGTTCTACGGTTCCCGGATGTTTACACGCGCCTGCACGCAGCCTCGAAGGCCGGGCCCCTCGGGGCTGGCCTAGTTCTCGTCGGCGTCGGGGTCGCTTCGGGCGACTGGTCCGTCTGGATCAGGGTTGCGGTTGGACTTGTGTTCCTCCTGGTGACCGCCCCCGTGTCGGCTCACTTGCTGGCCCGGGCCGCCCTCAAGTCAGGTGTTGAGCCAGTCGCAGGGACCGCCCGAGAAGATCTTGAAGAGGATGCTTAGCTTTCAAGTGAAGATTTTGACCGTCGAACAATCTGACTTGTAAGTTGCATCGGGTTTTCCACGGACCTACAAAGCAATCGCCGAGCAACGCGCGGCAGCCTGCTCGGGGACCAAGAAGAAGGAAAAAGTATGATAAATCCGGACAGCGCCGTGGCCGACGCTGACAACGATCTCATCGACCTGAGCACTGAGATCGTCAGCGCGTATGTCAGCCACAATGCTTTGAGCATCAGCGACCTGCCCAAGCTGATCGTAGACGTTCACACCGCCTTGCGAGGGCTGAAGGCTGGTACTCCGACGATAGTGGTGGAAGAGGCGAAGCCTGCAGTGCCGATCCGCAAGTCGATCGCGCCGGACTACCTTATCTGTCTTGAGGACGGCAAGAAGTTCAAGTCGCTGAAGCGGCACCTGCGCACGCACTACGATCTCTCGCCGGAGGAATACCGGGAGAAGTGGGGCCTGCCCGCCGACTACCCGATGGTCGCGCCAAACTACTCCGCTACGCGTTCTCGCCTCGCTAAGGACAATGGTCTCGGCCGAAAGGCCAAGCGCTAGGTCTTTGGGGACAGCGGCGCCCTGCCGCGCCGCTGTCCTGTCCGGCTAACTTTCTGATCTGCCGGGGTTTCTTCCTGTCCAAGAAAAACTTATCCCCGCAGACTCCACCGCGAGCATGATGTAGGAATACTTTCCTATGTCGGAGTCGCGGCATGTTGCGTCGAAGAGCAGATATTGGAGCCGGACGGCGGATAGATTCGCCCTCGACCATTCGCGGGCGCTGGCGGCGCATGCGCCGGGACGAAGCCGCGGCCTCCGTCGTCGTCGAAGTTGCGCGTGCCAAGGGGGTCGGCGTCCTCGAAATCTTCCAGCGCTCTCGGGGCTCCGAGGAGGCCGCCACGGCACGACAGCTGGCGATGTATTTGCTGCATGTCTGGCTGGGCCGCCGGCAGGAAGATGTGGGCCGGATGCTCGGCCGCGATCGCACGACTGTTGGCCACGCCTGCCGCACGGTCGAAGACGGCCGCGACGACCGAACCTTCGATGCCGAGGTCGCAGCGATGGAATCGGCCCTGTCAGGATTGCCGGAGCTTCGTCATGCGGCCTGAAGCCGGTATCTTTTCTTTCGCCCGCGCCCTTATCGGTGGCGAAGTCGCGGTGCGACGAGACGATGTCTACATCCTGCCGGGCGGACGGCGTGCCGATGCCGCCCTGGTCCG
>JBDTVO010000054.1:0-12577 GCA_040007135.1 Devosia sp. | reverse complement strand
GTTGCCCGCGCACGAGAGCACACCTCCCCCCTTGTGGGGGAGGACGGGAGGGGGGAGGCCAAGGACGCCGGACAGCGTGGTGGCGAGCTTGGCTGACGTGCCCCCCACCTTTGCCGAATGGGCCGCGCTCGCTGCGCGTGAGCTGAAGAATGTTCCGGTGGACAGCCTTGGCCGCGACTATGGTGGGCTCTCCATCAGGCCGGCCTATTTCTTCGGTGACGCCACCGATCCGGGGATGCCGGGCGTTGCGCCGTTCACCCGCGGTGTGCGGGCGACGATGTACGCCAACCGGCCGTGGACCATCCGCCAATATGCGGGCTTCTCGACGGCGCGTGAGTCCAACAGTTTCTATCGGCAGAATCTGGCCGCCGGGCAGAAAGGACTGAGCGTCGCCTTCGACCTCGCGACGCACCGCGGCTATGACAGCGACCATCCGCGGGTTACCGGCGATGTCGGCAAGGCGGGCGTCGCCATCGACAGCGTCGAGGATATGAAGCTGCTGTTCGACGGCATCCCGCTGGCCGAGATGTCGGTGTCGATGACCATGAACGGCGCGGTGCTGCCGGTGCTCGCCATGTTCATCGTTGCGGCGGAAGAGCAGGGCGTGAGGCCGGCCCAGCTCGACGGCACCATTCAGAACGATATTCTGAAAGAGTTCATGGTGCGCAATACCTATATCTATCCGCCCGCGCCCAGCATGCGGATCGTCGGCGACATCATCGCCTACACTGCCGAGCATATGCCGAAATTCAACTCGATCTCGATCTCCGGCTACCATATGCACGAGGCGGGGGCGACGGCGGTGCAGGAGCTGGCCTATACGCTCGCCGACGGCCGCGACTATGTGCGGTCGGCACTGGCGCGCGGCCTCGATATCGACGCCTTCTCCGGGCGGCTGAGCTTTTTCTTCGGCATCGGCATGAACCTGTTTCTCGAGGTGGCGAAGCTCCGTGCCGCCCGCACGCTGTGGTCGACGATCATGACGGAACTGGGGGCGAAGGATGCACGCTCTAAGATGCTGCGCACCCACTGCCAGACCTCGGGCGTGAGCCTCACCGAGCAGGATCCGCTCAACAACATCGTCCGCACCACCATCGAGGGGCTGGCGGCGGTGCTGGGCGGCACGCAGTCGCTGCATACCAACGCGTTCGATGAGGCCATCGCGCTGCCGACCGAGCAGTCGGCGCGCATTGCCCGCAACACGCAACTGATCCTGCAGCACGAGAGCCGGGTCACCGACGTGGTCGATCCGCTCGGCGGCTCGTATTATGTCGAGGCGCTGACTGCCGAGATGGTCGAGAAGGCATCGGCGCTGATGGCCGAGGTCGAGGCCGCCGGCGGCATGACTGCGGCGGTGCAGCAGGGCGGACCCAAGGCGGCGATCGAAGCGGCCGCCGCGATGCGACAGGCACGGGTCGATCGCGGCGAGGACGTGATCGTCGGCGTCAACCGCTATCGGCTCGACACCGAGGAGCGGATCCCGTTTCGCGAGGTGGACAACGCCAGGGTGCGCGACGAGCAGGTGGCGCGGCTGGCCGAACTGCGGCGGACCCGCGACCGGGAGCTTGTGTCCACTGCGCTCACCAGGCTGCGCGATGCGGCGCGAAGCGATGGCAATTTGCTGGCCGCCGGCATTGAAGCGGCGCGTGCGCGGGCGACGCTGGGCGAGATTTCTGCGGCGCTTGAGGACGTTTTCGGACGGCATCACGCGGTGACGCGGGTGATCTCGGGCGTCTTCGCGCAATCCTACGAAGGCGACCCGCAATATGCGCAGATGCAGGGCCGGCTCGGCGCGTTCCGCAAGGCCAACGACCGGGCGCCGTCGATCTTCATCGCCAAGATGGGGCAGGATGGGCACGACCGCGGCGCAAAGGTGATCGCCTCGGCCTTCGCCGATCTCGGCTTCGAGGTCCACATGGGCGATCTGTTCGAAACCGCGCCGGAAGTCGCCGCGCACGTCGCCGAGCTCAAGGTCGACGCTGTGGGCGTGAGCTCGCTCGCGGCGGGGCACAAGACGCTGGTGCCCGAACTGGTGAGCGAACTGCAGGGGAGGGGTCTTGGCGACGTCACAATCATCGTCGGCGGCGTTATTCCGCCGGAGGACTATGCGTTCCTGCGCGCCGCTGGGGTCGACGAAATCTTCGGGCCGGGCACCAACGTCCTGGAAGCCGCGTTCAGCGTGCTCAACCAGATCGAGGGAAGGCTTTCCAACCGATGATCGGCCGTCTCAATCACGTCGCCATCGCCGTGCCCGATCTCGACGCCGCCATAGCGAAGTATCGCGACCTGCTCGGCGCACGGGTGCATCACGCGCGAGACCTGCCGGAGCACGGGGTGACCGTGGTTTTCGTGGAGCTCGATAACTCCAAGCTCGAGCTGATGGCGCCGCTGGGTGACAAGTCGCCGATCGCGAAGTTCCTCGCCGAGCACCCGGCCGGCGGCATGCATCATGTGTGCTTCGAGGTGCCCGACCTCGCGGTCGCAGCCCGGCGGTTGACCGCGGGGGGAGCCCGGCTGCTAGGTGACGGGCAGCCCAGGATTGGCGCGCACGGGCTGCCGGTGCTGTTCCTCCACCCCAAGGATTTCGACGGGACGCTGATCGAACTCGAAGAGGTGAAGCCGGACATCCTGCCGGCGTGACAAGTTCCTGTTTTGTTTCCGTCGGCTTTGTCCTAAACAGGCGCATGCCCGTCGTGATTTTCACTCCCTGATGCCCATCTGGTCGCCGCAGCAGGACGCCGCTTTGCTCGCGGTCTCCAACTGGCTCAAGGACAGTGATGGGCCGCAGGTGTTCCGCCTGTTCGGCTGGGCCGGCACCGGCAAGTCGACGCTGGCGCGGCACCTCGCCGAGGGCGTGAAATCGGTCAAATACGCCGCCTTCACCGGCAAGGCGGCGCTGGTGATGCGCAAGAAGGGGTGTCGCGGCGCCTCGACCATCCACTCGCTGATCTACACGCTGATCTCCGAGAAGGAGGGTGAGCCACGCTTCGCACTCGACCCCGAGAGCGAAGCGGCGAGCGCCGATGTCATCGTCATCGACGAGGTGTCGATGGTTGACGAGACGCTGGCGAAGGACCTGTTGAGTTTCGGCACCAAGGTGTTGGTGCTCGGCGATCCGTTCCAGCTGCCGCCGGTGCAGGGCGCTGGCTATTTCACCGCGCACGAACCCGACATAATGCTGACCGAGATCCATCGCCAGGCAGCCGACAATCCAATCATCCGCATGTCGATGGAAATCCGCGACGGCGGCCACCTCGAGTATGGGCGTTATGACGACTCGATCGTCATTCCAAAGTTCGAGGTCGACCGTGACGAAGTCACAACCGCCGACCAGGTGCTGGTCGGCCGCAACAAGACCCGCGTCGACTACAATGACCGCCTGCGCGAGCTGCAGGGCATGCCACGGCACGAGCCGGTGGCGGGCGACCGCCTCGTCTGCTTGAGGAACAATCCGCAGAAGCGACTGCTCAACGGCCAGATCTGGACGGCGACCGAGGTCAAGAAGCGGTCGGGCGACCGCTATTCGCTGACCCTCGAGCCGGAGGAAGAGACCACCGCCACGGGCCGGAAGGCGGCGGCGCACGTGCTGACGCACGCGGCGTTCTTTGCCGGCGAGGAGGATACGCTCGGCTGGCCTGAACGCCGCCGCTTCGACGAATTCACCTTTGGCTACTGCCTCACCGTGCACAAGGCGCAGGGCAGCCAGTGGGACAAGGTCTATCTGTTCGACGAGAGCTTCGTTTTCCGCGACGATCGGCGCCGCTGGCTTTATACCGGCGTCACCCGCGCCAGCGAGCGGATCACGGTTGTGATCTAGGCGCCGAGACGCCGCTGGTCGTTGCCAGCGGGAAGGTGAGGACGAAGCGTGAGCCGCCGTCCCCGGGCCTGGTGACCTCGGCCTCGCCGCCAAGCTGCTTGGTGAGAGCGGCGATCAGCCGGCGGCCGATGCCTTTCGCCGGCGCTTCGGGGTCGAAGCCAACGCCGTTGTCCTCGACCGTGAGCCGCGCATGATCGGCATCGTGGCGCAGCAAAGCGATGCTGATGGTGCCGCTGCGTCCGGCCGGGAACGCATGCTTGAAGGCGTTCGAGACCACCTCGTTGACGATGAGGCCAAGCGGCGTCGCCGCGTCTTTGTCGAGGCTCATATCCTCGACATCCTCGACCACGCTCACCGGACCGTCGTGCATGGTGCGGATATTGTCGATCAGCGTGCGCAGATAATCCTGCACGCGCACCACGGCGAAATTACTGGAGCGATAGATGTGCTCGTGCACCGCCGACATCGCTGCGATGCGCTGGCCCATGTCGGCCTTGATCTCCCGCGAGATGGGCTGCATCTGCAGCAGGGCGCCGACCGATTGCAGATTGTTCTTCACGCGATGATGGATCTCGCGAAACAGCACCTCGTTGTGGTTGAGCGCGGCGGCAAGGCTCGCCTGCGTGCGCTGGCTTTGTCGCAGCACGCGCGCCGTGAGCAACGAGCCCACCAGCAGCGCCAGCGCGATCGGTACCATCAGCCACAGCACCGTGATGATCGCCGTCCACAGTCCGGCAAGCGCTGCCTCCTCGCTGACCGCGGCGACGGCCACCAGGCCCAGTTCAGGCAGACGGCGGAAGGACACGATGCGCGCGATGCCGTCGGCCGGCGAACTCGGCGATCGGTAGGTGCCGGACGCGTCGTTAGCCCTGTCGGCGAACGGCGCGGTGTTGCTTAAGTTGAGGCTGCGGGGCAGGGCCGGGTAACGACCCACCAGCCAGCCGTCCTGACCGATGAGACTGGTGGTTGACGCGGTGCCCAGCTGCTGCGGCGCCCAGATCTGCTCGAACAGTTTGCCACTGATCACCAGTGCCGCGACGCCGCCGAAACTGTCGGTGCCCAGGCGCTGCGCCACCATGAAGATGGGCTCGCCGGCGCTATCGCCCATTTGTCGAGACACGGTCCAGCCGCTGCCCGCCTCGAGCCCCTTGAACAACTCGGTGTCGGCGATGGTCGTCGGCATGTCACGGTCGGCGTCGCCCCAGACGTTGCCCGAGGCGTCGTAGAGTTCGAAATGCGTCGGCGCGGGAAGCGATGCGAGCGACGTGTCGATCGCCGCACGTTGTTGGTCCGTGATGTCACCGGGGAGGCTCGCAGAGGCCGCGAGCTGTGCCAGGAGTGTGCGTGCGCTACCGAGGATCCAGGAGGACTCCTCAGCCACGACGTCGGCCGCGGTCTGGGCCTTCGTGCCGGCGCCGCGGATCGTCGCGTCGTATCCCTGCACGCACAGCAGACCGAAAATCCCGAAGACGATAACCGTCAGCACCGCGGCAACCGTGATCACCGTCGTCGCCGCGCTGAGCGGCCACCCGAGCCTGTGGGGCGCGGGGGCTAGCGGCGGGGAGTGCGCGAGTTCGGCCATCCGATCCCCGTCAGCCGGCCGCGCCGAGCAGCGCCGAAATGGTGCCGAGCAGCTGCGGCTCCTGGTATGGCTTGGCCATATAGCGCGCCCCCTCGGGCAACTGGTCGGCACGGACGCCGGCTTTGCCGGAAATCACCATCAGCCGAACCGGCGGCCAGCGGCGGTTGACGTAATGGGCAAGCCGGATGCCGTCCATCGAGCCAGGCATGTCGACGTCGGTAATGACGAGCGTGATGCTGGAGTCAGCCTCGAGCCGGCGGATCGCCTCGTCGGCGTTCGCCGCCTCGGTGACGGTGTAGCCGACATCCTCGACCGCGCTGGCGAGGCCCAGGCGGATCAGCGGTTCGTCTTCGACAACCAGGATATGCATACGCCAGACTGCCCCAAATCCAGCAGCCAACGCCGTGAGATGGATTTGGTTCCATTGCGATTGGTGGCGCCGATCATGGGCATCCAAGTCGGCCATCAAGTGTGGCCTGGGCGCCGGGGCCGCGCACAATTTCCGGCTTATCCGCTGGCGACTCGTGCCTTTTCGAAACGCATCCTATATCAGGGGGCCGCCGGCAGGTGCTGGCGGATCACCCTCATTTATCCTTTCCGGCCGGCGCCGGAGCGACTATGGAGAGCCTATGGCTAAAGAAGACGCCCTCGAATTCCCCGGTGTGGTCACCGAACTGCTTCCCAACGCGACGTTTCGCGTCAAGCTCGAAAACGACCACGAGATCATCGCCCACACGGCGGGCAAGCTCAGGAAGAACCGCATCCGCGTGCTCGCGGGTGACAAGGTGCTGTGCGAGATGACGCCCTACGATTTGACCAAGGGCCGGCTGATCTACCGCTTCCGCTGACGCGGCCCGCGCCCGTGCCGTATCGAAAACGGCGATCGGCGCCCTTATCAGGTCCCCTTTGCTCCGCTAGAACGCTTCCTCTCCTGGAGGATGCGCAATGGACTATCGCCTGCTCGGCCGTTCCGGCCTCAAAGTCTCGGCCCTGTCGATCGGCACGGTCACCTTTGGCAATGACGGTTCGTGGGGCAACACCGACCTCAAGGGTGCGCAGCGCCAGATCGACCTCTGCCTCGACCACGGCGTCAACCTGATCGACACCTCCAACGCTTACAACGCCGGGGTCTCCGAGGAGATCATCGGCGCGGCCCTGACCGACGGGCGCCGCGAGCGGATGATGGTGGCGACCAAGGTCCGCTTCTCGATGGGCGACGGCCCCAACGACCGCGGCCTGTCGCGCAGCCACATCGTGCGCGAATGCGACGCCTCGCTGCGCCGGCTGAAGACCGACGCCATCGACCTCTACCAGGTGCATGAGTGGGACGGGCAGACGCCGCTCGAGGAGACGATCGAGGCGCTCGACACGCTCGTCAAGCAGGGCAAGGTCCGCTACGTCGGCTGCTCCAACTATTCGGCCTGGCACCTGATGAAGGCGCTCGCCGTTGCCGACAAGGCCCATTGGCAGCGCTTCGTCAGCCAGCAGAGCTACTACAGCCTGCTCGGTCGCGAGGTGGAGTACGAGCTGGTCCCGCTTGGCTTCGACCAGGGCATCGGCATGCTGGTCTGGTCGCCGCTCGCCGGCGGCTGGCTGTCGGGCAAGTACACGCGCAATTCGGCGCCCGAGACCGGCCGGCAGCAGATGGGTTTCCGCGAGCCGCCGATCACCGACTGGAACCGGATGTGGGACATCGTCGATGTGCTCAACGAGGTCGCCAAGGAACACGGCGTCAGCGGTGCGCAGGTCGGGCTGGCCTGGCTGCTGCAGCGCCCGACGGTCTGCTCGGTGATCATGGGTGGCCGCACCACGGAGCAGTTCGAGGCCAACCTCGCGGCGGCTGAACTGAAGCTCAGCGCCGCCGACATCGCGCGCCTCGACAAGGTCAGCGAACTGCCGCTGATCTATCCCTACTGGCACCAGAGCTATACCGCCGCCGACCGGCTGGGCGAGGCCGACCTCATCCTGCACAAGCCGTATCTCGGCCGCGACTTCACCGTCCCGCGTCGTTGACAATGCCCGGCGCGGCTCTAAGTTGAGCCGCGTCGTTCACAAGAAGTCGTTGCCCTGCAACGGCTTGCAGCGAGGCCACCGATGCGGCTAACGCGTCAGTCGAGTTACGCCGTGCGCACGCTGATCTATTGCGCCGTCAATGCTCCGGGACTGAGCCGCGTCGCCGATATCGCCAAGGCGCACGCCATCAGCGAGCTGTTCCTGTTCAAGCTGATCAAGCCGCTGGTCGAGGGCGGACTGCTCGAAACCGTACGTGGCCGCAAGGGCGGCATCCGGCTAGGACGGCCGGCCGGCGAGATCACGCTGCTCGACACCATCCGGCTGACCGAAGAGAACTTCGCCTTGGCCGACTGTTTCGAGGCTGCCGGCGATCTGCATTGTCCAATGGCCGGCGCCTGCGATCTGAGCGCTGCGCTCCATGAAGCTCTCGCGGCGTTTTTCGCGGTGCTCGAGGGCCACACCATCGCCGATCTTGCCGACAAACGCCGGACGCTTCGCCTGCGCCTCGGCCTCGATGACTTGACGGCGCTGCCCGCCCGCGCCAATTGACCGCTTGCGCGGCGCTGGCGCCCGTTCCTAGATAACGCACCTCGTCCGGCGGAGCCCGCTTGCCTTCCAAACTGCGCGACCTCCTCGGCGCACTGGCCGCGATTGCCCTGGGCGTTGCCGGCTATTTCGTCGTCTTCGGCACCTGGCCGCTTTTCCCCTCCAACATCGCGTTCCTCGATCATGGCGACCGCGCCATGCACACCCTGGGCTGGATGTTCTATCGCGACGCGCCGTGGGGCATGCCGCCGGGATCGAGCGCGCCGAGGCTCGGCATCGAACTCGCCAATTCGATCGCCCTCGTCGATGGCCTGCCGCTGTTCGCCATTCCGGCAAAATTGCTCTCGGCGTGGCTGCCGCAGCCGTTCCAGTACTGGGGCTATTGGTGGCTGCTGTGCTTCGCGCTGCAGGCGCTGTTTGCCTACCTGCTGGCGATCGAGATGGGCGCGCGGCGAACGCTGGCGCTGCTGGCTGCCGGCTTTGCCATCATCACACCGGCCTTCATCTTCCGCCCGACGCTGCACATGGCGCTTGCCGGCCACTGGCTGCTGCTCGCCGGGCTGTGGCTCTATGCGAGGCGCAAGCCACCCAGGCTTTATGCCTGGCCGTTGCTGCTGGCGCTGACGGCGACAGTTCACGCCTACCTCCTCGCCATGCAGCTCGCCATCTGGATCGCGGCGTGGATCGCTCGCACCTGGTCACGCAAGCTGCCGATCTGGAACGGTGTTTTTGAGGTCTTGCTCGCTGTCGGCGCCACCGCGTTGACACTCTGGGCCGCCGGTTTCTTCTACACCGGCTCGCTCGGCAGCTACGGCTTCGGCTTCTACCGGCTCAATGTCCTGTGGCCGCTTATTTCCTATGGCGATTGGTCCGCCATCTTCCCAGCGCTGCCGCACGGCGAGTACGACTATGAGGGCCTGAGCTTCCTTGGCGTCGGCATCATGGCCATCCTGGCCCTGTCGATCGTCACCGGCGCGGTGCTCAAACTTCGCGTGCTGGCGTCGCCGCGCTGGCTGCCGCTCGTCATCGTCGCGATCTGCCTGTCGCTCTGTGCTCTCTCCAATCACATCGGCCTGCTCGATCTCGAAGCCCCCGAGATCAAGATCGACGGCTGGATGCGCTTCCTCGGTGAGACCTTCCGCTCGTCCGGTCGCTTCATCTGGCCGCTGCTCTATCTCGTCACTGTCGGTGCCGTCGTGCTGCTCGGCCGCCGCCTGTGGCCGGGCTGGGGCCTCGTCATCATCACCGCCTGCTTTGCCTGGCAGGTGGTCGACTCGCAGCGCGGCTGGTCGGCGTTCGCGAGGTTCCAGCCGAGGCCCGCCGACCACTGGGTCAATCCGCTGTCGTCGCCGTTCTGGGAGCGCGCCGCCGCGGCCGGGTACTCCCGCATCCGCGCTATCCCGGTGATCTACCGCAATCTCGACTGGCGGGCGCTCGAATACGTCGCCTACCTCAACCATCAGCAGGTCGATTCGATCTATCTCGGCCGTGTCGACGACAAGGCCCTCGACGCGCTCAAGGCGAAAGAGGAGCGGGCCCTCGAAACCGGCGATTTCGAGGCGGGGACCATTTACATCCTTGATGTGATCACCGCCCTCAGGCTGCAGCCCCTGTTGCGCCCCGGCGACCTGCTGGGAACAATCGACAACCGCATCGTTTTTGCCCGCGGCGGGGCGGCGCTGGTCGACGGACTCGGCATCGATCCGCGCGACGGACGTTGATCGTTCGCCCGCGCTGGTCTATCGCCCGCCCATGGCTCCCTCTCCCATCCTCGCCCTCAAGCAGATCCGGCTGACGCTCGGCTCGACCCTGCTGCTCGAAAACGCCGAACTCAGTGTCCTGCCGGGCGAAAAGATCGCGCTCGTCGGCCGCAACGGTTCCGGCAAATCGACGCTGCTGAAGATCGCCGCCGGCGACATCGAAGCCGACGCCGGCGAGCGCTTCCTGCAGCCGGGCGCCACCATCCGCTACCTGCCGCAGGAGCCCGAGCTCGGCGGCTACGCCACGACGCTGGCCTACGCCGAAGCCGGGCTCGAGGCCGGCAACGATCCGCATCGCGCCCGCTATCTGCTGGAGCATCTGGGGCTGACCGGCGACGAGGACCCGGCCCGCCTCTCCGGCGGCGAGGCGCGCCGCGCCGCGCTCGCCCGCGTGCTGGCGCCCGAGCCCGATATCCTGCTGCTCGATGAGCCGACCAACCATCTCGACCTGCCCACCATCGAGTGGCTCGAAGCCGAGCTCGCCGGTCTCAAGTCGGCGCTGGTGCTGATCAGCCACGACCGGCGCTTCCTCGGCGACCTGACGCGCTCAACCGTCTGGCTCGATCGCGGCATGACGCGGCGGCTGAACAAGGGCTTTGCCGCCTTCGAGGACTGGCGCGACACCCAGTTCGAGGAAGAGGAGATGACCCGCCACAAGCTCGACCGCCAGATCGTGCGCGAGGAGCATTGGCTGACCTATGGCGTCACGGCGCGGCGCAAGCGCAACGTAAAGCGGCTGGCCGGCCTCACCTCGCTGCGCAACGAGCGTCGCGACCTCAAGCGCCGCACCGGCAACGTCAAGCTCGCGGTCAGCGAGGCCGATCTTTCCGGCAAGCTGGTGATCGAGGCCGACCACGTCAGCAAGTCCTACGGGGATCGGGTCATCGTCAGCGACTTTTCGACCCGCATCCTCCGCGGCGACCGGGTCGGCGTCATCGGCGCCAACGGCGCGGGCAAGACCACGCTCATCCGCCTGCTGACCGGCGACCTTCTGCCCGACAGCGGCCGCACCCGCCTCGGCGCCAACGTGCAACCGGCGACGCTCGACCAGGGCCGCCGCTCGCTCGATCCCGACTCGACGCTGAAGGAAGCGCTGACCGGCGGCGGCGCCGTCACCATCCGCGTCAACGGCGTACCCAAGCACGTCATCGGCTACATGAAGGATTTCCTGTTCACCCCCGAGCAGGCACGCACCCCCATCGCAAAACTCTCGGGCGGCGAACGGGGCAGGCTGGCCCTCGCCCGGGCCCTGGCTTTGCCCTCGAACCTCCTCGTCCTCGACGAGCCGACCAACGACCTCGACCTCGAAACGCTCGACCTGCTGCAGGAAATGCTCGGCGACTATCCCGGCACCGTCGTCGTCGTCAGCCACGATCGTGATTTCCTCGACCGCGTGGCGACCAGCACCATCGTCGCCGAGGGGGACGGCCTGTGGACCGAATATGCCGGCGGTTACTCCGACACGGTCACGCAGCGCGGTTTCGGCGTCATCCGGCCCGATGTTGAACGGCAGGTCCTCGAGCGCTCATCGTTCATCGTCGCCGCGTCGGCGACCAAGCAGCAGGGCAAGGCGAAGCTGTCGTTCAAGCAGAAACATGCGCTCGAAACGCTGCCGCTCGAGATCGGCAAGCTCGACGCCGAAATCGAGACCCTGGGGGCGCGGCTCGCCGACGCGTCGTTCTACCGGCGCGATCCCGCCGGATTCGCGGCCACCTCGGCCCGGCTCGACGCCGCCCGGGCCGCCAAGGCAAAGGCCGAAGACGAGTGGCTGGCCGTCGAACTGCTGCGCGAAACGATCGAGGGCTGACCTCACAAATCTTTGCTCACGGCGTGGCCACCAACGCAAAGCCATCGCTTGCGCCGTCGCGGGCATCGGTGCATGAGGGAATGGCGGCGCGACCAATAAGCGCCCCACGGCCTTGCAGTTGCGGCTGCCCGGCCTATCTTCGAGCAGCGTGTTTGGACAAAGGGCTCATGCCCAAACCGGAAAGGGACGAAGAATGATCCATCTTGATCGCATCGCGACCCCCGCCGGAATTCAAGCCAAACGCGTAGCCGCCCCCAAAGCGTGTTGCCGAAACTGGCGAATGTGACCCTGGGTCCCTGACCCGTCACCACCGCTTCTCACAGTTCCGCTAACACCCCGGTCGCCAAGCCTTTGGCGCCCTGAGGAGGCATCGTCCATGCAACATGAATTCATCCCTCGCGCGACCCCGTCTGCACGGCCCATCTCGATGGAGATCGATGGTGAGCCTCTCGGCGTCGTGGTGCCTTCGGCCGAGGGCGTCCGCTTTCTCGCCGTGCGCCTCAGCGCCTTCGCCCTCGACGGACTCTTGTTCGACTCGATCGAAGCGGCGCAGGCAGCGCTCGACGCCGCCATCCACGGCCCGTCGGGAAATGCTCCTTGAGCATAAAAAACCGTTTTGCATCGCCGCTGAAATGTGGTGTCGTCGGGCGATAGCCGTCGCGCACGCGGGCGGTTTGACACGGCCCCAACGTGGGCCAATGGGAGGAAGTCTATGAAGAAATTCTTGCTGGCCGCATCCGCAGTGGCCATGGTGGTAGCGCTTTCAGGCGGCGCCTTCGCGCAGGACAAGCCGATTATCGGCTTCCTCGTGAATATCACTGCCGACTTCTGGAAAGCGGCCGAAGCGGGCATGGCCAAAGCCCAGGCCGAGTTGCCTGATTATCAGCTCGTCTTCAGATATCCGGACCAGTCGTCCGTCGCTATCCAGCAGCAGATCATGGATGATCTGGTGACCGCCGGCGCCAAGGCCATCATGATCTCGCCGGTTGATCCGAATGCCGTCGACAATCTCAATAAGATTGCCGGCGAGACCGCGTTCTTCACGATGGATT
>JBDTVO010000053.1:0-12582 GCA_040007135.1 Devosia sp. | reverse complement strand
CGCGGCGGGTGGTGCCGCCCGACTTGATGGCGCCGGCGGCGCGGTCGCCGATCTTGAGGAAGCTCATGAGGCCGGACGAGCGGCCGCCGCCGCTCAACTTTTCGCCCTCGCCACGGAGCTTTGAGAAGTTCGAGCCGGTGCCGGAGCCGTATTTGAACAGCCGCGCCTCGCGGACCCACAGATCCATGATGCCGCCCTCGTTGACGAGGTCGTCATTGACCGACTGGATGAAGCAGGCGTGCGGCTGCGGGTGCTCGTAGGAGCTTTTCGACTGCACCAGCTTTTTGGTGAACGGATCGACGTAAAAATGGCCCTGGCCGGGGCCGTCGATGCCGTAGGCCCAATGGAGGCCGGTGTTGAACCATTGCGGCGAATTGGGCGCGACCTTCTGGGTCGCGAGCATGAAGCAGAGCTCATCGAAGAAGGCGCGCGCGTCCTCCTCGGTGTTGAAATACTTGCCCTTCCAGCCCCAGTAGGTCCAGGTGCCGGCGAGGCGATCGAAGACCTGGCGGCTGTCGGTTTCGCTGCCGTAGCGCTCGGCTTCGGGCAGGCCCTTCATCGCCTTCTCGTCGGGGACGGAGCGCCACAGCCAGGAGGGGACGTCGTTCTCCTCGACCTTCTTCAGGCGCCTGGCGACCCCGGCCTTGCGGAAATACTTCTGCGCCAGGATGTCGGCAGCGACCTGCGACCAGGTAGAGGGCACATCCATGCCCTCGAGCCGGAACACGACGGAGCCGTCGGGATTGCGAATCTCGCTCGTGGCCGAGCGGAATTCGATCCCCGCATAAGCGCCCTGGTTGGCCGTGGTGTACCGACGTTCGATATGCATTTAGTCAAAGACCCCCATCATCACGGACGTCGCCACGTCCGCGGGTGTTACCGGTTTCCAGAACCGCTCTTGCTTGTACTTTTGGCGTCACGTTGCTCGCCACGGTGCCCACCATCGGGGCACCGCGAGTGACGCAATCAAGACTCAACTGCAACCTGCTCAGACTGCTCAAGGCGGTTATCTCTGACAAGCTGTGGTATCGAAAGGCACGTTACACACAACAGGTAGTAGATAGGCGCTAACGAAGCCTGAATCCACCCTCAAACCTTAGGCGAGGTTGAGATTTTTCGAAGCCGGTCGATTTCCACAGAGGGGTGGGGAAGCGCCGGGAAGGGGTCGGCTCCCAGGGACGGCATCCCCGACTCGCCGACCAGCAAGCCCAAGGAATCCGCGGGGCGCGGCGCCCGGAAGATTGCAGAAATGTGTCAAGACCGATTTTTGCCGGGAAAAGCGAGGGCGAAGCACGGGCGGGGGAATGTCGTTGGATAGCGGGGAAGAGGGGGACCGTGGCCTTGACTTGGCGGGGGTAGAGTCGCTGGGGACCGGGTAGCGAACGTGCCGCTCGGGGGCCCTTCGGCTTGAGCTGGACTACGCATCGCCACGGGCGGCCGGGTAGGCCGCAGTCCCCCGGCGCGTGGGCTAATTCAGCCGCGACGCCAGCCGCATCGGGATGCCGCCTTCGGGCTGTACGGTGATCTTCTGGACGGGCATCGGCGGATGGGAGCCGGCGAAGTCGAAGCGCAGGCGCCTCAGGAACGAGGCTAGGGCGATGACGCCTTCCTGCATGGCGAAGGACTGGCCGATGCAGACGCGGGGGCCAATGCCGAAGGGCAGGTACTGGTAGCGATCGATGCTTTCGCGGGCGCCGGGGAGGAAGCGGGAGGGACGAAACTCCTCTGGCGCCTCCCAGAGCTTTTGGTGGCGATGGACGATCCAGGGCATCACCAGCACCGTGGCGCCGGCGGGGATCGCGACCCTGCCCGCCTGGTCGGCTGCGATGGCCATGCGGTTGAGCGAGGGCGCCGGCGGATAGAGGCGCATGGCTTCCTCGAAGGCGGCGCGGGTGACGGGGAGGCGCTCGAGCCAGGTCGAAGGTTCGGCGGTGAAATCGTGGGCGTCGATCTCGGCTTCGACCCGGCTGCGCTCGTCGGGGGCCTCGCTCAGCAGATAGAGGGTCCAGGCGAGCGCCCGGGCGGTGGTTTCGTGACCGGCGCCGATGAAGGTGATGAGGTTGTCCTCGACCTCGGCGCGGGACAGGCCGTCGGCCTCGAGCAGCAGGGTAAGCAGGTCGCGCGGGGCGGCGCTGGGATCGTCGCGCATGAGTGTCTCGCGGCGCGAGATGGTGCCCTGGATGAGGCGGCGGAAGTAGCCGAGCGAGCGCTTGCCGAGGATGCGGGTCAGGCGCGGCACGAAGGCTGGGGCGTCGAGGACATCCATCGGATCGACGCGGCCCATGGTGCGCAGCAGGCTGGAAACGGCGGCGGCGAACTCGGCGGGCTGGCTGTCGATATCGCCTGAGAACAGCGTCGCCTGCAGGATGTCGAAGGTGAACAGCGTCATCTGCTCGGCGATGTCGAGGGTTTGGCCGGCGTGGGCGGCAAGTCCTTCTGCGAACAGCGCCGAGCGGTCGCGCATGGCGATCGACAGGCCAACCGTGTTGCGCGGGGCAAAGACCGGCGCCAGCGATTTGCGGGCGCGCCGCCAGAGCTCGCCCTCGGCGGTCAGGAGGCCGTCGCGGAGGATGGGCCGCAGCACGCGCTGGCGCAGCGGCTGCATGGCGTAGTTGCGGGCGTTGTCGACCATGACGTGGCGGATCGCCGCCGGATCGGAGACGATGATGGTGGGGGTGCCCAGCCACTCGGAGCGGATCACCGGTTCGGTGAAGGCCGCCTCGGACCAGATGGCGAGCGGGTTCCGGGCCATGGTCAGCACGAAGCCGACGGCGCCGAGCGGCTTTCGGTGCGGAACGGGAGCGGGAGGCAAAAAGCTCATGGGGTGATCCAGCCTTAGCATATCGGCGCGGGCTTCGGTGTGTTCCAGTGCCCCCGCAGGCTGTACGTAGAGACAGCGGTGGAGGATTGCAGTGATCCGGCGGATTGTTGGTGGGCTGGCGGCACTGGTTGCGCTGGCGCTGATCGGGGTGTGCGCCTGGCTGTGGATCGCGCCGCCGGAGTTGTTGCGGGTGGCCGACGGCTATGCCGCCAAGATCGTCTGCTCCAACGCCTTCCTTGCCGGCCGCGACCCACAGCAGGTGCTGGACGTGGACGTGACCGCGGCGGGCAACCCGGTGCTCAAATACATCCGGCAGGCGGTGGATCAGAGCGGACAGACGGTGACGGCGCGGATGCTCGGGCTGTTTGCGCCGATGACGGCGGTCTATCGCCAGGGGCTTGGCTGCACGCTGGCGCCGGACGGCAATGTCGAGGCGGTGCGGAAGGCACGGCTGGCGGCCCAGCCGGCGATGCAGCCGGCGGGCGATGCGCCGTGGCCGGAGGGAACCGGTGCGGCGAGCGCCGACACGCGGATTGACGCTATCCTCGATGATCCGGCGATGACCGGGCCGGGGATGCGGGCGGTGCTGGTGGTGCGCGACGGCCGGATCGTCGGCGAGCGCTACGGCGAGGGATTTGATGCGGAGACGCCACTGCTGAGCTGGTCGATGGCGAAGACCGTCACCGGCATCCTCGCCGGCATGGCGATGGGGGACGGCAAGCTGGCTCTCACCGATGCGGCGCTGCTGCCCGAGTGGGCGGACGGGCGGAAGGACATCACCGTGGGGCAATTGGCGGCGATGGAGGCGGGGCTCGCCTTCAACGAGGATTATGGCGACGTGACCGACGTCACGCGGATGCTCTACCTCGAGCCGGACATGGCCGGCTTTGCCGCGGCGAAGCCGGCAGTTGCGACGCCGGGCACCGCCTTCAGCTATTCGACCGGCGTCGGCATGATCCTGTCGCGGGTGTGGATGGCGCGGGTTGGCGGCGGCGAGGCTGCGCTGGCCTTTCCCCGGGAGCGGCTGTTCGGGCCGCTCGGCATGACGAGCGCCGTATTCGAGACGGACGAGGCCGGGAATTTTGCCGGTGGCTCCTACATCTACGCGTCAGCCCGCGACTGGGGCCGGCTGGGCCAGTTCCTGCTGCAGGACGGGGTGTGGGCCGGGCAGCGGCTGCTGCCGGACGGGCTGGTCAGGATGATGGGGACATCGAACGGGTTTGCCGGGGGCTATTCGCAATTCCTGACCTGGCTCGAGGGGCCACAGGAGGACGACGACAAGAGCTTCGGGCTGCCCAAGGACACATACTGGCTCGAAGGCCACGACGGGCAATCGATGGCGGTGATTCCCTCCGAACGGATGCTGGTGGTGCGCATGGGACTGACGCCCTCGGGCCTCGGCTACGGGCCCGAGCCGATGATCAAGGCGCTGATCGCCGCACTGAGGGGATGAGCGCCGGATCAGGTTTGCGTTGCAGCGGCGGGCGATGCTAGAGCGGATGGCAGGCGAGCACGGGTTTCCCCATGGCTGACGGCGGCTGGAAAGACTTCTTCATCGAGATCTTCGCGTGGTGGCGCGGCAACACCTGGGGCACGCGGCTGTGGGCGCGGACGCACGGAATTTTCGTGGGCTCGGACCAGTTCGGCAACCGCTACTTCAAGAGCCGCAAGCCGAACGGTCCGCACGGCATGGAACGGCGCATGGTGATCTATGCCGGAGGCTATGCCGAGCCGACGACGATTCCGCCTGGCTGGTACGGCTGGATGCACTATCGGACGAGCGCGCCGCCGACGGACGGGGACTACACGCCGCACGTCTGGGAGAAGGCGCATATCCGCAACTACACCGGCAGCGCGCTGGCCTATCATCCCGACGGGAGCCTGCTGGGCAAGGGCGAGCGCCCGCGCGTGACGGGCGACTACGACGCCTGGTCGCCGGACTGATCCGATTGCGTTTCCTTGCCGCTGTGCTGATGGCCCTGGCGCTGGTGACGCCGGCGGCTGCGACGACGATTTCCAATCCGATCGCGTCGTTTTCCGGGCTCGACAAGATCACCGGGCGGATCACCAATTTCGACGTCTATATCGACGAGACCGTGCAGTTCGGGGCGCTGCAGATCACGCCGCGCGTCTGCTACACGCGCCCCCCGACGGAGACGCAGCGGACCAGCGTGTTCCTCGAGGTCGACCAGGTGTCGCTGAAGGGCGGCACAGAGCGGATTTTCACCGGCTGGATGTTTGCCGACAGCCCGGCGCTCAACGCCATCGACCACCCGGTGTACGATATCTGGCTGGTCGATTGTAAGCAGACGTCGGACACGCCGCCGCCCCAGCCGAGCCCCGCGGCGAGCGACGTCCCGGCGGAGCCGTCGCAGCCCTGAGCGCGGAGAGGCCGATGCTGACGCAGCCCAGGATCATCGAGCGTGCAGCCGAGCCTTTCGCGGCGATCATGCTGGAGGTGACGCAGCGGGAGATCGCGGAGCGCGCACCGCCGCTGATCGCCGATGTCATGGCCTGGGTGAAGCGGCGAGACGGGCAGATCTCGGGGCCGCCGTTCTTTAGCTACGTGACGTTTCTGCCTGCCGGCCGGATGCGGATGATGGTCGGGGTCGCGACGGCGACGGTGCTGGGCAGCGACGGACTGATTGTCACCGGCGAGCTGCCGGCGGGGCGCTATGCGAGTGTTACGCATAGAGGGCCGTATGCGGCGCTGTACGAGGCGAACATGGGGCTCGACGCGTGGATCAGGGCGCAGGGCTTCGACTATGCGGGCGAGGTCCGCGGCGACAGTTTCGTTGAGGCAACGCGGCTTGAGATCTACCGCGAGCCCGGTAGCGCGACGACGCCGCCAGTGACCGAGGTGGCCTTCAGGCTCAAGGCGTGAGGGTCGCGGCGATGATCGCGGCGGGGCGGGCTTCGAGCTGGAGCTGGTCGTAGGTGCATTGACGGGGCGACTTGTCGGGGCGCCAGCGGTGCAGCCCGGTGCCGTGGCGGAAGCGGTCGCCGGTGACGTGGTCGTAGGTGACCTCGACCACCAGCTCGTGGCGGAGGGGGACGTATTCGGAGGTTTTTTCGGTCGACCAGCGGCTCGGGCCGCCTGGTGCTTTGCCGGTGAAGCCCTCGCCGCGCAACGCTTCGAGCCGGGCGGTCAGGGCCGGCTTGTCCTCGGCGCCAAGGCCTGAGGTGAAGCCGACATGGTCGAGCCGGCCTTCGGCATCGTAGAGCCCGAGCAGCAGCGAGCCGACGATCCTGCTGCCGGCGCCGTAGCGGAAGCCGCCGACGACGCAGTCGGCCGTGCGGATGTTCTTGACCTTGCGCATGGCGCGCTCGCCCGGACGATAGGGCTCGTCGAGGCGCTTGGCGACGACGCCATCGAGGGCGCCGCCGACGGTGCGGAGCCAGTCGCGGGCCGTCTCGAGGTTGCCGGTGGGGGAGAGGCGGAGCGCCGGGCTCGGGTTGTCGCGGACCCAGTGCTCGAGGGCGGCGCGCCGGTCGCGCAGCGGCAACGGGGCGAACTGGCGGCCGGCATCGACCAGGAGGTCGAAGACAATCAGCAGCGTCGGCGTCTCGGCAGCCAGCTTGCGGATGCGGCTTTCGGCGGGGTGGAGCCGGGCCTGCAGGGCATCGAACGACAGCGTCGGGCCGACCGGAATGACGAGCTCGCCGTCGATGATGAAGTCGGCGGCGGGCAGGGCGGCGAGCGCGGCGACCATTTCGGGAAAGAAGCGGTGGAGCGGCTTGCCCGACTTGGCGAACAGCCGGACGGTGCCGCCCTGCTTGACCGCGAGGCAGCGGAAGCCGTCCCATTTGGGCTCGAACGACCAGCCGGGTTCATCCGGGAGGTCGGCGACCAGCAGGGCCTCCATCGACTCGAAGGGTGAGGTTTCGGCGTCGGCCGGCGAGGCGGCCATGTCAGCTTCGCCTGTCCCAGGCCGACCAGTCGGCCTCATGGCCGAGGGCATCGGCGAGGCGCAGCTCGTAGTCCTCGCGGGGAATCTCGATGCCGCCGAAGGTGCGGAGGTGAGGGGTGACGAACTGGGTGTCGCAGAGCTGATAGCCGCCGGCCCGCAGCCGCTCGATCAGGTGCGCCATGGCGATCTTGGAGCAGTCGGTTTTTCGGTGGAACATCGATTCGCCGAAGAAGGCGGCGCCGAGCGAGACGCCGTAGAGGCCGCCGACCAGCGCCGGTCCGTCCCAGACCTCGACGGTGTGGACGAAGCCGCGCTCGAACAGGGCGCCGTAGAGGCGGCGGATTGTGGAATTGATCCAGGTCGTGTCGCGCTCGGTGCCGGCGGTGGCGCCGCCCTCGATGATCGCCGCGAAGTCGGTATCGGTGCGCACGGCATAGGGATGCGCCAGCAAGGTCTTGCGCAGGCTGCGGGAAATGTGAGCCGCGTCGAGCGGGATGATGCCGCGCTGCTGCGGCGAGACCCAGAAGACGTCGTCGCTCGCTGCGTCCTCGGCCATGGGGAAAATGCCGGCCTGGTAGGCCCGAAGGATCAGCTCGGGCGTCAAATCTACCGCAAAAGGGTCGGGTTTCCGGGTCATAGCTCGCGAATCTGCGCCAGATTTCCTATTGGCGCGACAACATGTATTGCCAGCGTCGGCAAATTATCGCCTAAGAAGCCCCCGTCCGACCCCGCCACAATCGAAGAGTTAGCGAGCCGATGGCCGAAACCGTCATTGAGACCGACAAAGCCAATCTGGAGCTGATGAGCGGCAAATCCATGCTGCACATCCTCAAGGACGTGACCTTCAAGGTGAATGCGGGCGAAGTGACGGCGGTGGTCGGCCCCTCTGGGTCGGGCAAGACGTCGCTGCTGATGATCCTGGGCGGGCTCGAGCGGGCAACGACCGGCAAGGTGGTGGTGGCCGGGCAGGACATTTCCACCGCCAATGAGGACCAGCTGGCGATCTTCCGGCGGAAGAGCCTCGGCATCCTGTTCCAGAACTTCCATTTGATCCCGTCGATGACGGCGCTCGAGAACGTCGCGCTGGCGCTCGAGATTGCCGAAGTCGGGATGAGCTTCAAGCAGATCCGTGAGCGCGCCGCGGCGGCGCTAGCCGAAGTCGGCCTCGGCGACCGCGTTACCCACCTGCCGAGCGCCTTGTCGGGCGGCGAGCAGCAGCGCGTGGGCCTCGCCCGCGCCATGGTCACCGGCCCCAAGCTGATGCTGGCGGACGAGCCGACCGGCAATCTCGACCAGGACACCGGCGCGATGGTCATCGACCTGATGTTCAATCTTGCCCGGAAGAGGGGCGCGGCGGTGCTGCTGATCACGCACGACCGCTCGCTCGCCGCTAAGGCCGACCGGACGCTGACGATGAACCACGGGCAGCTGACCGAGGCTGCCAAGGTGGCCATACCCGCATGAACCGGCTCGGGAACTGGATGCGGGTCGCAATGGTCGACCTGCGCGGCGACCTCCGCCGTTTCGGCATCCTGCTGGCCTGCCTGGCGCTCGGCGTCGGCACCATTGCCGGGGTGAGTTCAGTTGGCGCGGCGCTGAAGACGGCGATTTTGCACAATGCCAACACGCTGCTCGGCGGCGACCTGCAGATCGCGCGTGCCGACCGGCGGGCGACGCCGAACGAGCTGAAATATTTCCAGTCATTGGGGCAGGTGTCGGAGACGATCACCTCGAACTCGCGTGGCGACGCCGTCGACGACAGCGGCAACACGGCGTTCCTCGATATCTATGCGGTGGACGGCAACTATCCGCTCTACGGCAACGTCGTCAGCCCGCAGCTGAAGCCGGGCGAGAAGCCGACGGACCTCCTGGCGCTCAAGGACGGCGTCTATGGCGCCATCGTCGATCCGGTGATGCTGGACCGGCTGGCGATCGATATCGGCGGGCATTTCAAGGTCAACGGCACCGAGTTCGAAGTGCGCGGGCTGCTCGGCTCGCTGCCGAACGGGGCGCTGCGCGGCTTCCACCTTGGCCTGACGGCCGTAATGTCGATCGAGGGCGAGCAGGCCAACCCGAACACCCGGCCGCCGCTGCCGGGGCTGCTGACGCAGTACGGCTACAAGATCAAACTCAATCCGGATTTGGGCGACTACACCGAGGCGCAGCCGATCGTTCAGGCGCACCTGGCGAGCGACCCCGAGTGGAAGGTGCAATCGCCCTATGACGCAGCGGGCACGTTGTCGCGGTTCTATGATTTGTTCGTGCGGTTCCTGCTGATCGTCGGGCTGAGTTCGCTGCTGGTGGGCGGCGTCGGCATTTCCAATGCGGTGTCGGCCTATATCGGCGAGCGGCAGCGCTCGATCGCGACGCTGCGAAGCCTTGGCGCGACCGGCGCACGCATCATGGTACATTTCTTCACCCAGGTCGGGGTGATGTCGCTGGTGGGCATCGGGCTCGGCCTCGTGATCGGGGCGGTGCTGACGATCATCGCGCTGCCGATCCTCGGGCGCATCCTCGCCGTCGACCTGCCGCCGAGCATCGAGTGGCCGTCGCTGGCGACGGCGCTTGCCTTCGGCGTCCTGGCGGCGTTCGCGTTCTCCTACATTCCGCTGTTCCGGGCCCAGAAGCTGAAGCCGGCGATGCTGTTCCGCACAGTGGGCACCTCGGTGCAGAGCATCAAGACGCGCGAGTATCTCGACGTGCGCGTGCTGGCGCCGCTGCTGATTTCGGGCCTCGCGATTTTCGGGCTGGCCTGGTGGACGACGAGCGATCTGACGCTGGTGTCGTACTACGCGGTGGGCGTGATCGGCGCGTTCCTGCTGCTGAGCTTTGCCGGCCGGCTGATGCAATGGGTGCTGCGCGCCCTGCCGCCGATGCCCAACGTGACGCTGCGCAACGCCTTTCGCGGCATTTCCCGTCCCGGCTCGCCGGCGCCGGTGGTGATCATGTCGCTCGGCCTCGGGCTGGCGATGCTGTTGGTGATCGTTATCCTCAGCGCCAACCTCCGCGACCAGTTGCTGGGGCAGGTGACCAATGACGCGCCGACGTTCGTTGCGACCGAATTGTTCGACGACGAAATCGTCGACCTCGACGCTTTCCTGAAGTCGACGGGGTTCCTGCAGGATTTTCAGCATTCGCCGATGATCCGCGCCGCCATCACCAAGGTGAACGGCGTGCCCTCGAACGAAATCCTGGCGCGTAAGGATCTGTCGGGCGAGGCGGTCTATATGCTTGGCGGCACCGGGGGCACGCCCGAAATCCTGATGACCTGGACGTCGGACCTGCCGGCGAATTCGACGGTCACCGCGGGCAAGTGGTGGGCGCCGGACTACACCGGCGAGCCGCTGATCTCGATGCGCGACAAGGATGCGCAGAGCATCGGCATCAAGGTCGGCGACAAGATCGAGCTGACGCTGTTCGGCGAGCAGCTCGAGGTGACCGTCGGCAACCTTCGCGACTTCCAGTTCCAGAACGGCATCAACTTCCTCGTGACGGCGTCGCCGGGCACGTTCGATGCCTGGCCGGGCACCAACCTCGCCACCATCAAGGCGAGCAAGGGACACGAGAAGGACCTCGAGCGCGGCCTGGCGCGCAAGTATCCGGACATCACTTTCCTGCCGGTCGGCGAGGCGCTCAACCAGGCGGCCGATATCCTCGGGCAGCTGTCGACGGCGGTGAACATCGTCGGCGGCCTCGCCGTGGTGAACGGCCTGCTGGTGCTGGCGGGCACGATGGCGGCCGGGCGCAAGCAGCGGGAGGCGGATGCGGTGGTCAACAAGGTGCTCGGCTCGACCCGTACCGACGTAGTCAAGGTGTTTGCGGTCGAGTACGCGCTGCTCGGCGCCTTTGCGGCACTGCTGGCGACGGCGGTCGGGATGGTCGGCGCCTACGGCATCATCAAGGGCGCCAAGATGGATGTCGGCTTCGCTGTGAATCCGGGGCTGGTGGTGGGCGTGATGATCGGCGCGATTGTACTGACGATCGTGACGGGCGCCGCGACGACGTGGAGCGCACTGAGCACGAAGCCGGCCCAGTATCTGCGGTCACTGGGGTAGCTAGAAACTTTCCTTGAGTTTGTCCCTCGCCGCGGAGGCGAGGAACGAGGATCGCGTCAATCCCCGTGCCGAAGCGGCTTCGTCGATTGACGCCAGCAGTCCGGCGTCCATCGAGACGTTGGCCCGTGCCAGCTTGCCGCTCTCGCTGATGAGCGGGAGGGTTGCGACGAGCGCGCCTTTCCGCAACTGAGGGAATTCGCCCGACTTCAGCACTTGCGGATAGGTGCGCGGCATGCGGATCGGTCGACCGTCGGCAGCTTCATCAGCGGCCCACTCGGCGAGCGCTTCGATGGCGTTATCGATGGCTTCTTCCTGAGTGCCACCCATCGCGGTGCAACCCGGCGCATCGGGAAAGATCACCCCGAACTTGCCATTCGCTTCGTCGATGATCGCTAGATATCTGGTCATCGTCCCTCCTTGGACATGCGACCTCTACTTAACCCAGCCTGCCGCCTTGGCGATCGACTGAGCGACGCCCGGCGTCACCACCCGATGGCGCGGTACCATGATCGTTCCGATACCGGCCTTCTTGAGTTTGGCATGCTTGCTACCACCAACGTTCTCCCAGCCCTCTCGCTCGAGACGCGCGATGATCTTGCTGGTGTTGGTTTCGTGCTGCATGGCGCACTCCGACCGTGCGCAAATAGATGCACCACATAAGGGAGATGGTCAAGCCGTCATGCGCAAATAGATGCGCCTATTCCTTCATACCCAGGTATTTCTCCAGCCAGTGGATGTCGTAGTTGCCGGCGAGGATGTCGGGTTCCTTGATCAGGCGCTGGAAGAGGGGGAGGGTGGTCTTGATGCCGTCGATGACGAACTCGTCGACGGCGCGGCGGAGGCGCATGAGGCACTCCTCGCGGGTGCGGCCGTAGACGATGAGCTTGCCGATGAGGCTGTCGTAGTAGGGCGGGATGGTGTAGCCGCCGTAGACCGCTGAATCGACGCGCACGCCCACGCCGCCGGCCGGGTGGTAGAACTTGATGGTGCCGGGCGAGGGCGCGAAGGTGGTGGGGTCCTCGGCGTTGATGCGGACCTCGATGGCGTGGCCGGTGAAGGTGATGTCCTTCTGGACGAGGCTCAGCCTTTCGCCCGAGGCGACCCGGATCTGCTCGTAGACGAGATCGACGCCGGTGACGCGCTCGGTGACCGGGTGCTCGACCTGCAGGCGCGTGTTCATCTCTATGAAGAAGAACTCGCCGTTCTCATAGAGAAACTCGATGGTGCCGGCGCCGGAGTATTTCAGCTTGCGCATGGCGGCAGCGCAGATCTCGCCGATGCGGTCGCGCTCGCCGGCGGGGACGGTGGGAGCGGTTGCCTCTTCCCAGACCTTCTGGTGACGCCGCTGCACCGAGCAATCGCGGGTCCCCAGATGCACCGCGTTGCCCTGGCCGTCGCCCATCACCTGCACTTCGATGTGGCGCGGCTTGCCGAGATATTTCTCCATGTAGACGGAGTCGTTGGCGAAGGCGGCTTTGGCCTCGGAGCGGGCGGTGGACCAGGCGATGAGGACGTCGGACTCGGAGTGCGCGACCTTCATGCCGCGGCCGCCGCCGCCGGCTGTGGCCTTGATCAGCACCGGGTAGCCGATTTCGCGGGCTGTGCGCTTGGCCTCGTCCTCGGTCGCGACCTCGCCCTTCGATCCGGGGACCACAGGGATGCCGAGCTCGACCGCCGTCTGCTTGGCGGTGATCTTGTCGCCCATGATCTGGATGTGGTGTTCGGACGGGCCGATGAAGGTGATCTTGTGCTCGCTGAGGATGCGGGCGAAGCGGGCGTTCTCGCTGAGAAAGCC
>JBDTVO010000052.1:0-12673 GCA_040007135.1 Devosia sp. | reverse complement strand
CCACTGGAACAGGAGTCCAGCAATGAGTGCTGCCCAGCGCCTCGCAGCGCTCGATGATCTGCCGGCTCGCGATCTCATCGCCCTCACCGGCTCGACCCTGTCGGCACTCGCCGAGGTGATGAACCGCGAGACCATGCTGCTCCGCGCTGGTCGGCATCGCGAGGCCGCCGGTGTCACTGCGGAAAAGATGAGTCTTGCGCAGGACTATGTCGGCTATTCGCGCGCCGCGCAGCGTCAGTTCGAGCGACTGAAGGCCGAAGCCCCCGACGACATTGGCCTGCTGCGCACCGGCCACGACCGCCTCGCGACGCAGATGGCCGAGAACCTGCGCGTCATCGCCACCGCCCGCCAGGTCACCGAAGATCTGCTGACCGACGTCGCTCGCCAGGTTGGTCGCGCCGGCCAGCCCAAGACCTATGGCGCCGCGGGCAGCCTTGCCGAACCCGCGCCGCCAAGCCAGGGCCTCGCCATCAACCGCGCCCTCTGATCGAGCGCATTTGAGCTAAATCGGTCCGTCGGGGGCCACTATCCGCAAACGTCGCGCGCCGATGCTGCATAGTCTCACGCAGCACCGGATCCATGCCCGACCGACTCGGACCAAGCCCGATCGCCATCAGCCTGTCGGTCGCCGGACCCCGCACCGGCCGCCGGCCGCCGTATTGGGCCGAGCCCGAGCCGCAGACTCAGCCCACCGAGTCGCCGGATGCCGCAGCCCCGACGGCACCCGCGCCCGCCGCCCCTGTGGTCCCGCCCGAACCGGACTCACCGCCGCCCGCTGCTTTCGCCGCCGCCCTCGAAGCGTCACGCCTCCCGCCCGTGCCCGACCGAAAAGCCCCGGCGGCCGCGGGGTCCGGCCGGTGGGCGCCCCCGCCATCGGCTCTGCGCCTGACAGACCGGCGCGCCTCGCGTCGCGTCCCCTTCCGACCGCGTCACCTCGTCCCAGACACCCTTGGACGTGCACAAAAAACAGCCAGCACCCCTTCGCCATTAACCGTTCTTTACGGCTCGGGACCGATGATGGCGGCATCGTCTCAGGAAGAGGCGTCTTTCAGGTACCTAGAAGAGGAACGTATGTCCAACATCACTCTTTCGGCTGCGGTTCGTTCGAACCTTCTCAGCCTTCAGAATACTGCGTCGCTGCTCGACACGACGCAGACCCGTCTCGCGACCGGCAACAAGGTCAACAGCGCTCTCGACAACCCGACCAGCTATTTCACCGCCTCGGCGCTGAACTCGCGTGCGTCCGACCTCGGCAACCTGCTGGACAGCGTCTCCAACGCCGTGCAGACCATTCAGGCCGCCAATGACGGCATCACGTCGATCACCAAGCTCGTCGAATCTGCACAGGCAACTGCCAACCAGGCCCAGAACCTCGCGGCCACGGTCGACAGCGCCGAGCATATCTCGTCCGTCGTCGGCGGCACCTACGTCGCCCCGGGCGGTTCGGGTTCGACCCTGACGATCAACACCGTCGGTGTCACCATCGGCGCGGCCGATACGCTGGCCACCGTCGTGGCCTCGATCAACACTGCCGCCATCGCTGGCGTCACTGCCGCTGCTGGCTCAGGCGCCAACGCCGGCAAGATCGTGCTCACCGGTGCGGCTGGCACGACCGTCCTCGTCGGCGGCACGGGTACTGCCGGCTTCACCACCGGCCAGACTGACGCCTACGCCGCTGCTGGCGCGACCCAGATCGCCAACCCGGCTCGCGGCGCCCTGATCTCGCAGTACAACGGCCTGCTCGATCAGATCGACCAGCTGACCAAGGATGCCAGCTACAACGGCAACAACCTGCTGGCCGGTTCTTCGACCCAGCTCAAGGTTGTGTTCAACGAGCAGGGCTCGTCCTCGCTGACCATCTCCGGCAAGGACACCAGCGCCACCGGCCTCGGCCTCACCAAGCTGACGGTCGGCAGCGAGTTCGACACCAATGCGTCGATCACCACCATCCTCGGCAAGCTGAAAGGCGCCCAGGATACGCTGCGTGCCGATGCGTCGAGCTTCGGTTCGAACCTGTCGATCGTGCAGACCCGTCAGGACTTCACCAAGGCCCTGATCAACACGCTGCAGACCGGCGCGTCGAACCTGACCCTCGCGGATTCGAACGAAGAAGCCGCCAACCTCCTCGCCCTGCAGACCCGCCAGAGCCTATCGACCAAGGCCCTGTCGCTGGCTTCGCAGTCCGACCAGAACGTCCTCCGTCTGCTCCAGTAAGCAGCCGGCAGACTATCTCGTTTCGGAGAGGCGGGCTTCGGCCCGCCTCTTTCGTTTTCCAGGGCGCCATCCGCCGCAGTGGCGTCCACCTTCGGGCGCCGCTAGAACGGCAGCATCCAAGTCCGTGCGACGATTCGACAAATCGTCGCCAGGGGGTCCGCATGTCGCTCAAGGTCGAACTCAAGCCGCACGAACGCCTCATCATCGGCAATTGCGTCATCACCAATTCCGACCAGCGTGCGCGGCTCTTCATCGATGGCCGCGAGCCGATCCTGCGCGAGAAGGACATCCTGACGCCGGCGACGGCCACTTCGCCTGCCAAGCGCATCTACCTCGCCGTGCAGCTGATGTATCTCGACGACAATATCGCGACACTGCGCGGAGACTATTTCGCGCTCGTCAACGACATCGTCACAGCCGCGCCATCGTGCATCCCCATCATCGACGAGATCAATAACGACATCTTAACCGGCGCTCTCTACAAAGCACTAAGGGCCGCTAAAAGGCTGATCCAGTACGAACAGGACCTTCTCGATGCAGCAGCGCGGAACCACGGCCTATCAACAGGTCGCCCGCCAGACGACCGGCCCGCGTGAGCTGGAAGCCAACCTCCTCTCCAAATCCGCAACCAACCTGCAGCGACTGCGTGACAACTGGGACGCGTCGCCACGGCAGGAGCTCGCTTCGGCACTGCAGTTCAATCGCCGTCTGTGGACGGTGTTCATGACCTCGGCGTCGCGCGACGACAGCGTGCTGCCCATCGACCTGCGCAGCAACATCGCCAATCTCGGCATCTTCATCATGAAGCAGTCGCTGCAGATGCAGCTGACGCCGGTGCCGCAAAAGCTTGACGTGCTGATCAACATCAACCGTCAGCTCGCCGCCGGTCTCAGGGCCGCCGCCCCTCCGGGCTGATCCCTGACCTGTCGGCTTTGGACCATCCCAGCCGACTGCTCGGGACGCACCACTCATCCACGATGTCATTCCGGCGAAGGTCGGAATCCATCCCCGACACTCTCACGACGCCCACTGCTCGAGAGTTCGCCTGTGGCTGACCCCGATCTTTGAACCACTGTTCTACTTGAGGTAGTTCACCAGCGACAGATTGGCGATCATCGATGTCGTCTGGTAGCTCGCCTGCAGCCGCGTCTGCAATGCCAGCAGTTGCATGGTCACGTCTTCCGCCGGGATCGTCTCGATGTCCGACAGCATGCTCTCGAGCTGAGCCTTGTAGGCCGTCTGCTGCGTCTTGACGTTGTTGACGGTCGCCTGCGCCGTGCCCAATTGCACCGTCACCAGCTCGATCGACCCGTCTTCGCTGTTGTGCGTTTCCGACAGGCGCTGCCCATTGCGTGCCGCCACTGCATCGAAGCGCGCGCCCGATGTGCTGTCGCTGGTCGAGAAGTTCTGGATCGACAGCGTCGCCAGCGACTTCACCAGCGCCAGCGTGCCGCTCTCGTTGGCCTGCACGCCATAGTTGACCGTGGAGTTGTCATCGATCTTGCTCGATACGGCGCTCCGCGGGGCCGCCGAGTCAGCCCCCGAGTACCACGCGACAGTAGTGGTCGGATCGGCCGCCGCCAACGACGTGGCCGTCGCGAAGTTCGGGCCGGCGACGCGCATCTGCGTCTGGCCCTGGCCATTGAAGAAATTGTCCGCCGCCGCATAGTTCGACGCCACCGCAAGATCGGTCTGCCCGAGCGCCGTCAGCGATCCTTGCAGCGCCGCGGTGAAGTTCGTTGCCGTCCCGGTCGTATCGGCGCCCACCTGGAACTGGCCGGCGCCCGGCGTGCCCGTCGTCGCGGTCAAGACCACCGTGCTCGATGTGCCGTCGGGCAGCGTCAGGCCGATCGAGATCGTGTCGCCATCCTGCGGCTGCGTCGCGAACGCCACGTCGAACTGCTTGGGCGGCCCGCTCGTCACCATCGGCGTCACCGACGACAAATTGCTCGCCGTGACCGTCGACAGCTTGAAGCCGAACGGATGAATGCCGTCTTCCTTGAGCGTCGCCGTGTTGGTTGCGGAACTCAGCGTCAGCCGGCCAAGCCCGTCGCCGGTGTCGGCCGCCAGCCGCTCCGACGCCACCTGCTTGAACCCCGCCTTGCCGTTGACCCCATCGAGGATGGTGCTCATCGTGCCGACGGGTGGCTTGTCGGTCTTGCTGCCGCCGAACAGGTAGCGCCCGTCGACGTCGGTGTTGAGCAGCGTCAGCACCTCGTCGAGCCGCGATTGCGCCGTGGTCGGGGCCGTGCCGAAGTTGATATTGCTCGATCCATAGGCGCCCGCCGCGATGCCGCTTCGCGCGTCGGACTCGCTCGTATCGAACTGGCCCATCACCTTGTTCAACAGGTCGAGCCGCACGCCGACCATCGTCATGTTGTTCTGGTAGCCCTCGATCCGCCCAAGCCGCGCCCGCAGCGTCAGGTCCTGGTAGCGGTCGGTCCCCATCTCGGCGAGCGACGATGCCTTCTGCCCGGTGCCGAGCTGCGTTTGCAGCGTCGCGAACTGCTGCTGCATCCGGCTGATCAGGTTCATGCTCGTCTGCACCGGATACATGCTCCGGTTGATCGTGGTCATCGCTGCCTCACAGATCCATCAGCCGCTTCATCAGGTCCTGCACCGCCGAGATGATGCGCGAATTCGCAGCATAGGCATTCTGCAGTTCCATCAGCCGCGACATCTCTTCGTCGACATTGACGCTGTACTCGCTGTCCATCCGCGTCGTCAGCGTATCCATCGCCAACTGCTGCGTGTCGCTGTCGCTGGTCGCCGCAGCCGAGATGCTGCCGGTGTGGTCCATGGTCTGCGCGATCATGTCGCCGACCGTGCCACCCAGCCGGAACGTCCCGGAGTCGGCAGCTCCCGATTGCGTCGAGGCAAAGCCGAGCGACTGCAGCTGATTGAGCACGTAGTCGGCCCGCATCGAGTCGCCGAGCGAGCCGCCAGCCTGGTACTGCACCAGCAGCTTGTTGTCCGCCAGCACCGCCGAGTTGATCGAGATGCGGCCGGCAAAGCCCTGCGTCTGTCCCTTGCCACTGAGGCTGCCTGTGAAGTCGGCGTTGCCCCGATCGACGAACAGGCTGAACCCCGCATCGCCGTTCTGCAGCGCGCTCGCCGTCGCGTGCGAGGTAAGTGCGGTGACGTCGGTCGTTCCGGCCGCGCCGTCGTCCAGCACCGTCAGCGTGCTGCCGCTGCCGCTCGCCGTAAACCCGGCCCCGAGGATGCTGCTGAGCTTGGCGGCGACTGCGCTTGCTCCGCCCGAAAAATCGAGCCCCACCACCCGCTCGCCATTGGCATCGGTGTAGTCGAGCGGCAGCTTCGTGGGGTCGTCGACCCGCATCACGTGGATAGTCTTGTCCGCGCCGCCCTTGGTAACGGCGATGGTGAAGTCGTTGCCGTCGCGGATGCTGCCGAGGTCGAGGCTGAAGCCGTTCTGCGCTCCGGCGCTTGCGGCTGTCCCTTCCGTCGTCACCGTCGAAAATGCCTGCGCCAGCCCGGCCGCGATCTCGTCGAGATGGCTCTGCGCGTTGACCAGCGTCGTATCGCGCAACTCGACCAGCGCCGCGAGCTTGCCCGATTGCAGCGCCCGCTGCTGCACGAGGTCGATGCTCAGCCCCGAGGGCGTCGTCAGCGTCAGCTTGCCGACATTGCTCTTGCTGCTGTCGGTATTGGCGAGCTTGTCGGCGGTCAGCGCCCCCGCCGGCTCGAAGTTGAAGGTCGAGGCCTTGACGTCGAGGATGCCGACGCCGGTCCGCGTCATCAGCGACACCGTGCCGTCGGTCCGGTACGACGCCTGCACGTCGACGATTTCCGAGACCTGCGACACCAGCCGGTCGCGCTGGTCCATCAGCGCCGCCCGCGACGCCTGGTCGCCGTTCTGGTCGCCGTTCTGGTCGCCCAGCCGGCCGTTGACCTTGGCCAGCGCGGTGATCGCCTGGTTGAGCGTGTCGACGCTCGAGGACATCTCCGTTTCGGTCTGCTGCCGCAGCCCTTGCACGTCGTTGGTCAGCCCGTTGAGCGTTCCCACCATCGCCTGCGCCTGCGAGATGAAGCTGGCGCGTGTCGCGTAATTGTCCGGGCTCGTCCCCAGTGCCTGCAGCGCATTGGTAAGGGACGAATACATCGTATCGAGCGATCCGGCATCGCCCGGCTTGCCCAGGTAGGTCTGCAGCTGGTCGAGGATGCTGGCGCGGGTATCCGCATACGAGGAATCGGAGGTGGTGCTGGTGTAGTAGGCCTGGAGGCTCTGGTTGAACGCTCGCTCGACGCCGCCCGAGCGGGCGAACGTCGAGTTGACACCGTTGGTGTCGATGACGCTGAGCGACTGCCGGTGATAGCCCGGCGTGCCCGCGTTCGATACGTTGCGCGACAGCACCGCCAGGGCATCCTGGCTGGTGCCCATGCCCGACAGTGCGTTGGTGAGCGATACGCCCAGGCCCATGCGATACCGTCCCGCCTAGCCGCGCCCGATCAGCGCAGCATGTTGAGTGCCTGTTGCAGCATCTCGTCGGCGGTCGAGACGATCTTGGTCCCCGCCGCATACGCCTGCTGCGTCACGATCAGCTTGGTGAACTCCTCCGAGATGTCGGTGTTGGAGCTCTCCAGCGACGACCCGATTACCCCGCCATTGACGTTGAGGATCGGCTCGCCCGAATCCGCCGTCGCCGCGAAGATGCCGCCGTCGAGCCGCTTCAGCGAGTTGGCCGCGTTGAAGTCCGCCGTCACCACCTGGGCGATCTCGACCTGCTGGCCGTTGTCGTACGACACCACCACGCGGCCGTTGTCGTTGATCGCCACCGACACGTACTGCCCTGCCGGATAGCCGTTCTGGCTCAGCGAAGTCACGCCCGCGGTGCCGTTCGGATCGTTGAACTGCGTGATGCCGTTGGCGCCGAACGACAGCGCGATGTTGCCGAGCGCCACGCCATCCACATTGACGCCGGTGAGGTCGGTCTCGGTGATGGGCGGGCTCAGCGCGCCGTCCGAGCTGAATGTGTAGTTCTGGTTGACCCGCGTCCACATCGGGTTGCTGCCGGTCGCCGAGCTGTCCGACAGGTAGAACAGGCTCCACGTGTCCGTACCGCCGACATCGGTGCTGCCGGTCTTGGCCCAGCGCAGCTGCACGTTGGCCGGCGCGCCGTTGCTGGCATAGACGGTGATGGCGCCGCCCGAGATCGACTGGTCGATGAAGGTGTCGGAGTCCTGCGCCTTGATCGAGGGCACAGGCGTCGACAGCTGCGTCGACTGCAGGATGCCCGGCTCGGTCACCCCATCGGTGAACCCCATGCCGGTCGTGTTGTCGGTCACCGTCAGGTTGTTGGCAAAGCCGGTGGCGGTGGCGACGATCTTGCCGCCGCTCAGCGCGAACGTAACACCGCTCACCTCGCCGTTGAGCGATGTCAGCACCGCGCCGACGGTTGTATCGGTGGTGAGGTTGATGTTGGTGCCGGTGCTGGTGCCCGAGTTGGTGAAGTTGATGGTGATCGGGGTGCCGGCGCTGCCGACCTTGACCGTCAGCGAGTCGCCGTTCTGGAGGATTGTGCTCGTCGCATCGCCGCTCGCCGCCGAAGCACCCGACGTGCTGGCCGACTGGTCGTTCGGGATCGACAGGAAGTCCTGCGGCTTCAGCAGCTCCGAGCCGGTCGTCTTCGATTCCTGGTACGCCGCATTCTTGGGCAGTTGCGGCAAATTGAGCTGGTAGGTCACGCGCGTCGTCGGCGCCGCCGGCAGGAACGAGTTCGAGATCTTGACCACCTGCGGCAGCGAGCTCGAGATATTGCCCGTCGCCGCATCGATCGGCAGGCCCTTGAGGTAGTAGCCCGAGCCGTTGACCAGGTAGCCGTTCTTGTTAACGTCGAAATCGCCGCGTCGCGTATAGTAGTTGGCGCCGCCGAACACCGCCGCACCATCGGTCTGCCCGATCGCCGGCTCGACCACGAAGAAGCCCGAGCCGTTGACCGCCATGTAGGTGGTGTTGCTCACCGACTTGACGTCGCCCTGCTGCGTGTTAGTCGAGCGCGACTGCGCCAGCACCGAGCCCGAGGTCTGCGTCTTCTGCGGCTGGTCGGGGATCAGGTCGAGGAAGTCGGTGTCGATCCGCTTGAAGCCCGTGGTCTGCGAGTTGGCGATGTTGCCCGAGATGTTTTCGAGCGCGAACGATTGCGCCCTCAGCCCCGTCACCGCCGTCGAGAGTGCCCCGTAAATACCCATGTCCGTCCTCGCGCTACTGCCTGGCGCCGCTCGCGCCTGTTCCTGTCCGTACAAGCAAGCCCGGTGCCAAAGTCCTAGCGTGTTGATATCGCTCATCTTTGACAAACTGGCTGCGACGGCGTCCGGCAAGACCCGCCCCCTCTACCCGGCAGTTTCTGCCGCTCGCCTTGCGCCTGTGGGGCGGTTGTCCTAAACGCTCGGCTCGACCTCATGGGCGTCCGCTAGAATGCTTTTCACCTCCCCGAGCGAGTTCCGCGACTCCCCGCGCCGGGCGGTGACGCTGTTCGGCATGGCCGGCGTCGGCAAGACGCGTCTCGCGAGCCTGCTGCGCCAGTCGCAGTGGTTCCACTACTCGGCCGACTACCGCATCGGCACCCGGCACATGGGCGAGGCCATCACCGACAATTTCAAGACCGAGGCGATGAAGCTGCCGTTCCTGCGCGACCTGCTGCGCTCGGACTCGATCAAGATCTCGTCCAACATCACCTTCGCAAATCTCGATCCGCTGTCTACCTATCTGGGCCGGCCGGGCAACGTCGCCAAGGGCGGCCTGCCGCTCGCCGAATACCGCCGCCGGCAGGAACAGCACCGCGTCGCCGAGATCGCCGCCCTGCTCGAAGTGCCGCGCTTCATCGCCCGCGCCCACGATCTCTACGGCTACGACAATTTCGTCGCCGACACCGGCGGCTCGCTGATCGAAGTGCTTGATCCGGCCAACCGGGACGACCCGGTGGTGAAGACGCTGACCGCCAGCACGGCGCTCGTCTACATCCGCGGCACCGACAAGGATGCCGACGAGCTGGTGCGCCGCTTCAAGGCCTCGCCCAAGCCGATGTACTACCCGCCGGCCTTCCTCACCCGGAAATGGGGCGAGTTCAAAAAGCTCAACAAGGTCGCCGACGACGCCAAGGTCGATCCCGAGGCATTCGGTGCCTGGGGCTTTGAAGCGCTGCTGCACAACCGCCTGCCGCGCTACCAGAAGCTCGCCGACAATTTCGGCTACAGCATCGACGCCGCCGACCTGGCGATCGTTCGCGACGGCGACGAGTTCGTCGATCTCGTCACCGCCGCGATCAAGGAGCGAATGCGCGTCGGCAGCTGAGCCGACCGCCCTCCTCCTCTCGCAGAGACAGCAATGCCCATCCGCATTCCCGACAATCTTCCCGCCCGCAAGACCCTCGAAGCCGAGGGCGTCGTCGTCATGGATTCGAGCCGCGCCGCGCGCCAGGACATCCGCCCGCTGCAGATCGGCCTGCTCAACCTCATGCCCAACAAGGAGCGGACGGAGACCCAGTTCAGCCGCCTCATCGGCGCAACGCCGCTGCAGGTCGACCTCACGCTCGTCCGCGTCACCGACCACAAATCCAAGAACACCTCCGAGGACTACCTCAAGACCTTCTACTCGACCTGGGAGGACGTGCGGTCGCGCAAGTTCGACGGCTTCGTCATCACCGGCGCCCCCATCGCCAACCTCCCCTTCGAGGAGGTTCGCTACTGGAACGAGATGGTCGAAATCATGGATTGGACGCAGACCAACGTCCACCAGACCATGTTCATCTGCTGGGGCGCGCAGGCGGCGCTCCATCACTTCCACCATGCTCGCCGCTACCGCATGGACAACAAGGCCTTCGGTGTGTTCCGGCACACTATCGTCAACCCGCGCACGCCGTGGCTGCGTGGCTTTTCCGACAGCCCCATGATCCCGGTGTCGCGCTACAACGACATTGATCGCACGAGCCTCGGCGCCGGGCTCGAAATCCTCATCGACAATGCCGACATCGGCGTCTGCATGCTGGACGATCCGGCGCATCGGGCGGTGCACGTGCTGAACCACCTCGAATACGACAACCGCTCGCTCGCCGATGAGTACGAGCGCGACGTCAAGGCGGGCCTGAACCCACTGCCGCCGATCAACCTGTTCGCCAACGGCGATACCACCGCCACCCCCGAAAACCGATGGCGCAGCCACGCCCATCTGCTGTTCCAGAACTGGATCAACGAAATGTACCAGACCACCCCGTTCGACCTGAACAAGATCGGACGGTAGGGTTCCGTCGTACAGTCCACCGAATCATTCCCGCGAAAGCGGGAACCTCCGTTGCGGCGATCGCAGCGCCGGCGCCGGAGGTTATTTCCCCTCGGCCGCCTTCTTCAGCCCGTCGAGCATCATACCGTAGGTCTTCTTGAACTCGGCCCGGGTCTTGTCGTCGTACGTCTTTGACTTCCCGCGGTTGAACTGCGCGAGGTGCACCTTGCTGCCCTTCCCGTCGGGTTCGATCCGGTAGCGCAGGAAATTGTAGCTCTCGGGCCGCTCCGGCGTCTTCGACCAGTGCGTGAAGCTCAGTTCCTTGGAGGGCTCGGCGGTTTCGATCTCGCCGAAGTCCGAGAAGGGATTTCCGTTCCACTCGCCCTTGAGGGTGTATTTCGAGCCAGGCTCCCACTCCGTATCCATGGTAGCGCCCATGAACATCGGCGATTTCCGGTGCGTCATCGTCGCGTACACCTTGTCCGGTGGGGCGGCGATAGTGGTTTCGACATCCACGACGTGTTGATCCATCTTGCATCTCCTTCAGGACCGAAACGCGGCGGCCAAAGCCCGGGTTGCTTGCATTCGCGCCGCCGAACCCTACCTGATTGCCGTCCGAGGGGCACATGCCGCAGTCGCCGACCACCATCACCGATGAGATCGGCATCGCGCTCCGCAACCTCGCTGACGCCGCCGGCAATGGCGCCACGCCGACGCTCCGCCTTGGCGTCACCGGCCTCAGCCGTGCCGGCAAGACCATTTTCATCACCGCCCTCATCCACGCGCTGCTGACCGGCACCCGCCTGCCCGGTTTCGCCCCGCTCGCCGAGGGCCGGCTGATCGGCGCCCGCCTCGCGGAATCGCCCGACCCCGGCATTCCCCGTTTCGCCTACGAGGATCACCTCGCGGCACTGACGTCACCCGAGCCGCATTGGCCGGAAAGCACGCGCCGCATCAGCCAGCTTCGCCTCAGCCTCAAGTACCAATCGCAAAGCTGGTGGGCGGGTTGGGCCGGCCCGTCGACGCTCAACCTCGATATCGTCGACTATCCCGGCGAGTGGCTGCTCGACCTGCCGCTGCTGAGCCAGACCTACGCCGAATGGTCCGCCGGTGCCCTCGAGCGCGCCGGCCGAACGGGCGCCCCGCCCGAAGCCGCTGCGTTCCTCGCCGAGACCGCTGCCGTCGACAGCGCCGTGCCCGGCACCGACGCCGCCGCCGAAACCCTCGCCCGCGCCTTCACCGCCTACCTCCGCGCCTCCCGTGCCGACGAGCATGCGCTGTCCGCCCTGCCGCCGGGCCGCTTCCTCATGCCCGGCGATCTCGAAGGCTCGCCGGCGCTGACCTTCGCGCCGCTGCCCGCTCCGGCGCAGTCGCCCCGCTCGGGCACGCTCTACGCCATGCTCGAGCGGCGCTACGAGGCCTACAAGGACGTCGTCGTTCGACCGTTCTTCCGCGATCACTTCGCCCGGCTCGACCGCCAGATCGTCCTCGTCGATACCCTGCGTCCGCTCAACGCTGGCTCCGCTGCCGTCGCCGACCTCGAGGCCGCCCTCGCCGAAATCCTCGCCTGCTTCCGTCAGGGCGAGACCAATCCGCTGCTGCGCCTCGTTGCGCGCCGCATCGACCGCATCCTGTTTGCCGCCACCAAGGCCGATCACCTGCACCGGACGAGCCACGATCGGCTGGAGGCCATCCTCAATCGCCTCGTCGCCCGCGCGGCGCGACGGGCCAAGTACGCCGGCGCCACCACCGCCTCGGTTGCGCTCGCCGCCATTCGCGCGACGCGCGAGGGCCGGGCGCAGGACCTCGACGTCATCATCGGCACGCCCGAGCGCGGCGAGCGCCTCGACGGCACGACCTACGACGGCAAAACCGAAATCGCCTTGTTCCCCGGCGACTTGCCCGACAATCCGGAATCGGTCTTTGAAGCCGGCTCGGCCGTCGCTCTCAACTTCCTGCGCTTCCTGCCGCCGCAGAAGCTGGAGCGAACGGCCGATGGCGATCCCATCCTTCCCCACATCCGCCTCGACCGGGCACTCGATTTCCTCCTCGGAGACCGCCTCAAATGAAGCGTCCCGTTGCCATGCCCGTGGAGCCCGCCCCCGAGGCCATCATCGAGCGCCGGACGCCGCGCGCCTTCGCCATCGCCGAGGCGAGCCCGGCGACCGACATCGTGGAATCCCATTCCGAGGCCCCCGATCTTGACGCACTCGAGCCGCCTTT
>JBDTVO010000051.1:0-12723 GCA_040007135.1 Devosia sp. | reverse complement strand
AGGGCTTCCAGCGCGCCGAATATCTGCTCGAGCACGGCATGGTCGACATGGTCGTTCACCGACACAATCTGCGCTCGACCATCGGGTCGCTGGTGGCACTGCTCACCGGCGCAGCCTCACCGGCTGAGCTGCGCGAGGCGCCCGAGCGCATTGCCGTCACGCCTCTCGCCAACGACGACGATCTCGACGCGCCGGTGGCCCAGGCGGCCTCGGAGTAGACGCGGCGCTTTCGTCCAAAGCCCGCCCGGGAAGAACAGCGTCACATGTCCCGCACCGATGCGATCCTCAGGCGCCTGACCGCGCTCTATCCCAAATTCATGGATCTCGACCTCGGCCGCGAGCGGCGCCTGCTCGATGACCTGGGACGCCCGCAGGACCGCCTGCCCCCGGTCATCCACGTTGCCGGCACCAACGCCAAGGGCTCGACCATCGCCTACCTGCGGGCCATCCTCGAGGCCGCGGGCAAGCGCGTTCATGTCTACACCTCGCCGCATCTCGTCCGTTTCAACGAGCGTATCCGTCTCGCCGGCAAGCTGGTCGGCACCCGCCGCGTCAACGACGCCCTCGAGCATGTCGAGCGCGTCAATGCCGGTCGGCCCATCACCCAGTTCGAGATCACCACCTCGGCGGCGCTGATGCTGTTTGCCGAGGTGCCTGCCGACTACCTCCTGCTCGAGGTTGGTCTGGGTGGCGACTTCGACTCGACCAACGTCATCGACCATCCGCTCGGCACCATCATCACTCCGGTCGATTTCGATCACCAGAAGTGGCTGGGCAATTCCATCGCCGAGATCGCTTCGCACAAGGCGGGGATCCTGAAGCAGGGCGCCCCCGCCGTCATCGGCCGCCAGCGCGACGAGGGCCTTGCCGCCATCGAGCGGGCGGCGGCGCGACTGCGCGTGCGCCCCTTCGTCCAAGGCCGCGACTACGACAGCTTTGCGCAAGCCGGACGCCTTGTCTACCAGGACGAGGCTGGCCTCATCGACCTGCCGCCGCCGGCCCTCATCGGCCAGCACCAGTTCGACAATGCCGGCATCGCCATCGCCGCCGTGCGCCATTTCGGGCTGCCGGTCAGCGAGGCGCAGATGGCCGAGGGCCTGCGCTCGGTGGTCTGGCCGGCCCGCATCCAGCCACTCGTGGGCCGGCTGCGCGACCTGCTGCCAGGCTCCAGCGAGCTCTGGCTCGATGGTGCGCACAACGCCCATGGCGCCGCCGCGCTTGCGGTCTCGCTTGCAGAGATGAATGCCGCGCGACCCAAGCCACTCGTTCTGATCGTCGGGATGATGAACACACGCGAGCCGGCGGACTTTCTCGAGCCGTTCGTGCCCATGTCGCCGCGCATCATGGCCCTCGCCATCCCGGGCGAGCCCAACACGCATCCGGCCCGTCACATCGCCGACGCGGCCAGCGCCGCTGGGCTTGAGGCGAGCACCTACCGCTCTGTGCAGTCAGCCTTGGCGGACGCTGCTCATACCGGGGGCACGCGCGTGGTCATCTGCGGGTCGCTCTACCTGGCCGGCGACGTGCTCGCCAAAAACGGCAAAGTGCCGGACTAGAATGGCAGAACAATCAGGCAAAGCTCTCGAGCCACTTGGTGAGCTGCACCCGCGATGGCCCGTAGCCGATCTTGGTGTCCACCGGCGCGCCGTCCTTGAACACCATCAGCGTCGGCATCGAGCGCACATTGTAGGCGACGACTGTCGACGGGTTGGTCTCGACGTCGAGCTTGACGATCTTCACCTTGCCGTCGAGCTGCACCGCGAGATCGTCGAGGATGGGGTCCATGGCCTTGCACGGCGGGCACCAGTCGGCCCAGAAGTCGACCAGCACCGGACCGTCGGCATCGAGAACCTCGGCCTGGAAATCGCTATCGGAAATCAGATGGCCCACGGCCCAACTCCATCGCAAGTTGACGATGGAACATACGACGAGTCGAGCGGTCCGATAAGGCACGCCATTCCAATCTCGGCGGCCTCGGCAAACAAAAACGCCGCCGGAGATCCGGCGGCGCTTGAACTGCTGATCTTCAGCAAGCCATCAGGCAGCGTAGCTGGTGAGCCACTTGCTGAGGCCGGCCTTCGGCGTGCCGGCACCGATCTTCATGTCGACCGGCGCACCGTCCTTGTAGAGGATCATCGTCGGGATCGAGCGCACGCCGTACTTCACGGTGGTCGCCGGGTTCTCGTCGACGTTGAGCTTGACGATCTTCACCTTGCCCTGGAGCTCACCCGAGAGCTCCTCGAGGACCGGCGCGATGGCGCGGCAGGGGCCGCACCATTCCGCCCAGAAATCGACGAGGACGGGTTCTTTGGACGAAAGCACTTCCTCGCCGAAATTGGCGTCGGAAACTTGGGTTGTCATATTGTGGAATTCCCTTGGGGATTTCGCCTGCGATCGAGCGGCGTGTTGTGTGGTCCAAAAGCTAGGAAGAGTCCAGCGACGCTGCAATGCTTATCACCCCAAGGTGAATCCCGCCACCGCTTCCGGCAGCGCCGAAGACGGCAAATTCATGAACGATTCCAATTCCGTCCACAATATCCCCGCCTCCACACGGTGGCCTGGGAAGAGCTGGCCTGCAACCAGTGCATAGAGGCCCAGTTGGGTGCGATGGGCCGCCGGCACTCCCGACGCGACGGCGGGCGCCGCCGCGTCGGATTTGAAGTCGACGATGACCACCCGGCCCGGCTCCACCACCAGCCGGTCGATGCGCCCGACGAGGGTGATCGGCGCCGTTCCCTGGTGCCCTTGGGCAAGCATCGGAACCTCCCCACGAGAGCCGTCGCCAAACATCCAGGCGAGGTCCGGACGCGCGAGAATCGACAGCGCTCGTGCGAGGAGCGATGCCTGCCGCTCAGGATCGCCCGGCAGCATGATCGCAACGGCACTGGCGCCCACTGCCCGCCGCTCCGTGGGCGCGATCCGCGTCAGGTGATGCAGCAGCGCATGGAGCACAATGCCTTCTTTACGCGCCGCTTCCGGGTCGCGCGGATCGGCCAGCCGCTCGCCGATTGTCTCGAGGGCTCGTTCGGCCTCCGCCGTGGCACTCGATGGGCGGACGATCCGGCGCAGGCGATAGGGCGGCAGCGGGGCGAGGACCAATGGAGGCACCGCTGCCGCTGAGGCATCGGGTCGATCGGTCGGCTGCGGCACGGCCCGCATGCGGGGATAGATCAGCGCCGTCTCGACGCCATCGGCATCTCGCACCACGGCGGCGTCCGGCCCGAGACTCTGGACGATCGCTTCGTACCAGCTCTCTTCTCCGTCTCGCGCCTTGGAGAGGTATCCGGTCACGTAGAGTTCGTCCTCGGCCCGTGTCATCGCCACGTAGAGCTTGCGCCAGTACTCCGCCTTCTGCGCCTCTTCTGCGATCGCCCTGTGCTCCATCGTTTCAGCCACGTGCATCGCCTTGCTCGACGCGTGAATAAACAGCGGAGGCCGTGCCTGCATGAAGATGGCGCGCCGGTCGCGGCCCTCCTCCGTCGTCGCGGCATCGGCAAGGATCACGATCGGGGCCTCGAGGCCCTTTGCACCGTGCACGGTCATCACCCGAACGCCCGCACCCAACTCCGCCAGTTCGCGCTTGATGGTGACATCGCGCGACCTGAGTTCGGCGAGGAACCCCTGCAAGGACGGTTGCGCAGCCTGCTCGTGCGCCAGCGCCAGTTCGAGGAATTCCGTCATCACATCGTCGATCTCGGAGCCAAAGCGCGAGCGGAATTTTTTGAGGCCACCCTGGCGATACAGCACGTCACTGTAGAAGTTGAACGGGCGCCCAAAATCGAGCCGTCCCTTCCACGCGCTCAGCTGGGTGTAGGCTGCCTGTACCGAAGGCGCGACCGCCGCCTTCATCGCGTCCCAGAGGCGCACGCCTTCAGCTCGCGGCTGCGCCAGCGCGAACAGCTCGTCCTCCGAGACATCAAACAGCGGCGATCGCAACAGCGCTGCAAGCTGCAGGTCGTCGGCGCTGTTGGAGAGCACATCGCCCAGCGCCATCAGGTCGAGGGTGCCGATATGGGTGGTCACCCGCAGCCGGTCGGCGCCGGGCGTTGGGACACCCTCGCGGATGAGCGCGCGAATGATCTCGTGGAACAGAACGCTGCGCACCTGGACGAGGATCAGGATGTCGTCCGCCGTGACCGCGCGGCCCCGCGATTGCAGCGGCCGTCCGTTGTCGATCCAGCCGCGGATCTCACGCGCCATGCGCTCAGCCACCCGCCGGGGGGCACTCTTGGTCTGCACCAGCGGCGGCTGGGTCGGCCAGTTGTCGGCGTCCGCTTCGTCGTCCACCTCCTTGATCGGCGGCCACAGTGTCACCACCCCGCCGCTGTCGGCGCGAGCTGTTTCGTGACCCATCTCAGGATCGAGCACGCCTGCTCGCAATTTCGGTTGCGCGAACACCTGGTCGACGGCCTTGAGAATCTCGGGAAGCGTGCGGAAACTGAAATGCAGCGGCACCCGCGCGATGGCGAAGTTCACGGCTCGAGCCGTGAACAGCACTTGTCGACCGAGGTCGACGAACACCTCCGGATCGGCGCCCTGGAAGGAAAAGATCGACTGCTTCTGGTCGCCCACCACGAACAGCGTCCGGGGCCGCTCCACGGCGCTCTCGCCATGGAAGAACTCGGCGATGAGCGAGTTGATCACCTCCCATTGCGGCGGGTTGGTATCCTGCCCTTCGTCGACGAGAATATGGCCAATCCGGGCGTCGAGTTTGTAGCGAACCCAGGCCCCTTGCGCGTCGTTTTCGAGCAGGCGCGACAGTCGCTCAACCAGATCGTCGAAGTCGAGAAGCGAGCGCGCACGCTTCGCCCGCTCGTAGTGCGATGCGATGACGGCAACGATATCGAGCATCGCCTCGCTGCGTGCCACGAGTTCCGCGCGCACCTGCTCCGCGTGGGCACGTTCAAGTCGAAATGCCTCTTCCGCCAATCGTTCGGCGATATCCGGAATGAGCGATGCGATCGCCTTCTTCAACAAAGCCTTGCGGGCAGTGAACTGCTGCGTGAGGTAGGCATCATAGAGCGCGTCGAGATCGGGATGTGCCGGATTGATGCGCGCCAGCTTATCCTGGAAGCCTTCGCCATCGGGGTCCGGAGGCATGACCCCGAACACCGCTTCGTGGTCTGCCACGGTCAACGTGTAGCCAGCGGCAATCGCTTCCCGCACTACATCGACGGAGGGAGGATCGCCGGTAAGACGTCGCAACTCGCGTTTGGCGTGCGGAACATCCGCGAGTACCGCGCGCAACGTCCGTTGCCGGCCGAGGGCCTCGACGATAGCTGTCTCGATCTGAAAATCGCTGAGCAGGCCGAACAGCGTCTCGACGGCGGTCGCCTCGCCGCTGCTGCCGCGTATGCCCGCTGCAATCACCTGCTCGCGCGCCTCCTGCAACATGCCGTCGCGCTCGAAGTCTTCGACGACCGTAAAGTCGAACGGCACGCCGGCTTCCTTGGGAAAGCGGTGCAATACGCTCTCGCAGAACGCATGGATGGTCTGGATCTTGAGGCCGCCCGGCGTTTCGAGCGCTTGTGCGAACAGCGTGCGAGCCCGAAGCAACATCGCCGCGGTCGGGGGAGAACCCTCGAGTCCGACAAGGTCGTCGCGCAACACGTCCACATCCGCGACCGCCCACTGCGCCAGCCGCTCTGCCAGCCGGCCCCGCATTTCAGCCGCCGCCGCCCGCGTATAGGTGAGGCAGAGGATTTCCTCCGGCGCAACGCCCGAAAGCAGGAGCCGGAGCACGCGGCTGGTCAGCACATAGGTCTTGCCGGAGCCGGCGTTCGCCGTCACCCACACGGAGCCCTGCGGGTTCGACGCGTCGCGTTGCGCCCGGATGATCGCCTCCGGCATCGGCTGCTTGAGGCGCCGGGTCATGGATCGTCCACCCCCGCGGTCAACGTCCATTCGTCGGTACGTGCCAGGTGATCGTAAGCGCCCGGCCAAGAGCGCCGGCCTGTCTCCACCCGCGGCCGGACACGGGCTGCCATGGCTAGCGTGTCGCGGATGAGGAAAGCCTCGATATGTCCTTGGGTGCGCCGCTCGATCTCGTCGACAGCAACTGCCAGCGTCATGCCTTTGCGCAGTGCAAAGGCGCGGAGCTGGAAGGCCGCGGGTCCAAGGCCGATCTTGATGTAGGTCAGAGCGGAGGCCGTGCCCGCAGCGATGCCCTCGAACGCTCCGGCGCGCAGCATCGCCGCCTCGAGCAGCAACTGTGGCGCTTCGAACGCCGTCATGTCCTTAGGCTGCGGAACCCCGCCGGTCTTGTAGTCGATGATCTCATAGGTGCCGTCGCTGCGCAGATCGAGGCGGTCCGCCTTGCCGACGAGAACGACGTTCTGCAGGAACGGAAACGTCCATTCGCCGCGTGTTTCGGCGTGCCGGAGGGTGACGACACTGCTCCGTTCCCGCTCAAACCCGAGGAATAGTTCCGCCGCTCGCCGGAAGCGTCGCAGCCAGATGTCGCGGCGTTCGCCGATGGCCTCGAGACCCGAAAACTCCTCCTCCGCCATCCGCTGCAGCGTCGCCTTGGCGGCGACGTCGTTGAAGTCGAAGCCTTCGCCGACGAAGCGCTCGAACACTTTGTGGATCATCGTGCCGCGCTCCTTGGCGTCCGGCACGGCGCCGAGCGGCTCGAGGCGCTTGAGGCGCAGCACCCGCTTTGCATAGATGTCGTAGGGTGAGCGCATCAGCGGCTCGATCTCGGTGATCGACAGCTGGCGCGGCCGGACGCTCGACGGTGGCCGCGGTTCTGGGCGCCGTGCCGAGCGCGGGATGCCGGCGTGGTCGAGGCCTCGCGCCTGCTGCAGCCAGACGTCACCGCGATCCCGCAGCGACTTTGCCATGCTCTCGCCGACGAACGCGTCGAGCCGCTGCAGCAGGCGCGACGCAAGAGCCGGAGCGGTCCCAATGCGCGTTGCATAGGCAACGATGACCTCGGAATTGCCCATCGCCATCTCGAAATCATGCGCCGCCTGCCCCTGTTGCCGCTCTGGCGGCGACAGGCCGATCGCTAGCCGCATGCCGCGACTGAGCCACGGACCGGGATCGGCAGCCGCCGGCCAAATGTCTTCGTTGAGGCCGGCGAGGATCATCAGGTCGGGGTTCTGCAGCCGGGCCTCGAGTTCCCCCCAGATGTGGATGTCATCGCGGCGGCGCTCCACCGGCGGCACCTTTTCGCCAGCCATCAGCGCCGCCAGTACGCCATCGAGATTGAGCGGCGGGAAGAGCGAGCCTCGATCATCGAGATTTGCAAGAGCCACGGCCCAAGCGCGGAACTCGACGAGGCCCGGCAGGTCAGCGTCGCCGATCAGCGCCGTGACCGCCCGATCGAGCCCAGACGCCAGCGCCGACGCATCGATTTGTTCTGCTGCCAACAAGGTCACCAACGAGTCGACCGCCTCGCCGAGTCGTCTCAGAAGTGCGCCCAAGGGCTCGTCGGCGAGCCGGAGCATGCCCTCGAGCCCGGGCGAGAGCCTTGCCTCGCGCAGTTTGAGGTCGAGCCGGTCCGTCTGGCGCCGGACCTCGAAGCGCTCAAGGCCAAGGGTAACAGCGGCGTTGCGCAGCAGCGCAACAGTGTCGACCGGGGCAAAGCGGTTCGCGGCCAGCGCCAATGTCTGTCGCGCCAGCCGGCCGGCGGGCGACTGGAACAGCGGCGTGCCTGCGGGATCGTCGACGTCGATCTCGTGCCGCGACAATTCGGCGGCGATGCGACGCGCCAGCGTCTGGTCGCGCGACACGATGCCGACGGACTTGCCATCGACAACAGCCTGGCGTGCCGCCAGAGCTATGCCGCGCGCCTCCATGTCGGGGTTTGGCGCAGCGATGACCGCGACATTCGCCAGTGCCGCGGCAAGGTCGGGGGCCAGTTCCTCGCGACGTGCCGCCCAGGCCGCGGTCTCGTCGGTAGGTGCGAGGGCGCTGCGGACGATGGCGGTACGCGGCGACACGCCGGCCAACTCCTCCACCTCGGCTATGCCTCGGCCGAGCGCTCGCAGCAGGCGCGCGAGGCCATATTGCGAATGGCCATGCGTGGTGGTGCCATCCGCCAGCACCTCGTGCTGCTTGGCCGACAGATCGGTGTCGAGTCCGGGCAGCACGATCACGCCCCGCGGCAGAGCCGCGATTGCGCGGAGCAGATCGGCGGTCGCCGGGATCGAGCCGGTCGACCCCGCGGCGATGACCGGTCGCTCGCCATAGAGCCGGGGAGCCGCCTCCGCCTGGTGCCGCAGGCGCAGATTGCGAGCATCCGCCGCGTCGGCTTTGCCGCGCTCCCTCAGGATCGCCGGCCACGCCTCGAGTGCCGGGGCAAGAAACCGCAATACGTCCTGCCAGTTTTCCGCCAGATCCTCGGGGACGAGGTCCTGCAGCCTCGCGGCATCGACGCCCTCGATGGCAAGATCATCGACGAGGGTGCCGAGCGAGTCTGCCAGCCACAGGATTTCGGCGGCACTGGGGGGTGACGCCAGACCTTCGGCAGACACAGCAAACTGGCGGACCAGACGCGACAAGGTGAGACGCCGTTCCAGCCGGGAGGCTTCGGGCAACATCAGTGGCGCGTCTATCGGGGGCAGGAAGAGTTCTTCCTCGGCGCTGTCGCCACCAAAGGTGCGCAGGTCGGGCAGGAGCGCCGCGCCGCCCAACCGGTCCGCGAACACCTCCGCCAGCCTGAGGCGCGATCGGCGCGTTGGCAGGATAATGGTGATGTCGCTGAGCCAGAACGGTCCTGATCGGGGCCAGCTCCCGAGGAGCGTGCCGTCGAGCACGCGGTCGGCCAAGACCTCGAGAAAGCGGCCATGCGGCGCGATGCTGTAGAGCGGTGACCTCATCGCACGATCTCGACGCTGCGACCCCGGTGGTCTGGCGGAATGCCGAGCAGGATGCGCAGTGTTGCGGGCATTCTCAGGTCTGCCCGTTCCGGCCATTCGACGATGACGATGGCATCGGGCCGGTCGAACAGTCCGAGTTCCTCAATGCCCTCGGCATCCCGCAGCCGGTAGAGGTCGGCGTGCAGCAGTGGCGCACGTGGCGAGTCGTAGGGTTGCACCAGGGCGAAGCTGGGCGAGGGGACATCAAGCGTTGGATCATCACAAAGGCTGCGGATGATGGCGCGTGCCAGGGTCGTCTTGCCGACCCCGAGTCCGCCTTCGAGCAGCACCAGATCGCCCGGCTTGAGGCTTGCGGCAAGGCGGCTGCCAAGCGCGGCGGTTGCGGCTTCGTCGGCAAGAAAGAGTCGCTCAATCCCCATGCGCGAGCGTTAGCACGGGCACGCCGCGCGGGCTATTCGGCGGCGGTGGAATAGACCGCGGCGGTGGGGAGGCTCACCACCACGCGGCTGCCGCGCGGTTCCCGGCGTTCGACGCTGATGGTGCCGCCGTGCATATGCACGAAGCTACGGACGATGGCGAGGCCAAGGCCGGCGCCGCGCTGCCGTCCGGTGCCGGCGTCGCCGCGATCGGACAGCGCGGCGCGGACTTCGTCGCTCATCTGCGCGCCCTCGTCGTCGACCGTAAACAGCATGCGCCCGCCCCGCGCCACCACGGTGAGCGTCACCGGGTCGCCCGGCTCGGAGAACCGGGCTGCCGTCGACAGCAGATTGTAGAGCACCTGGACGACGCGGGTGCCGTCCGCCAGGAGCTGCGGCAGCGGTTCGGGAATGACCACCCGGATGTTGAGCGGCTTTTCGCCATCGATTTCGGGGAACGTTGCGGCGAGCCCGGCGCGCGCCTTCTCGATCAGCGCCGGGACGTCCTGCGGTTCGGGCCGGAGTTCGGCAATGCCGGCATCGACCGTCGCGAGATCGAGGATGTTGTCGATGAGCACGCCGAGGGTCACGCTCGAGGCGCGGATATAGCCGGTATAGGCCTTCTGCTTGTCGTTGAGTGCGCCCACCGATTCCGAGGCCAGCAGGTCGGCAAAGCCGATGATGTTGGTGAGCGGCGAGCGGAGCTCGTAGCTGACGTTCTGGACGAAGGCATCCTTCAGCCGATCGGCGGTCACCAGAGCGTCGTTCCGCTCGGTGAGCACCCGCTGGTAGTTGGCGCTTTCGGTGACGTCGACGAAGGTCATCATCGTCTGCCCATCCGGCTGCCGGGTGATGGCGAAGTCGAGCATGCGGCCATCCGCCCGGGTGATGCGGCCCTTGGCGTCGGTGCGGGTTGGATTGAGGTCGACGATCGATCGCTTCAGGTCCCGCCAGAGGCTGGCACCGTCCTCCGGCAGCGCCCGGCTGACGGCCTCGACGATCTGATCGATATGCGGGTTCGATTCGAGCAGGTTCGTCGGCAGCTTCCACAGCGTCGACAGCCGGGGGTTGCTCAGCGTCAGGCGCCCATTGGTGCCGAACACCGCCACGCCTTCGCTCAGCGCATTCAGCGTCGAGCGCTGCACGTCGATCTGCGTCTTGTACTGGCTCTTGAGCCGAAGCTGGTCGGTGATGTCCTCAAACACGTAGATGACGCCGCCACGCGGCCCCGCCGGCGCCGAAATGACCTGAATGGTGCGGCCATCCGGCAGGTGCCAGGGATCGCTCTCGCGTGGCGCCTTGAGGCTGTAGGACTGCAGATGCCGGGCCCGCCACGCCTGATAGTCGGGCTCCGTCGGCAACAGGCCGTTGGTGCGCAGCCGGTCGAGGATGGCGCGCTCGTCGAGGCCGGGCTGCAGCCATTTGGGTTCGAGCCGCCAGAGGGCGGCATAGGCCCGGTTGCACTGGACGAGGCCGCGGCCGGCATCGAAGATCGCGATTGGCGTCGTCAGCGCGTCGATGATGGCACTGAGGTGCGCCAGCCCATTGTCCGGCGGCTGCAGCGGCGCAGGCCTTGGCTTCAGATAGCCGACCCGTCCGCCCGGCAGATCGAGCACCATCAGGTCGAGCCCGTTCGCGGCCGCTGTGTCGGCCGGCAGCGTACGGCCCATCGCCAGCGACTGATAGGCCGCATTGGCGAACAGCACTTTGTCGCCGGGGCCGAGGATGACCGCAGGATCGCGCAGGCGGGCCAATGTCACCTCGAGTGGGATGGTGCGCTCCGCCTTGCCGGCCGCAGTGCCGCGGGCCTGCGGGCGGACGCGCAGGGCAGAGCCCGCACCGAGGGGCCAACCGACCGCCTCGAGGGTTCGGCCGTCGCGACCCGTCAACGCCAGGTCGAACCCCTGACCATCGTTGCGCAGCAGTTTCACCGCCGCCGCCAGCGTATCGGCGTCGGCCTCGGCCAGCCACGCGCCGAAATCGAGCACCGTCTCGACGCGACGGCCCTCCGGCAGCGTCGCCGAGGCGGAGCCGAGCACCTTGGGCCGCATGCCCCGGCCGCCCCAGATCACGGTGATTTCGCCAGCGCCGGCGAGCAGCGCCTCGTAATCGTCGACCAGCGCCCGCAGCGAGGCCACCTGCTGCTGCGCGCGCTCCTGCAGCTGTCGCCCGCGGCGGATGAGGTTGCGGGCCACCGCGATGCCCAGCATCGCGAAGGCGCCGGCGCCGAGCGCGATCGCAAGCGGCATGGCACCGACGACGCCGCTGCTGCCCAGGCCTTGTCCGAGAGCGGGCACGCCGGCGAGGAGCGTCACGAGGCTCGCTCCCGCCATTGCGAATCCCAAACGTCTCCGGAGGCGATCCGGCCGCATGCAAGCACTCCGATAATATGAACCCGCCAACAGCCCCGCCAACGGCAAAGCCAACTTCGCTCGCCGGAAAACGCTGGCGTACCGGACGGCGCTTCGGATCAAGCCGAGGCGCACATGCAACTACTGTTGTGGAGCACGACTGGCTCCGACCAAGAACCGCGACCATCGATGCCGGCCGCGCGATCCGCCCCCGAATCACGAAAACCATAGCGGGATGGGAGTCGGGGCAAAAGAGTCCCCACCCCTGTGCACAGCGCGCAAATGCCGAACGAAGGGATTGACCCGAGTCCGAACCGGGAACGATTGGTTAACGCGGGGGCCGTTGCGCGGTGTCGAAGCTCCGCCCGCGTCGAAGACAGCCTGACTCTCGCGCATGGCAAATCCTCCGGTGAGCCGGTTGCGGGGACCTCCGCCGCGGCGGGGTGGAGGTTGGACGGGGCCGCGGGACGCGCAAGCGCCCGTGGTTGATTTTATGGACGCATGCGCGTCCCGCGACGGCAGGATTTCGGAGCGGGGGTCAGGCCAGGCATGTTGCAGCATGGCGTTAAGCCCGAACCTCGCGGGAGGACGTCTCCCGCGCCTACCTGTCCACTCCGCCCGTTCGTCGTACGGTCCCGTCCGTGCGGGGTGGATGGGGGGACTATACGCTGAGGTGGAGGGGGTGGGGATAAGTTGGGTCGTGGTGCCCATTTCGTGAGAGGGGGCAATGGGTTGTGAGACCACCGCTGTGTCACCCCGGCGGAGGCCGGGGTCCAGTACGCACCGGCGCGCGCTAGCGTACAGCACTGGTGCTGGTGCTGGTGGTTACTGGGTCCCGGCCTGCGCCGGGACGACATCGGGGATGGGCACGGTCACTGCGCGTGGGGCCGCCCCCTCCACCAGCCTTTGGCCGGTCCCCCTCCCCCGTGAACGGGAGAGGAGCCCGACTGCGGGCGTCGCGCGGGCCTGGTTCAGGCGCGGGCGCGGTGGACGCCGGAGGCGAGATCGCGGACGAGGGTGGTGACGGCGGCGACGGTGCCGGGGGTTGCGTGGCCGGCGGCGAGCGAGCCGGCGACGGCGTTGCAGAGCGCGGTGCCGACGACGACGCCGTCGGCGTCGCGGCCGATGAGC
>JBDTVO010000050.1:0-12946 GCA_040007135.1 Devosia sp. | reverse complement strand
TCGAGTGGAGACTTCGCCGGGCTAAGACTACTACGCTACTACAACCTCTATCGCGGCCTGATGCGCCACTGGAACGAAGTTCTCCCAGGCGAGATTTTCGATCTCCAGTACGAGGATCTCGTCGCCGATCCAGGAGCCACCAGCCAGGCGCTGTTCGACTTCTGCGGCCTCGAGTGGTCGCCCGAAGTGCTCGATTTCCACGAGCGCAGGGGCGAGGTGCGCACCGCCAGCGTCAGCCAGGTGCGCCGCCCGATCTACAAGGACTCGGTCGATCGTTCGGCGCGCTACGGCGCAAAGCTCGATCCGCTTCGCGCCGCGCTCGCCGAGTGGGACGAAGCCTAGAGGTAGCTCCTCGGGCCTTCGGGCCTGTTGCCCATGATCGTCTCCAAACGTGCCATCATTTCGGGCGTCATCTCGGCCTTGCGGTCTAGGGCCTTGAGGTTGTCGACGAGCTGGCTCTTCTTGCTGGCGCCAAGGATCACCGTCGACACATGCGGGTTGGCGTTGCACCACAACAGCGCCATGTGGTGGATCGGCATGCCGATGTCTTTGGCCAGCACCGCCAGCTTCTTGACCTGCTCGATTTGCGCTTTGCCCTCCTTCGACTCGAGGCGGGCCTTCAGCCACTCGTAGCCCGGCAGGTTCACTCGGCTGTCGGCGGGAATGCCGTCATTGTACTTGCCGGTGAGGAAGCCGGACGCCAGCGGCGACCAGATCGTCGTGCCGAGCCCGAATAGGCGGTAGAGCGGCAGGTAGTCCGCTTCGACCTTCTGCCGCTCGAACAGATTGTACTGGGGCTGCTCCATTGTCGGCGGCGTCAGGTTGTGGCGCTCGGCCGCCGCGTAGGCCTCGGTCAGCTGCTGCGCCGTCCACTCCGACGTGCCCCAGTAGAGCACCTTGCCCTGCGTCACGAGGTTGTGCATCGCCCACACCGTCTCTTCGATCGGCGTGTCGAGATCGGGCCGGTGACAGAAATAGAGGTCGAGATAGTCGACGCGCAGCCGTTTGATCGCGGCGTGGGCGGCGTCGGTGATGTGCTTGCGCGACAGGCCTCGCGCCATCGGCTCGGGGCCGGTGCCGAAGAACACCTTGCTCGACACCGCATAAGTGTCCCGCTTCCAGCCGAGCCGCGACAGCGCCTCGCCCATCACCAGCTCGGCGTTGCCGCGCTCATAGCCTTCGGCATTGTCGAAGAAGTTGATGCCGTTGTCGTAGGCGGCGGCCATGATCGAGGCGGCGTCGTCCTCGCCCACCTGCTTGCCGAACGTCACCCACGCCCCAAATGAAAATTCGCTGACCTTGAGGCCGGAACGGCCCAGGCGACGGTACTCCATCGATCTATCCTGTCTTTGCTGTTGGCTGGCGATAGGCCGCCGGGGAGGCGGCTGCCGGCTTCGCCGGCTTCATCGTCATCCAACGATATATCAGGCTCGGTGGAAGACCGCCACGATTTCCGTGTTGCCGTCGCCGCCCGCGATCGGCGAGGGCACCGACACAAGGTGGGTCCATCCCCGGTCGACCATGAACGCCACGACCTGCGCCTCCGCCGACGCGATCGCGTCCGGGTCGCTGACGATCCCGCCCTTGCCGAGCCTCTCGCGCCCCGCCTCGAACTGCGGCTTGACCAGCAGCACCGCATCGGCGCCCTGGGCGCAGAGGCCGAGTGCGGGTTCCAGCACCTTCGTCGCCGATACAAAACTCACGTCGCACACCAGCAGGTCCACCGGCTCAGGCACCAGCGCCCGCGTCAGCATCCGGGCATCGGTGCCCTCGAGGCTGATCACTCCGCCAAGCGCGCGCACCCGCGTCGCGATCTGTCCGTGACCCACGTCCACCGCATAGACCCGTGCCGCCCCGCGCTCGACCAGCACCTGCGTAAAGCCGCCGGTCGAGGCGCCCACATCGAGGCACACGCGGCCCGCCACCGCGATACCACCCGCGTCGAGCCCGGCGATCAGCTTCAGCGCCGACCGCGATACATAGCTCTGCGCTGGATCGTGGATGTCGATGCGGTCGCCCCCGTCGACCAACATCGCCGGTTTGGCGGCGACAGCGCCGTTCACCGTCACCGTGCCGCGCAGTACCGCGTCACGCGCGCGCGCCCGGCTCTGCGCCAGCCCGCGTGCTTCGAGCGCGATATCGAGGCGGATGCGCTCCGCCACCGCTCAGCCCGCCACCAGCCGCTTGATCTTGGCCAGCACGGCGCTCTTCGCCTCGCCGAAGGCGATCGTCCCCTGGTAAGCGCCATCGCGGTCGAGGAGGAACACGTCGGCGGTGTGGCTCACCACGTAGTTGCCGCTGCCGTCGGCCGCGCCGTTCTCCGAGAAGACCCCGAACGAGGCCTTGGCCGCCGCCGTCTGCGCCGCGTCGCCGTAGAGCCCCACAATCGCCGGATCGAAGCTGCCCAGATAGTCCGTCAGCGCCTTGGGCGTGTCGCGCTTCGGATCGACCGTCACGAACACGATCCGCAATTGTGCCGCCGAAAGCCCGAGCTGCGTCCGGTCTGCCGTCAGTTCGGCCAGCGTCGTCGGGCAGACATCGGGGCAGAACGTGTAGCCGAAAAACACCAGCGTTGGCGTGCCCTTGAGATCGGCATTGGCAAACTCGCCACCGGCGATGCTGTGCATCGAAAACGGCGTGCCGGTGACACCCACTGGCGCCGCCGGCGGGCGCAGCACGAACTGCGCCGTCGCAGCCACGGCCGCCAGCACGACGAGGCTCCACAGGATGATGCGAAAATTACGAGCAGTCGGCGACAGCGCCATTGGCCTCTACGGGTCGAGCGGTTCGGTACCGGCCGCCTTGCCGTTCCTCAGCGTGATCTTTTCGATCCGCGCTTCTGCCGCCTTAAGCAGCCCCTCGCAATGCGACTTAAGCGCCTCGCCGCGCTCATAGATGGCGATGGACTCGGCCAGCGGCGCCTTGCCGCCCTCGAGGCGCGACACGATGCCTTCGAGTTCGGCCAGCGCCGCCTCGAACGTCATCGCCTTCACATCGTCGATATTGGTCTCAGCCACGGCTCTTGCCCATCAGCGCCGATACGTGTGCGGCCGCGCCTTCCGCCAGTCCTTGCCGGTCATAGCCGCCTTCCAGCATCGAGACAATGCGACCGCCGCAGCGTCGGTCAGCGACCTCCATCAGCCTGCTGGTGACCCAGGCAAAATCCTCGGGCCGCCAGTCGAGCTGGGCGAGGGGATCACGATAGTCCGCGTCGAATCCCGCCGAGATCAGCAGGAAATCCGGCCGGAACTCGTCGAGCGCAGGCAGGATGCGCGTCTCGTACGCCTCCCGCATCTCGGCGCCGCCGCTGCGCGCGGTGAGCGGCGCGTTGACGATGTTGCCCACCCCGGTCTCTCCCACCGCGCCGGTCCCGGGATAAAGCGGCATCTGGTGGCTCGAGCCGTAGAACACCGACGGGTCGTCGGCGAAGATATCGGCGGTACCGTTGCCGTGGTGCACATCGAAATCGACGATCGCCACGCGCTCGGCCCCGAACTTGCGCTGTGCCTCGCGCGCCACCACGGCGATCGTGTTGACGAGGCAAAAGCCCATCGGCCGGTCGCGCTCGGCATGGTGGCCCGGTGGCCGCACGGCGCAAAACACATTGTCCGCCTCGCCCAACGCCACCGCTTCGAGCGCCATGGCGCCCGCGCCGATCGCGGTCGCGACGGCATCGAGCGACCCGGAGGCGACGAACGTGTCCTCGTCGATCTGCGCGATGCCCTCCGCGGGCCGGATCTGCGCCAGTCGCTGCAGATACCCCGGCGCATGCACCAACTCGGCGAGGCTGAGGTCGCCGGCCGGCGCATCGCGCCGCGCCAGCGCCAAGAACTCCGCGACCGATAGGGCCTCCTCGATGGCGCGAATGCGCTCGGCTCGCTCGGGGTGGCCCGCCGGGGTCGCATGGCTCGCGAAGTTCCGCTGGCTGACGAGCAGGGTGACCATCGCTGATTCCTTGACGGTCCCCCCGGTCCTTGTCAAACACCCCGGCATGTCCGGAGCCGCCTCCAGCGCAGATGTTCAGCACTTTGCGGCGCTCTTGCGGTCCGGCGAGATCGTCGGCTTCCCCACTGAAACCGTCTATGGCCTCGCTGCCGACGCCACTAATACCGATGCCGTGCTCAGGATTTACGAGACCAAGGGCCGGCCGCGCTTCAACCCGCTGATCGTTCACGTCGCCGACCTGGCGATGGCCGAGCGTCTGGTCGAGCTGTCTCCGCTGGCCCGTCGCCTCGCCGCCTTCTGGCCCGGCCCGCTCACCCTGGTGCTGCCGCGGCTACCCGATTCGGGTCTCAGCGACATCGTCACCGCCGGCCTCGACACCGTCGGCATCCGCATCCCCGACCACCCGCTGGCACTGGCGTTGATCCGCGCCGCCGGTCTGCCGCTCGCGGGCCCATCGGCCAATCCCTCTGGCCGGCTGTCGCCAACCACCGCCGCGCAGGTGACGCGGGCGCTGCCCAACGTGCCGGTCATCGACGGCGGCCCAAGCCGAGCCGGCGTCGAGTCCACCATCCTCGCCGTTGACGGCGAGACCATCACCCAGCTTCGCGCCGGCGCCCTGCCGCGCGACCTCATCGAGCAGCGGCTCGGCCACACCATCGCGGTGGCCGCCGAAGGCAGCGCCATCTCCGCGCCGGGCATGCTCGCCAGCCACTACGCGCCTCGCGCCCACCTGCGGCTCGATGCGAGCGCGGCCGAACCCGGTGAAGTCCTGCTCGGCTTCGGCCCTGTCGATGGCACGCTCAACCTGTCGCCCAGCTCCAATCTGCACGAAGCTGCGCGCAACCTGTTCGCCATGCTGCGCGAGCTCGACGATCGCGCCGCGCGCATCGCCGTGGCCCCGGTCCCGCATCACGGCCTCGGGGAAGCCATCAACGACCGCCTCCGCCGCGCCGCCGCACCGCGTTAACCGCCGCTTAACCGCGCCATCAGGAGTGACCCCGACGGTGACCTGCCGGAAACGCCGGTCGCGGCAGATGTAAGGCCGATCTGGAGGACCACCGAATGCCTGCTAGGCAGATACAGCTCGCCGAGCTCCTGAGCGCCCTCAGCTATGCGCTCGACATGACCGAGGGGCAGCCCGCCGGCCACTCGGTGCGCTCCTGCTGGATCGGCATCCATATCGGCATGAAGATCGGCCTCGATCCGGCGACCCTCACCGAGCTCTACTACACCATCCTCTTGAAGGACGTCGGCTGCTCCAGCAACGCCGCCCGCATCTGCCAGCTCTATGTCACCGACGACCTGACCATGAAGGGCGCGGCGAAGTTTCTCGATCACAGCGCGCCGCAGTTCCTGTGGTACCTGATCAGCCACGCCGGCATGAAGCAGGGACTGGTCGAGCGTTTCCGCACCATTGTCGAGACGGCGCTGAAGACCGGCGAGATCGCGCACGAACTCACCGACACCCGCTGCCACCGCGGCGCCGATATCGCTCGGACGATGCGTTTCTCCGAAGCTGTGGCCGAAGGCATCACCGATCTCGACGAACATTTCGATGGCAAGGGCCAGCCTGCCGAAAAGTACGGCGAGGAGATTTCGCTGTTCGCCCGCATCGCGCTGCTCTCGCAGGTGGTCGATGTCTTCTACACCAGCTCCGGCAAGGACAAGGCCATCGCCGAGGCGGTGCGCCGCTCCGGCACCTGGTTCGATCCGCGCCTCGTCGACGCGGTCAGAGCGCTTGACGACGATGCCTCGTTCTGGCGCACGCTGTACGATCCGCTGTTGCAGCAGCGCCTAGTCGAGTACGAAACCGTCAAGGCAACGCACCCGGTCGACGAGGACTATCTCGACGACATCGCCGCCGCCTTCGCCCAGGTCATCGACGCCAAGACCCCCTACACGTCGGGCCACAGCAATCGTGTCGCGCTGTTCTCCGACATGATCGCCGAAGCGCTCGGCTTCGGGGTACTGCGCCGCCGCCGCCTGCGTCGCGCCGCGCTCCTGCACGACATCGGCAAGCTCGGCGTCTCCAACTCAGTCCTCGACAAGCCCGGCAAGCTCGATCCCGACGAATGGGCCGAGGTGAAGCGGCACCCGCTGCTCGGCGAATTGATCCTTGGCCGGGTCGCAGCCTTCGCCGACCTTGCCGAAGTCGCCGCCCAGCACCACGAAAAGCTCGACGGCAGCGGCTATCCCCACCAACTCGCCGGCGCCGACATCGGTCTCGAATCCCGCATCGTCGCCACCGCCGACATATTCGACGCGCTCACCGCCGATCGCCCCTATCGTAAGGCGATGACGACGGCGGAGGCCTTCGCCATCCTCGACGACATGTCGCCCACCGCCCTCGATCCCCGCTGCGTTGCCGCCATGAAGGCGGCGGTCGCCATGCTCGACCTTGAGGAGAAGGCGGCCTAGTCGCGGACCTTGTACGGCTTCTGGTCGCGCCAGAACCGCATCAGGCTCTCGAGGTCGGGGTCGCCCTTGTCGGGCAGCGCAATGCGCAGATTGGCATAAAGGTCGCCGTTCCCGTGCAGCCCCTTGCCCTTGAGCCGCAGCGCCTTGCCGGTGTTGACGCTGGGGGGCAGCGTCAGTTCCACCTCGCCATCGAGCGTCGGCACCCGCACCTTGCCGCCGAGCACAGCCTCGTACAGCGTCACCGGAACATCGACGCGCAAGTCTCCGCCGTCGCGACGGAATTTCGGGTGCCGCTCGAACTTCACCGTGACGATGGCGTCACCGGTCTCGCCGCCCCACGGTGAGGGCGCACCCTGGCCCTTGAGCCGAATCTGCTGGCCGTCCTCGACCTTGTCGGGCAGCTTGACGTTGACCACCTTGTTGGTCGGCAGCCTGAGCGGCACCGAGCCGCCTTTGTGGGCGTCCTCGAGCGACACGGCCACGGTCACCTGCACGTCGTCGCCCTTGGCCTGCGGCTGCCGGCCGGCGGTGCCGAACCCGCTGGCCCCCGCGAACGGATCGACCCCGGGCTGCGGACCGCGTGCCGTGCGCCCCTGGGCTCCGCCGAAGCCGCTCATGAATTCCTTGAGGATGTCCTCGGCCGAAAAGCCGCCCGCCTGTGCTCCGGCGCGCCGGGCGCCGCCACCGGCCCCGGCAAAGCCCGCGAACTTCGGGGTACCGTCCGCATCGATCTCGCCGCGGTCGAAAGCGCCGCGCTTGTCGGCGTCGGTGAGGAAATCGTAGGCAGCCGAAATCTCGGCGAACTTCTGTTGCGCCTTGGGATCGGCCTGGTTCTGGTCGGGGTGGTTGGCCTTGGCGAGCTTGCGATAGGCCGCCTTGAGGTCCTTCTCGCTCACGGAACGAGAAACCCCGAGCACGCTATAAGGGTCGCGCATGGGTTCCCTGGGATTGGCAACGGGTTGAAAACCCGTGGTTTCACAATCTATATGGCCACGCCCTGCTGCCTTGTCCAGACCGGGAAAATGAGCGCAAACAGCCTTTCCGACCGGCTATTCGACGACAGCGACACCGGCGCCATCGACCCCTTTGCCCTGTTCGAGGAGTGGTTCGCCGCCGCTCGGGCCGCCGAGCCGAACGATCCGCACGCCATGGCCGTCGCCACCGTCGACGCGGAGGGACGCCCCGACGTACGCATGGTGCTGATGAACGCCCATGACGCACGCGGCTTCGTCTTCTTCACCAATTTCGACAGCGCCAAGGGCACGCAACTCCTCGCCCGGCCCGAGGCGGCCCTCGATTTCCACTGGAAATCGCTGCGCCGCCAGGTGCGTGCCCGCGGCCCTGTCGAGCAGGTCACCGCCGCCGAGGCCGACGCCTACTTCGCCTCCCGCGCCCGCGACTCGCGTGTCGCCTCGAGCGTCAGCCGCCAGTCGCGGCCGCTGGCCAGCCGGGCAGCACTGGTCAAGGCGTTCGAGACCTACCGGTCTGAACTGGGCGACGATCCGGTGCCGCGCCCGCTGCACTGGTCAGGCTTTCGCATCGTGCCGCGCACCATCGAGTTCTGGCAGGACGGCGCCCACCGCCTTCACGACCGCGTCGAGTTCGCCCGCCCGGACGTGTATGCGCCGTGGACACGCCAGAGGCTCTATCCGTGAGCTTGCCCGCAACCGAAGCGCGTGAAATCGTTCGTCCCGAGGGCGAGCGCATGACCGATACGACAGCACCCGCGCGCCTGGCGCGGGTCGAATTCACCGGCTCGCGCCTCGAGCTCATCGGCATTGTCGTCCGCGGCTACGCCCTGATGATTCCCAGCATCGGCGTCTATCGCTTCTGGCAGGCCACCTGGAAGCGCCGCTTCTACTGGCAGAACACCGTGATCGACGGCGAGCCGCTCGAATACACAGGCACCGCCAGCCAGCTCCTCATCGGCTTCCTCTTTGCCCTGGCGTTCTTCCTGCCGATCTATGTAGCTCTGTTCTATTTCTCCCTGCAGGACAGCCGGCTCACCCTCGTCGGCTACGCCGCCGCAGCGTCCATCCTCTGGTTCCTCGCCGGCTATGCGATCTATCGCGCACGCGATTTCCGCCTCTCGCGCACGCTGTGGCGCGGCATTCGCTTCGACCAGCGCGGCAACGCCTGGGCCTACGCGCTGCGGCGCTTCCTCTGGTCCATCGCCATGCTGCTGACATTGGGCCTCGTCTATCCGTGGATGGCCTCGAGCCTCTGGCGCTACCGCTGGCGCAATACCTGGTACGGCGACCGAAAGTTCGAGATCGCCGGCAACTGGCGACGTTTCGCGCTGCCCTACTACGCGACCTACGTGCTGAACCTCGCCGCCATCGGCGCCGTCGTTGGATGGATCGTGCTGCGTCACGACATCGTCGTCAGCGATGGCGTCTCCTATCCCGGCCCCACCAGCCTTCTCGCGATCCTCGGCGCGATCCTCGTCTCCGCCCTCAGCCTTGCCTGGTACCGCACCACGATCGCCTCCCGCATGCTCTCGACGGTCAGCGCCGGCGACGCTCGGCTTAGCGTCCGTCTCCGTGCGCGAGCCCTGTTTGGCCAGTTCGTCGTCTATGTGCTCGCCGTCGCCGGCCTGCTCGTGCTGCTCGCGCTCACCGCGATCCTCGTGCTCGCCGGCGTCTTCGTCACAGCGGCGGGCAAGGGCCAGTCAGGCAACGCCGCCCTGCTGCAGGTCTTCCAGTCCAGTACCCTCAACGTCGCCCTGCTGATCGGCGTCTACCTGGTGGTCCTCGGCGCCTTCGGTCTCGTCGCCGAAGCCATCCTCAGCTTCGGCTGGTGGCGGCTGCTAGCCCGCGGCAGCAGCATCGCCAATGCCGACAGCCTGCGCGATGTCCGCGCCACCCCCGAGGATCGCTCGCTGGCAGGGCAGGGCCTCGCCGACGCCCTCAATGTGGGGGCCTACTGATGCAGTTCGCCGCCCGCTACCAGGACGGTGTCCTCGCCGATGTCCGCGACGTGCACTGCGTTCTCGACCTCGCGGCCGTGCCGTCCGGTCTCGTGATTCTCGACGGAGACAGCAAGGACGTCATCGACCGCTGGGTGGTCGAGGACGTCTATCTGCTCCACTCGCGCATGCTCGAACTACGGATCGCCAACCGCAGCAAGGCCGCTGGGGCTCGGCTCGGTGTCACCGGCATCGCCGACATGCGCAGCACGCTCGACGTGCTGCCCACGCTGCGCACCGACCGCCGCCGGGACGGCTGGCGCCAGCTCGGCATCATCGCACTGGCGACCGCGGCGCTGGCGTCTGTCATCGCGGCGTACGTGTTCGGTATTCCTCTGCTCGCCGACCGTGTCGCGACGATCATCCCGGCCGAGTGGGAAAGCCGGGTGGGCGACACCGCCGCGGTCCAGATCGAGCGCTCGATGACCGACGGGCACGGCTTCACCCAGTGCGACCCCGATCCCACGAGCCCGGCCAATACCGCCATCGCCCGCTTCGTCGACGCAACCTTCGACGGCCTCGGGTCGCCATTCCACCCCACCGTCAGCGTCGTTCGCTCGGATATCCCCAACGCCTTCGCTCTGCCCGGCGGGCGCACCTACTATCTCTCGACGCTGCTCGAGGCCAGCCGCGCGCCCGATGAGTTTGCCGGCGTCCTCGCCCACGAGCTCGGCCACGTCTACTACCGCCACGGCATCCAGACTCTGATCTCGAGCTCTGCCACCGGCCTGCTCGTCGGTTTTGTACTCGGCGACATGACTGGCCTCTCGGTCGCCGGCGCCATCGGCTCGGCCCTGATCGACAATCGCTTCTCGCGGCAGGCGGAAGCCGAAGCCGATGCCTTCGCCGCCGATACCGCCCGTCGGCTCGGTTTCAGCCCGAAGGGTCTCGTCGACCTGCTCGATCGCGTCGCCGGCGACGACGATTTCTCCCGCGCCCTGGCCCTGTTCTCCAACCACCCGTTGACCGAGGATCGTCGTCGCGCCCTCGAAGCCCTCGACACCGCGAGTGCCGGCACGAAGCCCGCCTTCACTGCCACCGAGTGGGCCGCCATCCGCGACATTTGTCCACCACCACCGCCACCGGCGCTGCCGCCTTTGGTTCCAGCCGGCTGATGCGCATCCTTGTCCGCACGTCCAAATGGGCTGTCTGGTCGCGCCGCCTCGCCACCCTGGCGCTGCCCCTCGTCATCATCCCGATCTTCCTCCACCGCTCCCGCATCATCGCCAGTAACGACTTCATCCTCGTCGAGGCCGTTGCCCTGTCGGTCGCCGGCATCGCCTTCATCGCCGCCATCGTCGCCTTCGTGCGGCTCTGGTTCACCGGCGATCAGGGATGGGGACGAGCCGTCGTTGCGTTGCTGTTCAGCCTGCTCTGCCTCGGGCCGGTGGCCTTCCTCGCCTGGGAGACGTTGCACTATCCCGAGGCCGCGGACGTCACCACCGACTTCGCCAATCCGCCGCAACTGCGCAGTTTCGTTACGGCGCGCTTCGTCACGCCCGAGGAACGCGCCCGCATTGAGGCCGCCTTTCCCAACGCCCGCTCGCGCAACTACCCGATCGCCGCTCCGCAGATGTTCGATGTCGTCTCCGACCTCATCGACGATCGCGGCTGGGAGCTTCGCTCCAAGCGCGAGCCGCAGACGCCGCTCGACAGCGGCGAGCTCAACGCCCTCGTCACCACAATTCTCGGCTTCCGCCAGGAGGTGGCCATTCGCCTCGTCGGCAGTCCCGACGGCGCGACCATCATCATGCGCTCCGCCTCGCTCACCAATTTCCCCGACTTCGGCGAGAACGGGCAACGCATCGAGGCCTTCCTGCTCGACCTCGACAACCAGGTGACATTGATGCTGCGCGATGCCTCGCGGCAACCGCAGGCGGACAACTAAGCGGGACGGAGCCGCATCCCGAACGGGCTGCGCCGCACGGCAATAACGCCGGTGTCCTCGAGATATTCGATATGCGCCGCGAGCGTGAGGCCCGCCGCAAAGCGCAGCGGACCGCTAAGCCTGGGATAGATCTTCGCCACCAGGTCGCGCAGCCGCGTCGCTCCGCCGCGAACCGCGTCTGCGACTTGCGCATTGCGCAACTGTCGATGCGCCAGCAGCGCCCGGGCCAGCGCCGGTCCATCCTCGACCGGCCCGCCATGCGCCGGCAGGTGTCGCCGATAGGGCAGGGCAATCACCTTGCGCAGCGACGCCAGGTAGTCGGCCATCGAGCCATCCGGGACTGAAACCAGAGTGGAGTTCCACCCCATCACATGATCGCCGCTCAGCAGTGCATCGGCGCCCTCGACGCCAAAACTCATATGGTTGGCGCAGTGCCCGGGGGTGGTGACGGCAGCCAGCCGCACCCCTCCGATCTCGAAGCGTTCCCCATCATGCAGCGTCCGGTCCGGCCGCAGTGACCAGTCGCAGGCGCTGCCGATGGCGTTGGGTTCGAACGGCCGGGCTGGCCGGCTCAACCGGTGCGGCCCGGCGAACCACAGCGGCGCGTTCGTCGCGGCGACGAGGGAGCGTGCTCCCGCCGAATGATCCTTGTGCGTGTGGGTGAGGATGATGGCCTCGACCGGTCGCCCGCCGATCGCGGCGAGTAGGGCAGATCGATGCCCCACATCGTCCGGTCCCGGATCGAGCACCGCGAGGCGGTCGCCTCCGATGAGGAAGCTGTTCGTCCCGGTAAAGGTGAACGCGCTCCGGTTGCCTGCGGTGATCCGCACCACGCCCGGCGCCACCGCGACGGGACGTCCGGTATCGGGGTCGAAACTGGTATCGAATCTGGGGCCGGGGGAAGCGTCTGCCATTGCGTTCTGGGCGTCCGTGAGACTAAAACACCGTCAATTCGGGCGCCGAAACAAAGGGACGACGATGGCCGCGACGCTTACCACGCAAAATACTCTCGCGGGAGTCTTCGTCCCCGAAGCCGATCGGGCCGCGCTGCTCAAGCAGATCGTCCTGATCGTGCTGGGAACCGGCATTCTCACCCTCGCCGCCAAGGTTCAGGTTCCCTATCTCCCCATCAGCTATTCGCTGCAGAGCCTCGCGGTCGCGCTCATAGCAGGGGCCGGCGGCTGGCGCATCGGCGTTGCCACCGTGGCCGTCTACATTGTCGAAGGTCTGCTTGGCCTGCCGGTGTTCACCCGCGGCGGCGGCCTCGCTTACGTTCTGCAGCCGTCCTTCGGCTTCATCGTCGGCTGGCTGCCGATGGCTTACATCATCGGCCGCGCCGCCGACCTCGGTGCGTCGCGGCGTGTCGCGGTGATGGCGCTCGTCATGCTCGCTGCCGATGCCCTGACGTTCGCCTTTGGCTTTCTCTGGCTGCTTACGGTGGCCGGCACGATCGTCAACTCGGGCAATGCTCTCCCCACCTGGCTCAATGCCGACAATCTCATCGGCAGCGCCTGGAACGGGGCGGTGCAGCCCTTCATCGTCTGGGATGTGGTGAAGATGATCTTCGCCGCCGTCACCGTGGCGGGCGGCTGGGCGCTGTTCAAGCGCCGCGCTTGATCCCTCTCGGGCATCGCCGAAATAGGAAAGGCCGGTCTTGCGACCGGCCTTTGTTTTGGTCGGAGTAGAGTGATTCGAACACTCGACCCCCTGCTCCCGAAGCAGGTGCG
>JBDTVO010000049.1:0-13301 GCA_040007135.1 Devosia sp. | reverse complement strand
CACCATCGTCGTGCGCGCGACTTCGCCGAAGGTTCCGATATGCGGCAGGCCGGAGGGGCCGTAGCCGGTTTCGAACAAGGCTTCGGTCTTGCCGGTGCGCTTGAGCCGCGCGACGAGCTTGCGCGCTTCCTCGAACGGCCAGGCCCGGGCGGTCTGGGCGGCATCGAAAAAGGCTGGATCGAGCGACGGGAGAGGCGCAGTCACGGGGCGGAAATCCGGATTGGAGATGGACTGCGGTGTGGCCCACGGCGGCGGGACGAGTCAATGGTTCGGCGCGAGGGCTCGACGCGGGGTCCGGCGGGAGGGCCCGCGCTGGACAAGCTGCGCCTGGCTCCCTATGTCTCTCGGCGCTTTTGAAGGAACCCGCCGATGCCGCTCAGCACCCAGGACGCCCTGATCCACCTGATGGTGATCGTCGCCAGCTCCGACGCGCGCATCAGCGATCGGGAACTCGGCGCCATCGGCAATCTGGTGGCGCGCTCGCCGGTGTTCGACGGCTTCGATGAGACCGGCCTCGGGCAGGTGGCGGCCGAAGCGATCGACCTCATCAAGGACAGCTCCGACCTGGACAAGGTGCTCGACATGGTGCTGGGCGCCATCCCGGAGCGGCTGCACGACACCGCCTATGCACTGGCGGTGGAGGTGTCGACGATCGACCTCCATCTCGAGCAGGAGGAACTGCGCCTCCTGGAGATGGTCCGCGACAAGCTCAATCTCGACGGATTGATCTCGGCGGCGATCGAGGCGTCGGCGCGGGCGCGGTTGCGTCGGGCGCAGTAGGCGCTCTGTCCTCCCCCTTCGTTGGGGGACCTGACTGTGAGAGCGGTCAGTAGAACCCGACGGGGAACCAGCGCAAATAGAGTTCGTCGAGCGCGCCGGATTTCTTGAGCCGGGCCAGCGCGTAGTCGATTGCCTGGCGGACGCTGTCGTGGCCGGCTCCCACGGCGACCGACATGCCGTCGCCGAACAGGTCGGGCCGGAAGTAGGGCAGGCCGACAAAGCTGCAGCACTCGGGATTGTCGTTGAGCCAGAAGCTGGCGCGCATGGCATCGCCGAAATAGAGGTCGGCCTTCTTGTCGCGCACCGCCTCGAGCGCCGCCGCTTCGCTGTCGAAGCCGGCAATCTTCACATTGGGGACGTAGCGGCGGGCGAACTGCTCGTGCGCCGAACCGGAACGCACCGCGACGGTCTTGCCATCCAGCTGCAGCGGATTGAATCCCGACTGCGCATCCCTGGGGGCGACGAAGCGACCGGGGAACATCAGATAGATATTGGAGAAGTCGAAGACGGCGCCGTTGTCGGGGCTCATGGCGAGACCGGCGATGAGCGCATCTCCCTGCCCGTCCTCGAGGGCCTTGCCAGCCTGCTCCCACGGCCAGGCCTGGACGGTGCAGGGAATGGCAAGGTCGGCGCAGATGGCGCGCGCCAGATCGACGTTGAAGCCGATGAGCTCGCCGGACTTGTCGCGATAGTTGAAGGGCGGAAAGTCGGCGGTGGTGAGGAAGCGGATGTTGGGCACCGCCGACAGGTTCGGCACGATTTCGCGCGCCGTCGGGTCGGCGTGATAGGGGAGCGCCTGCGCCAGAGCGGCACCAGCGCTGAAGATCAGCGAAATCAGGGCGATAAGCGCACGCATCGGGCCATCCGCAACTGGCGTCGGGTGCTTATGCCGAAAATCGAGTGGCGTGGCGAGGGCCCGTACGACCGGCCGTCGTCGCGCCCGCCCCTATGCAATTGTCCCATTGGGACTTACCGTCAGGGTGCGACTTGGTTTCGACGGCATTGCGCGATGGGGGCGCCTCATGTCGGAGACGGACGACGCCATCGATCTGCTGCGCGCGGTTCTCGCGGATAATTGCGGAAGCGATCTCGCCGCGGGCAAGCATTTGGCCGAGGCCGGCCGGCTCGGCATCGACCCGCTCGACTATTGCGCCCACCGCTTCGGCCTCGGCACCGAGGTGGTGTGGCGGCGGGCGGCGCGATGGGCGGGCCTGCAGTTCGCGACAATGACGCCGTCAAGACTGCCACTGCCGCCGATTGCCCGCATCGACCGGCTGGGCGACGTGAGGACGCTGCGGCAGCCGGTGCTGGGCGAAGACCTGGTGTTCGCTGCGCCGGGATTCGCGCCGATCATCAATTTGCGGACGGCGCGTCCGGAGACGCGCGCACGGTTGCGCATCGTGCCGCCGCAAGCGATCGAGGCCGGCCTCGCCCGCGCCGCCAACGGACAATTGATCGCCTCGGCGCAAACGGAGACGACGCGCCTGTGGCCGCGGGCGAGTGCGGCGATCGACCTGCCGCTGTCGGCCCGGATCGGTTTTGCGCTGCTGCTGGCGCTGCTGGTTCTTGCCGTGATGGCGACCGGCGCGGTGGCGCGGCCGCTGTTCATTCCGTTCGCCGTCGTGCTGCTGCTGGTGCCGAGCCTGCTGCGACTCGCTGCGGCCCTGCCCTCGCCGCCACGGGCGGCGGTGCCGCCGCTCGGCGATCGCGACCTGCCGATCTACACCGTGCTCATTCCGCTGCGCGACGAGGCGGCGATGGTGCCGATGCTCGAGCGGGCGATGCTGGCACTCGATTACCCGGCCTTATGTATCAAACGCACCAGCGGTGCGTTGAGTGATCGCGGCGGCGCTGTACGCGCTAGTCTGTGTCGTTCCCTTGATGGTGGTAGAACGCGTCGTCGGCTTTCCACCTTCCGAGGGGATAGAGGTGAAAGAAGTTGGTCACATGGTGCGCCCCGAACGTGTCGTCGTATTCGATGCGACCCGCCACGGCTATCTGACCTTCACCCTTCAAGATTGCGTCGCGCCGAGCAAGGAACTCGTTCTCAGGCCTAAACTCGGTCACAGAACTATGGCCGCGCCCACGCGCGAGGGAGTTAGTCCTGGCCACCAGGGCCTGTTCTCTGAGATTGCCGATGACATAGGCAGTGTCAAAATCCATGATCGGATTGTTGACGAGATAGGCGAGAACGATGGAACGAACCTTGTAGGCTGGCGTCTGTCCGTCGTTGTCAAAGAGGACACTGGCGGCAAACCGTGCTTCGCTAAACTCGATAACTCCACCACAACGGGTGCTGATGTAGGCCCGCAATTCGGCGCGGGTGGTGGCATCCTGAAGGCGGAACGTGCGGATGGCGTAGAACACAGTAATGGCAGCGCCAGTGGCGCCCAAGGCGGAAAGCAGAAAGCCCCACCCGGACCACTTGGCGCTTTCGCGCGAGGCGTTAGCGGAGCGCCATTGCTGGCAAAGGTCGGCTTCCTCGCGGCCGGTGGGATAGCCGCATATCTCTTGATAGGTTTTGCGGCTACCCGGCGCGACGCCGAAACGAGCGGCCTCCTCTTCGGAATAGGGATAGGCCTGCTGATTTGTTTCGGCATAGGAGGCGCCATACTGATTGTCGGTGTTACCTGACCAGATTCCGATCAAGAAAACACAGAAGAACGCCAGCGCTAGTCCAGCCGCAATTGCTCCGACCCGACCGCTTTCAGACATTGCAACAAGAACGCCGCACTAAAGCCCCCTCGGCTGATCTTGTTGTTTAGATTGCGCTCCGTTTCGTGAATGTCGAGTCCGGCCAGCTTTTCGGCGAGCTGGGCATAGGTCACCCCGCGCCGCTTCAACTCGCCTTTCAGCAGGTTCTTGGCCCGTTCCTCCCATTCCTGGGTGACGGGCTTCGATTTCCAAGCCTCGACCATCGGTAGCCTCAAAATATCATCATTTGTGATGATATAGGCCCTTGCATTTGGCTACACAAGTCAGCATATACGGTGAACAAAATCACCGGATATGATGATGTCTCAGCATTTCCTCCTCACCGCCGCCGCCCGCACCCTCAGCCTCCGCAACATTTACCGCGATGGCGAGGATGCAGCTTACGAGACGTTCAAGCGCCTCCGCTGGCAGGGCGGCGAGCCGGTGTGTCCCAAGTGCGGTTCGGTCGAGTGCTACACGATCAGCACCCGCCGCAAGTTCAAGTGCGCCGGTTGCGGGCATCAGTTTTCGGTCACGTCTGGCACGATCTTCGCCAGCCGCAAGCTCGCCTTTGTCGATTTGCTCGGCGCGATCTGCATCTTTGTGAATGCGGTCAAGGGCCTCTCCGCCTCGCAGCTTATGCGCGATCTGGACGTGCAGTATAAAACGGCGTTCGTGTTGGCCCACAAGCTCCGCGAAGCGCTGGCCCGTGAGGTCGAGGGTGCAACGCTGGATGGCGAGGTCGAGATTGACGGTGCCTACTTTGGCGGCCATATCCGCCCCGCCAATCGCGCTGAGGACCGCGTTGATCGCCGCCTCTCCGAGCATCAGACCGGCAAGCGCCGCGTTGTCGTCGCGCTCCGCCAGCGCAAGGGTCGCACCCTTACCTTTGTGACCCTCAGCGAAGCCGATGGCGTCGAGCTTGCGACCCGCCACGTTGCCCGCATGGCCACGGTGTTTGCCGATGAGGCGAGCCATTGGGATCATCTGCATCAGGCATGGCCGACCTACCGCATCAATCACTCGGAAGCCTACTCGGCGGACGGTGCCAACACCAACGCGGTCGAGAGCTTCTTTAGCCGCCTCCGCCGCATGGTCACCGGCCAGCACCACGGGGTGAGCCCGCAGTATCTGCATCAGTATGCGGCTCATGCCGCTTGGCTGGAGGATCACCGCCGCCGCTCGAATGGCGACAACGCCCATGCCGCTATCGCCAACAGCATGAGCGCCCCGGTTAGCCCCGTGTGGGCTGGCTACTGGCAGCGTTCGGAAAGGAAGGCCGCATGAGCGACCCGCAAGTAATCAACACCCTCCGCACCAAGGCGGAGAACCTGCAGGGCTACATCGCCAAGCTGGAGGCGGACATTGAACAGGCACGCGCCGATCTGGCGCACGTCGCGGCGACCCTGCATCTGTTTGAAGCTCCGGGCGCGGGCGAACTGTTCCCGATGCACTACAACCTGGACCGCCTGTTCAAGCGGCAAGAGATTGGCAAACTGTGCCATGAGGCGCTTGCGGAAGGCCCATTGGACACGCGCCAGCTTGCCGAGTGGATCATCACCCGGAAGGGCTTCCTCGGCGCTGACAGGCACCTACGGTCGGCTGTGGCCTATCGCATCGTGCAGGCGTTGCGAATGCAGGAGAAGCGGGGCGGGAAGATCGCGCGCGACGGCAAAATCGGCAACGCGATCCGCTGGCGGCTGACGAGAACAAAATGAGATTCAAACCGTTGGCAGTCGGGCCGGGAGGGTGCTAGCGTTCCGGCGTTTACCCGATTCCCGGATAGACGAAACCGGCCCAAGCGGTGACACGCTCAAACCGGTTTTTGGAAGTCGCCTGAACCCGTGGGGGCTCAAATTTTGCTAGCAGCGTCACACTACAGATTCTGTTGTCGAGATCAAGCCTCTGCGGGTTCCATATAAAGGAAAACGCATATGCCTACTGTCTCATGGACCGGCGCGTCCGGCTGGCCCCATAACTTCGGGCTGTTCGATCTAACTACGACCTTTAAGCCTGCGGCCGGCGTTTACATCGTCTGCCGGCTGGTCCAAGTCCCGAACGGGTCGAGGCTCGAAGCCCTCTATGTCGGCGAGGCGCAGTCCCTCGAAAACCGCCTCAACACCGGTCGAGCGGGTCACGAAGGTTTCCAGCGCGCATTGAAGATGGGCGCTACGCACATCTGCGCCTTGCTGGTGCCGGATGGGGCCGCTGAGCGGCTTAGGATCGAAACCGATCTTCGTCATGCCTTCAATCCTCCATGCAACGCTGAGCCCGTGCCAGCTAACGCACTCGGCAACGCATTGTTGCGCCGGTAGCGGTAAACATGGGGTTGGCGCGGACGCCAACCCCAACCCCTAGCGGCTGGCTGGGTGGACACCACGCCCCCACAAGCATAGCGTCCGCCCCTCACCGAAAGGCGGCATGCAATGCCCGACCGTTTCGACAAGTTCATCCGCGATGAGAATATCAGGAACTTCACAAAGCAAATCGAGACCGAGACTGACCCCAAGCGCCTCGCAATGCTCAAGGACCTACTAAGAGCAGAGTCGGCGTGGGCAGTGGCACCAGAGGTCAAGAAAAGCTAGCTGGTGCGTTTGATGCATAAGGCCGCGATTACCCGGCCGAGAAGCTCGATGTGAAGTTCGTGGTCGAATCGCGCAGCCTGCAGACGATCGCGGCGGTCGAGAGCGTGCTCGGCGATCCGCGCTTCCGACTGGTCGTCGTGCCCGATTGCGCGCCGCGCACAAAGCCGAAGGCGATCGACTACGCGCTGCCGCTGGCGCGCGGCGAACACCTCGTGGTGTACGACGCCGAAGACGTGCCGGACCCGGGCCAACTGCGCCTTGCCGCGGCACGGTTTGCCGCTGATCCGGCTCTGGCGTGCCTGCAGGCGGAGCTGGTGCCCGAGAACGCCAGCGAGAACGCCCTGACGGCATTGTTTGCCGGCGAATATGCCGGGCTGTTTGCACGGCTGCTGCCGGCACTGGCGCGCTGGGGACTGCCGGTGCCGCTTGGCGGCACCAGCAACCATTTCCGGACATCGACGCTGCGGGCGCTGGGGGGCTGGGACGCGTTCAACGTCACCGAGGACGCGGACCTTGGAGTGCGCCTGGCGCGACGCGGCCTGAGGGCCGAAACCCTGCCGAGCCGGACGCTCGAAGAGGCGCCGCTGACGCTGCGCGCGTGGATGGCGCAGCGTACGCGGTGGATGAAGGGTTGGATGCAAACCTTCATCGTCCACAACCGCGCGCCGGTACGGTTCCTGCGCGACGCGGGCTGGCGCGGCTTCCTCGGTTTCCAGGTGCTCGTGGGCGGCATGATCCTCACCTCGCTGCTGCACACGGTGTTCGTGCTGTCGCTTGTCGTGCGGCTGTGGCTCGACGGCGCCGTTGGACTGGTGCCCAAGGACATCGTCGACTGGCTGAGCATTCTGGTGCTGGTCACCGGCTATGGCGCGGCGTTTGCGATCCAGGTGAGCGGCCTCGTGCATCAGCGGGCCTACCACCTGCTGCCGGTGCAGGTGCTGTTGCCGGCCTACTGGTTCCTGCATTCGATCGCGGCATTGCGGGCGGCCTATGAGCTCATCGTCAAGCCGGTGTACTGGGCCAAGACCACGCACGGCATGACGCGGCTCAGCCGCGGGCGGCTGCACGGAATGAAGGCGGGCGCGCCAGCCTCAGGCCGCGTAGCGTCCGAGGCCGAGATCTGAGGTGTCGATCTCGGGCGGGCGGCCCGAGACGAGATCGGCGAGCACCCGTCCGGAGCCGGCCGCCATCGTCCAGCCCAGGGTGCCGTGACCGGTGTTGAGGTAGAAATTCTCGAACGTCGCCTTGCCGATGACGGGCGTGCCGTCGGGGGTCATCGGCCGCAGCCCGCACCAGAAGCTCGCGCGGCCAATGTCACCTGCTTCGGGGAAGAGATCGCGGAGCGAGCGTTCGAGCGGGCCGCGGCGATGCGGCCTGAGCGCTGTGTCCCAGCCGGCAATTTCGGCGGTGCCGCCGACGCGGATGCGGTCATCGAAGCGGGTGGTGGCGACCTTGTAGGTCTCGTCCATCACCGTCGACAGCGGCGCGACGGCAGCGTTGGTGATCGGCACGGTGAGCGAGTAACCCTTGATGGGATAGACCGGCAGGCCAATGCCGAGCGGCTTCACCAGCAGCGGGCTGTAGCTGCCGAGGGCGGCGATGTAGATGTCGGCGGTGAGCGTGCCGCGGCTGGTGCTGACGCCGGTGATGCGATCGCCGGCGGCCTCGATGCGGTCGATGGTGGTGCCGAACTGGAACGTCACTCCGGCCGCGACGGCAAGCCGCGACATGGCCTCGGTGAACAGCCTGCAGTCGCCGGTGTCGTCGTTGGGGAGGCGCAGGGCGCCGACGAACGGCACCCGCGCGGTTGCCAATCCCGGTTCGGCGGCAACGCAGCCTTTGGGATCGAGCACCTCGTAGGGCACGCCGTATTGCTTCAGCACCTCGACATCGCCGTGGATGTGGTCGAGCTGCTCTTGGGTGCGGAAGAGCTGCAGCGTGCCCTGCTGCCGACCTTCGTAGCCGATGCCGGTTGCGGCGCGCAGCGCGATCATCGAGTCGCGGCTGTATTCGGCGAGCCGGACCATGCGCGATTTGTTGCGGGCATAGGCGGCGGTGGTGCAATTGGCGAGGAGGCGCAGCCCCCAGATCCACATGCGCAGATCGAGCATCGGCCGGATCACCAGCGGACCGTCGGGCATCAGCAGCCACTTGATGGCCTTGAGAGGAATGCCGGGGCCGGCCCAGGGCGAGGCGTAGCCGTAACTCAACTCGCCGGCGTTGCCGAAGCTGGTCTCCAGCCCCGGACCCGGCTGGCGATCGAGCACGGTCACCTCGTGGCCGGCCTGGGCAAGATAGTAAGCCGAGGTCGTCCCGATCACGCCGGCGCCAAGCACGAGGACTTTCATGGGCCGACAGTGCTGCGGCTTGACCAAATGGTCAAGAACGCTGGCTGATGCTGCAGGCATCCGGACGGAAGGCCGGGTGGCCGCGCTTGGCACACCGCTCGCACGGCACTAAGAACGCACAACCCCGGAGACCGCCATGCCCAGCAGCAACGAAACCATCGGCTTCATCGGCCTCGGCCTCATGGGCCACGGCATGGCCAAGAACATCATCGAGAAGGGGTACGCCCTGACCGTCATGGGGCATCGCAACCGCAAGCCGATCGAGGACCTCATCGGCCGCGGCGCGGTGGAGGCAAAATCGGCGCGGGCAGTGGCCGAGGGTTCGTCCATTGTCTTTCTCTGCGTGACGGGATCGCGCGAAGTGGAAGGGGTGGTCCGCGGCGCCGACGGCCTTGCGGCGGGGCTGAAGCCCGGGGCGATCATCGTCGACTGTTCGACCTCCGATCCCACCTCGACGGTGGCGCTCGCCGGGGAACTCAGCGCCGCCGGCATCACGCTCGTCGATGCGCCGCTGTCGCGGACGCCGAAGGAGGCGTGGGAGGGAAGGCTCGACACCATGGTGGGCGCCTCCGACGAGATTTTTGCCCGCATCCGGCCGGTGCTCGAGACCTGGGCCGGCAAGGTCGTCCACATCGGCGGCACCGGCGACGGGCACCGGATGAAGCTGCTCAACAACTTCATCGCCATGGGCTACGCGGCGATCTATGCGGAGGCCCTGGCGCTGGCCAGCAAGGTCGGCATCTCGCCCGAGCGCTTCGACAGCGTCATCCGCGGCGGCCGGCTCGACAACGGCTTCTACCAGACGTTCATGGGCTACACGCTCGAGGGCAACCGCGAGGCGCACAAGTTCACGCTCAGCAATGCCTTCAAGGACATGACCTACCTCGAGTCGATGGCCGACTCGGTGCGACTTCCCAACCCGGTGGGAAATGCGGTCAAGAATGCTTTCGGTATGGCGGTGTCGGCGGGCGGCAACGGGCCCGAGAACTACGTGCCGCACCTGCCCGAATATGTCGGCCGCGCCAACGGCATCGACCTCACTCCGAAGCCGAAAAAAGCCTGAGTGGGTCGGTGAGAGTGGCGCTCAGGGGCTGGAGCGGGTGAAGGGAATCGAACCCTCGTCGTAAGCTTGGGAAGCTTCTGCTCTGCCATTGAGCTACACCCGCGGCCGTGGCCGAACCGGCCCGCGACGGCCTGTTGTGCCGCTCATCGATCAGGAAATCAAGCGGACGGCACCTTGCCGGCGGTGATCCAGGGTGGGTCGCGGAAATTGTCCCAGGTGGCGCCGATGCCGGCATCGACCGGGATGGCTGCGCCGGTGATGCCGGAGGCGATCGGCGAGGTGACGTAGGCGATGGCCGAGGCGATATCGCGCGAGGTCAGCACGCGGCCCAGCGGGTGGCGCTCGGCGTAGGAGGCGAGCACCTGCTTGCCGGTGGGGATCTGCGCCAGCCGGCCCTCGAGCAGCGGGGTGTAGGTGACGCTGGGGCACACCGCGTTGACGGTGACGTTGTCGCGCGCCAGGTCGAGCGCGGCGGCGCGGGCGAGGTTGAGCAGCGCGCCCTTCGAGACGCAGTAGGAGAACATGCCGTGCTCGGCCTGCAGCCCGTCGAGGCTGGAGAGCACGACGATGGCGCCGCTCCTGCGCTTGCGCATGCCCTTGGCGGCCTCGCGCACGACGAGGAAGGCGCCGGTGACGTTGACACGCATCACCTTGTCGAAATCGGCGACCGAATTCTGGAACACCGGTCCACCATCGCCGAGGATGCCGGCACAGGCGACGGCGACATCGACTTCGCCGAGCTCGGCGCGGGTCGTGGCGAAGGCGTCGACGACGGTTTTTTCGTCGCCGGTGTCGCCGGTGAAGGCGAGCGCCCGGCGACCGATGCGCCGGATTTCGGCCGCAGTGTCGTCTGCGGCGCCCTTGGTCCAGTCGAGGATGGCGACGTCGGCGCCAAGATCGGCGAGCGTGAGGGCCGTCTCGCGGCCGATGCCGGAGCCGCCGCCGGTGACGAAGGCGATCCGGCCCTTGTGGGAAAGGCCCGGGAAGCTGTCGCGGGCGCTCATGCTGCACCCTTCGAGGCAATGGTGCCCTTATAGGTGGGCGCGCCGCCGCCGGGGAAATGCATCTTCCAGAGCTTGCCGGCGTAGTTGGGCTCGGCGCTGCTGGCGAGGACGCTGGCGTCGGTCATCCACAGCGTCTCGCCGTCGAACACAAGATTGGTGGGGCAGCCGCCGGTGCGCACGAAGCCCCTCGGCGTGCCGTCGCGGGCGAGGACGTGGAAGCCTTCGCCGACGAGGTCAGTGACCAGCAGGGAGCCGTCCCTGGCGATGGCCATGCCATCGAGGATCGGCTGGTTCTTGCCGGGCATGCGACCGAGATCTTCGATGGTGCCATCAGGCCGGAGCCGCTTGACGTGGCCGGTGTAGGATTCATCCCAGACGATCGAGCCATCGGCCTCGACGACGACGCCGTTGGGGAAGGTCGGCTGCTCGAAGCGGACCTTTACGCTCGCCCTGCCGTCGGGGGAGATGGCGTGGATGTAGCTCGGGTCGGGCTTGGCCGGATTGTAGGTGCCCGGGTCGGTGAACACCAACGTGCCGTCGGGGCCGAAGACGAGGTCATTGGGGCCGTTGAGCTTGATGCCTTCGACCTCGGAACAGATGATCTCGGCCCTGCCGCCGGGCCGCACCTTCTGGATCGAGGGGGCCACCATTTCGGCCGCACGCCACGGGCCGACGGTGCCGCCGTTCTGGCAGACATAGAGCTCGCCGCCGGCGCCGAGGACGCAGGAGTTGGGTGCGCCGGCGGTGTAGGCGAGCCGGGCTGCCGGCTTGCCGCTGGCGGCCATCGTGAGCTGGCTGCGATAGCTCTCGACGAAGGTGACGCTGCCATCGAGCATGACTGTCGGGCCTTCGGGCCAGCCGAGGTTTTCGGCCACGAGTTCGGGTTTGATGCTGTCGTAGTTCATTTGACGGCTCCAGCAGTTAGCCCGCGCACGATGTAGCGCTGGACGAAGAGGGAAAAGATGAGGATGGGAATGACCGTGACGATGCCGACGGCGGAGGCGATGTTGTAGTCGATGGGCCGCTGCGCGCTGACCAGGGTTGCCGCTCCCAGCGATATGGTCTGCACCGAGCGCGAGTCGACGACGTATAGGGCGACCAGAAACTCGTTCCAGATGAACAGCGCGCCGAACAGCGCTGCTGTCAGCATGCCGGGCCGGACGATGGGCAGCATGACGCGCCACAGGATGCGGAAATGCGTGGCGCCGTCGATCATCGCGGCCTCGTCGATTTCGCGCGGCACCTCGTCGAAAAAGCCGATGAGGATCCAGACGACGAGGGGCAGCGAGAACGCGACATAGGGCAGGATCAGGCCGGCATAGGAATCGGCGAAGCCGAATGCCTTGATCATGATGAAGAGCGGGATGGCGACGGCGATGGGTGGCATGAAGCGCATCGACAGGATGGTCGAGGCCAGGGTGTCGGCGTAGCGGAAGCGCAGGCGTGAGAAGGCGTAGGCGGCCGGGGTGCCGATGACGATGGCGATCAAGGTCGAGATGGCGACGACGATCAGCGAATTGAGGGTGAAGCCCAGCATGCCCTGGCCGAACAGCACCTCGTTGTAGTTCTTGGCGATCTGCGCCCAGTTGAAGTTCAGCGACGGCGGAACCTGCGCAGTGATCTCGATGCGCTTCTTGGTGGAGAGGACCGCGAGGTAGAGGAACGGCGCGATGCCGATGATACCGATGACGACCAGCACAATGTAGGCAAGGATGCGACCCGGCTTCATCAGCGCACCGCCCTGATCTGTACGTAGCGCAGCATGACCGTCGTGCCGACGATCAGCACCAGCAGCATGGCATAGGCAACGGCGGCAGCGTAGCCGTAGTTCTGGAACTGGAAGCCGTTCTGGAAGGCGAAGAAGGCCATGGTGGTCGTGCCGCGCGCCGGGCCGCCGTAGCTGAGGCCATAGATCAGATCGAAGGAGCGGAAGGCATCGACGGCGCGGAAGATGCCGGCAAAGACAATCGCCGGCATCAGCATGGGCAGGGTGATGCGGCGGAAGGTGGTGAAGGGTCCGGCGCCATCGACGTTGGCGGCTTCGAACACATCGGTGGGCAGCGCCTGAAGGCGGGCGAAGACGATGATGAAGACGAACGGCGTCCACTGCCAGGAATCGACGAGTACCAGGGTGACGATGGCCATATCGACCGAGCCCAGCCAATCGGGCGGCGTCAGGCCGATGGCCTTGATCGACCAGTCGATGATGCCCCAGTCGGGATTGAGCAGGGTGCGCCACATGACGCCGACGATGATCGGCGTCATCAGCATGGGCAGCAGCAGGATGCCACGCACGATCCATGAGCCACGCAGCTGCAGGTTGAAGAACATGGCCAGCGCCACGCCGAGGACAAGCTGCACGGCGACGGCAAGCGTGACCATGATGGCGCTGTTCTTGGCGGCATTCCAAAACTGCGGGTCGGAAAGGAGCGTGCGGTAGTTGTCGAGGCCGACGAAGTTGCCGGTGCCGCTCGCCGCCGTGAGATCGGTGAAGGAAAGCCGGAGGCTGTAGATCAGCGGATAGATGGCGAAAGCCGCCAGATACAAAAGACAAGGCCCGAGAAACAGCCACAGCGTGAGCCGGGTGTTCTCGGGCTTGCCGAAGGCGAAGCGGGCCGGGGCGGATGCGGTCGCAAAGGTCATCTGTAAGTCCTCAGCGAAGCGGATCCGCCCCGATCATGTCAGGCCAGGTGGCCGGCCTTGCGCAGCACGTCTTCCCACTGCGCCTGCACCTTGGCACAGGCGGTCTTGGCGTCCTGCGTCCCCAGCAGCGCGGCATTGAACTCGACGTTCATGATGTCGTTGAGCTGGAAGAACTCTGGAATGC
>JBDTVO010000048.1:0-13415 GCA_040007135.1 Devosia sp. | reverse complement strand
GCGCAGGAGAGGATCGCCGACTGCCGGCATCGGCACGCTTCGGGCCACGACCGGCGGGGCGCTCGGCGCCGGCTTCGACCTTGGGCTTCCGGCCGTAGGTCTTCACCTCGAAGTCGCTGATGGTGCCGTCGGGGTTGAAGATGCGGCGCGGCGGGCCATCGCTGGCGGCTTCGTCGCGACGCACCGGACGAGCAGCACGCGGCTTGTCCGGTCCTTCGGCGAAGCGGAAATCGCCGTCACGACGGCGCTGCCGGGCGGGCTCGCGCCCGGGTCCGGCGGCGCGGAAATTGGGGTTAGAGGCGCGGCGCACGACGGCGATGGCGGCAGGCTCGGGCAGGTCGCTGTCGAAGTCGACGCCGGCTTCGTCGGCAAGGCGTTTGCCGAGCTGCTCGCGCAGCACCCGCGCCTTCACCACTTCGACGGCGCCGATGGGCAGGTCGTTGAGCTGGAACGGGCCAAAGCTGACGCGAATCAGCCGGTTGACCTTGAGGCCGAGGGCGGCGAGCACGTTCTTGATCTCGCGGTTCTTGCCCTCGCGCAGCGACACGACGAGCCAGACGTTGCTGCCCTGCTCGCGCTCGAGGGTGGCTTCGATCGGCCCGTATTTGACGCCATCGACCTCGAGCCCGTCCTTGAGGCCATCGAGTTGCGGCTGGCTGATCTTGCCGAAGGCGCGCACGCGGTAGCGGCGAAGCCAGCCGGTCGCCGGCAGCTCGAGCACGCGCTTCAGGCCGCCGTCGTTGGTGAGCAGCAGCAGGCCCTCGGTATTGATGTCGAGGCGGCCGATGGAGACGACACGCGGCAGGCCCTGCTGGGCGAGCGTATCGAAAATGGTCGGGCGGCCCTCGGGATCCTTCTCGGTGACCACGAGACCGATGGGCTTGTGATAGAGCCAGACGCGCGTGCCCTGGCGCGCCACCAGCGGCTCGCCATCGACGCGGACGTCGTCGTTGGCCGTGACGTTGAAGGCGGGGGTGCGGATGGGCTTGCCGTTGACCACCACGCGGCCATCCTTGATCCACAGCTCGGCGTCGCGTCGCGAGCACAACCCGGCGCGGGCGATGACCTTGGCGAGGCGATCACCCGAAAAGGGTGCAACGGGTTCGGGCATCGAGTCCTCCTGCGGGACGGGCCATTCCGGCCGGTCAGCGCATCAAACGAGGGAAGTGCGTCAGGTCTTCTTGAGCAGGACGCTGCGGATTTCGGCGGGACAGGCGGGATCGTTGACGGCGACGAGGTCGCCGCTCTTGGCGAGGCAGACCATATTCTGCTGGCCGGACGCGAGGGTGAAGTACTGCTCGGGCGGGGTAAAGATCGAGCGCTTGTTGTTGTAGCTGAACGACTTGAGCTGGGCGGTGAGCTTCTTGAGCTCGGCGGCGGTCAGTGGCCGGCCGTCGGGCGTGTTGAGATCAACGATCAGCACATGCTTCAGTCGGTTGAGGTCTTCGGTCGACAGCCCGGTGGTGTCGATCTTGGGCTTGGCGCTGTCTTCGGGCAGCAGGGCGACATCGGTGGCCTTTTGCGGCGGCGGCAGCGTCGCGGTGTCCTTGGGCATGACCAGGGGGCCGCGCGGATTGGTCGGGTCGGGCTTTGCAGCGGGCTGCGGGGCAAGACCGATGCCGGCGGCCGTCGGCTCGATGACTTCGCGGTCGAAGGTGCCGAAGTCGGTAAGAGCGTTGGTCCCTTCCGTCGTGGTGCAGGCGGCAAGGCCGGCTCCAGCGAGCAGGATAACGGCAAGCTGCGCCGCACGCCGCCCGGTCAACACAAACGCCATTGATGGTCCCTTCCGCCCCGACGGGTGGACTTATAGCCGAGCCAGTCGCCTAAGGCCAGATTCTGGCAGCAATTGGTTCACGTTGCGTTGGCATGCCGCGGGCGGCCGATGCCCAGGAGATCAAGGGCAAGCAGCAACACTCCGGCGGTGATGGCGGCGTCGGCGAGGTTAAAGATGAAGAACGAATAGTCGCCAAGGTGCAGCCAGAAGGAGTCGGCGACGGAGCCGTAGAGCAGCCGGTCGACGATGTTGGACGCGGCGCCGCCGATGCAGATGGCGAGCGCTGCCCGCACCAGGCGGGAGGGCGAGCGGGCCCACCAGACGACCAGCGCGGCGAAAGCCACAGCAACGACGAGGCCCAGCCCCCACGGGGGCAGCCAGCTCAGGAGGCCGTAGGAGACGCCAGAATTATAGACGAGCCCGACATCGATGATAGGCAGAAGCTCGGTGAACGAGCCGGTCGTCCAGTGCAGCACATCGATCTGCACATACTTGAAGGCGCGATCGAGCACGAACGCTAGCAGCCCAAGGCCGAGCGACAGCCAGATGCCATTGCGGGTCATGCCGGGAGGCCCGCCGCGTGGCGCTCACGCATCGCCTGGGCGTCGCGGGCCGAGAGCGTGGGGTACGCCGGGTCGCTGCCGACGTCACTGGTGACCTTCCACGAGCGGGCACACCGCGTGCCCTCGGCCAAGGCAAACTCGACGCTCACTGGCTCGGCACCCTCGGCGGGTTCACCCCGGCTGATGGCGATGCCGGAGGTGATCGAGATCTCGGCGAGGTCGATGCCGTCGAGCGCTTGCAGCAGGCGGGGGTCGCGAACCACGACTTTGGGCGCAGCTTCGAGCGAGGAGCCGATGCGCTTGTCACGGCGGGCGACTTCGAGCTCGCGGGTGATGTAGCCGCGGACGGTCTTGACGTCATCCCACTTGGCGGCGAGCTCGGGGTTGGCCCATTCCGCCGGAACGTCGGGGAACATCCTGAGGTGCACCGACTCAGCGGCGCCGGAATGCCGCTCCAGCCAGCACTCCTCCATGGTGAAGACGAGGATGGGAGCGAGCCAGGCGGTGAGGCAATCGAAGACCCGGTCGATCACGGTCAGGGCCGCGCGGCGCTTCTGGGACGAGATGGGATCGCAATAGAGCGCGTCCTTGCGGATGTCGAAATAGAAGGCCGACAGCTCGACATTCATGAAGTTGGACAGCGCCGCGACGATGCGCTTGTAGTCGTATTCGGCATAGGCCTCGCGCACGACGCCATCGAGCTCGTGCAGGCGATGCAGGATCAACTGCTCGAGCGAGGGCATATCAGCGTGAGGCACGGCCTCGGCCGGCTTATAGTGCGCGAGATTGCCGAGCAGCCAGCGCATGGAATTGCGCAGCTTGCGATAGCTGTCGACGGTGGTGCCGATGATCTCCTTGCCGATGCGGAGGTCGTCGGCATAGTCCGACGCTGCAACCCAGAGGCGGAGGATATCGGCGCCGTACTGCTTGATGACGTCCTGCGGGGCGACGGTGTTGCCCAGCGATTTCGACATCTTCTTGCCCTCGCCGTCGAGGGTGAAGCCGTGAGTGAGCACGGACTGGTACGGCGCGAAACCGTTGGTGGCGCAGCTTTCGAGCAGCGAGGAGTGGAACCAGCCGCGGTGCTGGTCCGAGCCCTCGAGATACATATCGGCCGGGAACTGCAGGTCGGGCCATTTCTGCTTGTTGCGCAGCACCCAGGCGTGCGTCGTGCCGCTCTCGAACCAGACGTCGAGGATGTCGTCGATCTTGGTCCAGTTCTCGGGATCGGGTACGGCATCGCCGAGGAAGCGCTCCTTGGCGCCCGGCTTGAACCAGGCGTCGGCACCCTCCTCCTCGAAGGCCTGGCCGATGCGATGGTTGACTGTCTCGTCCTTCAGGATGTCGTTGGTCTCGACGTTGTAGAACACGGCGATCGGCACGCCCCAGGCACGCTGGCGGCTCAGCACCCAGTCCGGACGCTCGGCGATCATCGAGCGCAGCCGGTTCTGGCCGGCCGGCGGATAGAACTTGGTGGCATCGATGGCAGCGAGAGCGCGATGGCGCAGCGTATCGCCCGCCTTCCCCTCGATGTCGCGGTCCATGAAGACGAACCACTGCGGCGTGTTGCGGAAGATGATCGGCTTCTTCGATCGCCACGAATGCGGGTACTGGTGCTTGAGCCGGCCCCGCGCCAGCATCATGCCGCGCTCGGCGAGGGCGGTGATGACGCGATTGTTGGCGTCGCCCTTCTTGCCGCTGTCGTCGAGCACGCGGGCGCCGTCGAAGCCCGGCGCATCCTTGGTGTAGAAGCCAGCGTCATCGACGGTGTAGGGGATGGCATTGTCGATGCCGAGCGTTGCGAGCTTGCGTCCGGAGGCCATCCAGACCTCGAAATCGTCGAGGCCGTGGCCGGGGGCGGTGTGGACAAAGCCGGTGCCGGTGTCGTCGGTGACGTGGTCGCCAGCCAGCAGCGGCACCTCGAACTGGTAGCCGCCGGCAAGCCCGCGCAACGGGTGGACAGTCGAGACGACCTTGCTCATGTCGACATCGGCGAGGCGCACGAAGGTCTCAACCTTGCCCTTGGCGAGGGCATCGGCGGCGAGCTTGTCGGCGAGGACGTATTTTTCGCCCTTTGCCGCCCAATTGCCTTCCGGCGCAGCCGTCACCTCGTAGAGGCCATAGGCGATCGATGGCGAATAAGCGATGGCGCGATTTCCGGGGATGGTCCACGGCGTCGTCGTCCAGATGACAACCGAGGCGTTGAGGTCTTCGAAGCCGCTGGTTCCGAACGCGCCGTTGCCGGAATGGATCGGGAACTTCACCCAGATCGTGTCGCTCTCGTAGTCCTGGTATTCGATCTCTGCTTCGGCCAGCGCGGTGCGCTCGACCACCGACCACATGACGGGCTTACTACCGCGATAAAGCTGGCCGGATGCCGCGACCTTCATCAGCTCGCGGGCGATCTGGGCTTCGGCGTCGAAGCTCATGGTGAGATAAGGGTTGCCCCAGTCGCCGATGACACCGAGCCGCTTGAACTCGTCGCGCTGGGTATCGACCCAGTATTGGGCGAAGCCGCGACACTCGGCCCGAAATTCGTTGATCGGAACGTCGTTCTTGTCTTTGCCTTTGGCGCGGTACTGTTCCTCGATCTTCCACTCGATGGGGAGGCCGTGGCAGTCCCAACCCGGCACATAGGCCGAGTTGTAGCCCAGCATGTTCATCGAGCGGGACACGAGATCCTTCATGATCTTGTTGAGGGCGTGGCCGATATGGATGTTGCCGTTGGCGTAGGGCGGGCCGTCGTGCAGCGTGAACAAAGGCTTCCCCGCCATCATCCGGCGCTGCGTGCCGTAAAGGTCCATCGCCTCCCAGCGGGCAAGCCATTGCGGTTCGCGCTCGGGCAGGCCGGCGCGCATGGGGAAGCTGGTCTCGGGCAGGAACAGGGTCACGGAATAGTCAGGCTCGGCCGCGGCCTTCGGGGTGTCGTTCATTCAAACACTATCAGATGGCGGGATTGGCCGGCCTTTTAGCGGGATTGGTGCGGGGGTGAAAGGGTCTTACCGCCTGCCCTGCCCCAGCCGCTGTCAAGCGAAGAAGTCGAGCGTCCGGTCGAGATCGCTCAGCGGGCCGCATTGGCCCAAGGCGACGCGGGCGCTGCGGGTGTCGCGCTGGATGGCAGCGATCAGCTCATCGAGGCCCTTGTAGACTTCCTGCCCGCGCAAGTGGCTGACCAGCGCGATCTCAAGGTGGCGGCCGTAGATGTCGGCGTCGAAATCGAAGAGAAATGTCTCGAACGGCGGCAGCTCGTTGTTGAACATCGGCTTGCCGAAGCTCGAGACGCCGTCGAGCACGCGCTCGCCGAGCCGCACGCGCACGGCGTAGACCCCCTGGGCCAGACCGAAGCTGGCCGTGGTCGCAAGATTGGCGGTGGGGAAGCCGAGCAGCCGGCCGCGCTGGTCGCCCCGCACCACCTCGCCGCCGAAGAACCAGTGGTAGCCGAGGAGTCCGTTGGCGGTCACGACATCGCCCTCGCCCAGCGCGGCGCGGATGCGCGAGGACGAGATGATCTCGGCTCCCTCGGGCATCAGCTCCAGCGTATCGACCGAGAAGCCGTGCACGGCGCCGGAGGCCCGCAGGAAATCGGGTGAGCCGCGGCGGTTGTGGCCGAAATGGAAATCGGAGCCCACCACGACACCCGAAACGCGCAGCGCCTTGACGAGGAAGCGCGACACGAATTCCTCGGCCTGGACCATGCTGAGGTCGCGCGAAAACGGCATCAGCACGATGCCATCGAGCCCGAGCGCGGCAGCGAGGCGCGCCTTGGCGTCGGGCGGCGTCAGCCGGAACATGAACGGGGTGGGCGCAAACACGTCGCGCGGATGCGGCTCGAAGGTCAGCATGACGGCGGGCACGCCGCGGGCCTTGGCTTGTGCCAGCAGCCGGGCGAGTACCGCCTGGTGGCCACGGTGGATGCCATCGAACGAGCCGATGGCCACCATGGCGCCCTTGAGCGCCTGCGGCACGCTGTCGAGTCCGTCGAGCCGGTGGAAGCTGGTCAAAGAATGGTCCGCCTGTCTCCGGCTGCTTCTGGCAGAGCCGACATTACCATGCAAGGCGGGGCGCAAAGCCGACGAGCCGGGCGCCGCTGGGCGCGACGAGGGCATGAACGGCGGTGTCGGTGGCGCCCTCGAGGTCCCCGGCGTGGATCGAACCGGTGATAAAATAGAGATCGACTCCGGCATTGGCGGCGCCGATGGCGTCGGTGCGGACGCTATCGCCGATGGCAAGGATGCGCCGGCGGTCGAGGGGCCGTCCGGCTGCACCCTCGGCGAGCCGCAGGGCCTCGTCGTAGATCGGCCGGTAGGGCTTGCCGGCCATCAGGATCTGGCCGCCGCGCGCCTCGTAGAGGTCGGCCAGCGCACCGCCGCAATAGATGATGCGGCCGCCATGCTCGACGACCCGGTCGGGGTTGGCGCAGATCATCGGCAGGCGACGACGGAGCCAGACGGCGATGCGATCATTGTAGGTCTGCGGCGTGTCGTCGTCGCTGTCGAGGTCGGTCACTACCACGGCCTCGGCCTCTTCGACCGGACCACGGATGACGCCGAGGCCTTCGTAGAGGCTATCGTCGTCGGTGGCCGGCCCGATGTGGTGGATCACCCGGCCGCGATAGGGGGCGATCATGTCGCGCGTGACATCGCCGGAGGAAACGATGCCGTCGTAGGCGTCACGCGGCACGCCCATACGGTCGAGCATCGCGGCGATGGGCGCGGCGGCGCGCGGCGCATTGGTGATGAGCACCACCCGGCCGCCACCGCGGCGGTAGCGGACGAGGGCATCGGCGGTGCCGGGCCAGGCCGCGACGCCATTGTGGAGCACCCCCCAGACGTCGGATAGAACGGCGTCGTAGCCAGGCGCCAGCGCCGACAGTCCACTCACTTGGCGGCCTGCACCAGCGTGGCCGGACGCTCGAGCTTGAGGTCGGGACGCACCGGGCCGGGGCCGCCGATATGTGGGCCCTGTGCGAGTGTCACGCCGTCCTCGAAGAGGCTCAACAGCTGCTGCTCGTCGATCACGCCGGTGGCGACCAACTCGATGCCGAAGCGGCGGCCATAGGCAGCGATGTCTGAGGCATGGAAATCGGTGAAGCTCTCGGGCTGGCGCAGGAAGCGCGTGGCGTCGACGCGCACGGTCCTGACGCCCAGCCCCTGTAGTTCGGCGTAGTCGAAACGCAGCGAGGCCGCGGCGCTGAGCGAGAGAGCCGCTCCCATCTTGCCGATGGCCGCCAGCGAGGCCCGCTCCTTGCCGCCCAGGGCCTTGTATTCGGATTGCGGAATGAGGAACAGCAGCGCCGGCAGGATGGCCCGGTTGGCGTCGAGGGCGGCGAGGATCAGCTCTACCGCCTTTGCGCTGCCGAGCGATGCGCGGGTGAGCGGCACGAACAGCGTGATCGGTGCGCCGGCGGTACGCGAACGCCGCGCCACAATGATCGCTTCGTCGATGCCATCGGCCTCGATGCGGGCTACGATCTCCTCGCCGCCATGATGCGGCATGAAGTCGGCGGCGTCGGCGAGTTCGTCGTCCTCAAGCAGCAGGCGGGGGACGAGGTCGTAGCCGAAGGGCTTGCGCTGCGGCAGCGACACGATCGGCTCGATGTGGAAGACAATGCGCTGCTCGTCGATCGCCTGGCGCAGCATTTCGAGCGGGATCACCGGCTCAGGCATGGCATCCGGGTCGGGCTCGGGCGGTGGTGGACGGTGGGCATCGACGGCGACGAGGCGACGCTGCTCCTCGAGTTGGGCGAATGCCTCGGTCACCTGGGTCACCACGGTGCCGAGAACGCCAAGGTCGGCCTCGATCGCGTCGAGCCGCTTTTCGGCATCGGTGTCGGTAAGGGCATTGACACGCTGGCTCAGGGTCGCGCCGGCCTGCGCGTCGGTCGACAGCAGCCGCGACAGGTCCTCGATAGCCTTCTCGAGCCTCGACTCGGCGCGGCGGCGCAACTGCCGCTCGACGAAAAGGATGAAGATGGTGCCGATGGCGATGGCGGTGACCGTCGCCTCAATGGGCGTAAACGTCAGGCCATAATAGGTGGCGGCAGCGACGCCGAGGGCCGACAACGCAACAAACACATACACGAGGCCCTGCACGGCTTGCCCCCGACACGCGAGATTCGCGCCCCCAGCGGCCAACATAGGGCCAGCGCGGGGACTGTCAAAACGGAATATTTACCCTGCTCGTGAACAATCGGTGGCAGCGAACGAACGAGCGGAACGCCTCCCTCCCCATGTCCGAAGCCAGCGTCAGCCACGACAGGACTCCTTTGCGCGTATTGATCGTCGATGAGAGCGCGGACTTTCGCGACTCACTGGCGGCGCCGCTGTCGGAGGAAGCCATCTGCGCCCCCGATGTCGTCACCCTGACGGCGGGACGGTTGGCGCTTGAGCTGCTGCGGGGTTCGACCTTCGACATCGTTGTCGCCGACGCCGACTCGCTGGCCGACATCGGTGACCGACCCGAGACGGCCATCCACAAACTGGCCCGTACCGCTGTCGGATCCTTGTTGCTGGCTCTGGCCCCGAACAGCTCGGTGTCGTTCGCGCTCGCCGCTATGCGGGCCGGGGCGCATGAGTGCGTGGAGCGCAACACGACGCCAGGCGGGCTGGTGCAGCGCATGGTTGGCCTGGCGCGCCGGCACGGCAAGGCCGGGTTTTTCCATGATGCCGCCATTCCGCCGGCCCGACCGAGCAGCGGCGAGCGGGAGCCGAGCATCCCGGTGATGTCGAACCTTGTGCTGCCGATGTGGCGGCAGGAGCAGCGGATCATCGAAGACGCCATCCACAACTTCGCCGGCAATGTCGCACTAGCCGCAGCGGCGCTCGAGCTCAGCCCCTCGACGATCTACCGCAAGCGGCAGGCGTGGGCCGATCTCGATCACAAGCGCTCGCAACTGGCGGCCGCCGGCATGCGCTAGGTTGGTCTAGCGGGCCCACGGCCCGTACCGAAGCGCCACCGGCGTCTTGAAGTTCCGCGCCAGCCAGGCTGTTTCGGCGAAAGCCGGATGCCCGCCCTTGCTGGTGGTGAAGCTGCCGACGATGTCGAGCCCGGTGAAGTGGTCGCGGGCCAGCGCTTCGACCGCCGATGCCCTGCCTGCAGGCGCAACGATGATCGCGTCTTCGCCCAGATGCGCGTTGGGGTCGCCGAGGAAGGCGAAGCCGCGCGGGTCGTTGCCGAAGACGACGACAGGAGCCTCGGTGCGGGTGGCTTCGGCGAGGCGGGCGCCGGTGAGCCAGTCCATTGCAGCAAGGAAGGTGCCGGGGCGGTTGAGCAGGCCGTTCGCGGTGAGCCCGTCGTACACACCGGTCCAGCTTGTGGCTTCAGCCAGCGCGCCATCGAGCCCGGGGTTGCCGGCAACGACGCGCGAGTTGCTGACGGTGAGCACCGCGACCAGCAGCAGCGCTCCGAGCGTGGTCGCCGATGCGCCGGCAAACCAAAGCGGCCAGCGGCGGCCGCGTCCCGCGGCATCTGCCAGCAGCCTGCCCAGCGGAGGAAACAGGAACAACCACCCCGGCATCGCCCAATGCGGCAGGCCAGGTGCGACAAGGGCCAGCACGTTGAACAGCACGATCAGCGGCAGGGCGAGCGGGAGGAACAGGTGGGCCCCGGCTCCCCTCGCCCTGATGGCCGCTACGACCAGCCCGACGAGCAGCCACGGGAGGAGGTAGATCGCTTCGCCCGTAAAGACGGTCAGCGCACGGAGGGGATCATGGTGCGTCGCGCCATTGCCGCGGCCAAGCTGGAAGGCAACCGAGACCCAATCGTTCTGGACGTTCCACCAGAGGACCGGGCCGAACAGCACAGCGGCGAGCACGACCGCGACATAGGGCTGTGCCGTCCGCAGCCAGCGCCGATAGGCGGGCATGGCAAGAACCAGGAGCGCGCCGGCGATGACGACGATGGCCTGGTATTTGGAGAGAAGCGCCAGCCCGGCGAAGAGTCCGGTGCCGAGCCAGTACCGCCAGGCGCCTCCATCGGCGTCGAGCGCTTTGGCGAAACAAAGCGCGGCGAGCAAGAGGGCCAGCACCAGCGGGCCATCGGGGACGACCCAACTGCCGGCAGAGAGGAAGAAGAAGGGCGCGGTGTTGAGCAGCCCTGCAGCCCACACGCCCGCCCGCTCGCCGTAGAACCGCCGCGTCAGCGCGAACATCGCCCACGTCGATCCCGCGAACATCAAGATGAAAGGCAGGCGCAACAGCATCGGCGCGATATCGCGACCGAACAGCGCCTGCATCACACCGGCGATCCAGAATGCCAGTGGGGGATGGTCGAAGAACGAGAGCTGCAGCGGGACGCTGACGGCAAGCGCGTAGCTCTCATCAGCCCCGAGGTCGAGCAGCCCCGCCAGCGCGAGACGCACGAGTGTGGTCACGGCAATGACGATCAGGAGGGCCCGGGGCAGGCCGTTGGCCATCGCGGGCGGTTCGGAACGCATCGGGCCGGTTCACCTCTGGTCGCAGGGCCCATCCATAGCCGAGCCCAGGGCCGGCGGGAACCGGTGGCTCAGCGCCAGGTGAAGACGCGGGTGACCGAGTAGTTGAAGACGACGCTCATCAGCACGCCGGCGATGCCGGCAAGCCAGAAGCTCCGGTCGAAGGTGTAGATCCAGGTGCCTACGGAGACGCTGGCGATCGCCCCGATCGAGCAGACCACATAGAAGGTGAGGAGGCCGGTGAGGTAGCGCCAGCCGCGCAGCTTGCGGTTGGCGTAGGTCAGCTCGTTGTTGAGCATGAAGTTGAAGGTCATGGCGACGACGACGGCGATGGTCTGCGCCTTGGCGAAGTCGCCGGGGTCGTTGACGTTGAGCAGGCGCCCGGCGACACCGAGCGCCGCCATGTTGACGAGAACGCCAAGGCCGCCGACGAAGGCAAACAGCAGGAACGTCGGCGGCAGCAGGCCGCCCGTCACCTTGCTCAGCACGAGGCCGAGGAACTGCACGACGACGATCGAGCTCATCTTGCTCTCGCCGGCATTGCGCGGGCGGAAGGTGTAGGGCACCTCGCCGATGCGCAACTGCTTGCCCCGCCGGGCCCGGGCGCGGCCGGCCGAGACGATGATATCGAGCAGGATCTTGAAGCCCTCATTGCTCAGGGAGGGGGCGATTTCGTCGAAGACGTCGCGGCGCATCAGGAAGAAGCCGCTCATCGGATCGGAAAGATCCTTGCCGGTGACGAGGCGAGACAATTGCGTGGCGAGACGCGAGCCGGCCTCGCGGGTCTTGCTCAGCCCCTCGCCCACTGCGCCGCCATCGGCGTAGCGGCTGCCGACGACGATGTGATCGCCGGCAAGGGCTTTATCGAGCAACTGCGGCAGAATGCGCTCGTCGTGCTGGTGGTCGGCGTCGATCACCGCGAAATAGGGCGCGGCGCTGGCCGAAATGCCTTCGATCACCGCCGAGCTCAGGCCGCGGCGACCGATGCGGTGAATGCAGCGGACATTGGGGTGCCGGCGCGCCAGTTCCTTGACTACACCAGCGGTGCCGTCGGGCGAGTTGTCGTCGACGACGATGAACTCGAACGGGACATCGCCGAGGGCGCGCGTCACCAGGTCGAACAGCGAGACGACGTTGTCGCGCTCGTTGAAGGTCGGAACGATCACCGCAAGCTGCGGTGAATTCCAGATCTGTGGAACGGGGTCGGCCTTTGGGTCGATCGCAATGGTCACGGCGAGGTCCGGGTTTGACGCTGCGCCCAATATCGCGCGGCGGGGTTAACCTTCAAGCGCCACCGGGGTTCCCATCCACTGGCGGCAAGAATCTTGACTCCCCGCCGCCCCCCTCCTATATCCCCGCCACTTGTTAGCACTCCCCCAAGCGGAGTGCTAACAGGGCAAAATTCAAGGAATCCAGAGGAGAAATCATGGCTTTCCGCCCCCTGCACGACCGCGTGGTCGTTAGTCGTGTCGACAGCGAAGAAAAGACCGCTGGCGGCATCATCATCCCCGATACTGCCAAGGAAAAGCCCTCCGAGGGCATGATCGAGGCCGTCGGCCCCGGCGCCCGCGACGAGAGCGGCAAGATCGTCCCGCTGGACGTCAAGGTTGGCGACCGCATCCTGTTCGGCAAGTGGAGCGGCACCGAGGTGAAGCTCGACGGCAAGGACCTGCTGATCATGAAGGAAACCGACATCATGGGCGTCATCGGCAAGTAAGCGGCCACCGCTTCTCCGATCCCCCTGATTCACAGCTTTAAGGAGCGCCTCAGATGGCTGCCAAAGACGTAAAGTTTTCAACCGACGCCCGCGACAAGATGGTTCGCGGCGTCAACATCCTCGCCAACGCGGTGAAGGTCACGCTCGGTCCCAAGGGCCGGAACGTCGTGATCGACAAGTCGTTCGGCGCCCCGCGCATCACCAAGGACGGCGTCACCGTCGCCAAGGAAATCGAGCTCGAGGACAAGTTCGAGAACATGGGCGCACAGATGGTGCGGGCCGTGGCGAGCAAGACCAACGACAATGCCGGCGACGGCACGACGACGGCGACGCTGCTGGCGCAGGCTATCGTCAACGAAGGCATCAAGCTGGTCGCGGCCGGCATGAACCCGATGGACCTGAAGCGCGGCATCGACCTCGCAGTGACCGAGGTCGTCGAGAACCTCAGCAATGCCAAGAAGAGCATTTCGACCGAGGAAGAGATTGCCCAGGTCGGCACGATCTCGGCGAATGGCGAGCGCTTCATCGGCGAGGAAATCGCCCGTGCCATGCAGAAGGTGGGCCTTGAAGGCGTGATCACAGTCGAGGAGGCCAAGACCGCCGAGACGACCGTCGATATCGTCGAAGGCATGCAGTTCGATCGCGGCTATCTGTCGCCGTATTTCGTGACCAATGCCGAGAAGATGATTGCCGTGCTCGAGGATCCGCTGATCCTGCTGCACGAAAAGAAGCTCTCGAACCTGCAGGCGATGCTGCCGATCCTCGAGGCGGTGGTGCAGAGCCAGCGCCCGCTGCTGATCATTTCGGAAGACGTCGAGGGCGAGGCTCTCGCCACCCTCGTGGTCAACCGCCTGCGCGGCGGGCTCAAGGTTGCGGCCGTCAAGGCTCCGGGCTTCGGCGACCGCCGCAAGGCGATGCTCGAAGACATCG
>JBDTVO010000047.1:0-13868 GCA_040007135.1 Devosia sp. | reverse complement strand
AGATGCCGTCGGGCACGCTCGACTTCCTCGAGGAGCCGATCCGCGACGAGACGCCCGAGGCCTACGAGTCGCTGCGCACCATGACGGAGATTCCGTTTGCCATCGGCGAGGAGTTCGCCAGCAAGTGGCAGTTCCTCCCCTACATCGAGCGCGGCATCCATCAGTTCAATCGGCTGGACGTGTGCAATGTCGGCGGGCTGACCGAGGCGATGAAGGTCGCTGCCTGGAGCGAGGCGCACTACGTCGACCTCATGCCGCACAACCCGCTCGGCCCGATCTGCACGGCGGCGTCAGTGCACCTGGGTGCAGCAGTGCCCAATTTTGCCTGGCTCGAAACACGCGCTCCCGAGGCTAGGCTCGGCTTCGACAATTCCGATTTCTTCCCAGCCCAGCCGCGGCTCGAAGGGGCATACTATCCGGTGAGCGACGCGCCTGGCCTCGGCGTCGAGGTCAACGAGGCGTTGGTCAAGAAACAGAGCTTCAAGTTCTGGGAGGCGCCGCACCTCAGGCGCCAGGATGGCTCTGTCACCAACTGGTAGCGACTGGCTACACCTCGCGACGATCGAGCCGACGGGCCTGCCTGAGTTTGGGGAACATCAGCGCCCAGAGGCCCGCGACGCCCATCGTCGCGGCGCCGCCGACGGCCACAGCCACCACCGCGCCGAACGGCGCTGAACCGGTGATATTGCCGATGATCTTTCCCATCGTGCCGGCGCGGAACTCGCCGAGTTCGTTGGAGGCGCCGATGAACACCGAGTTCACGGGCGTTCACGCGGCCGCGCACGTCGTCGGGGGTCCACAGCTGCATCAGCGTCTCGCGGACCGACACCGAAACCATGTCGCAGGCGCCCATCAGCATCAGCATCGGGATCGACAGCCAGATCCATTGCGAGAGGCCGAACACCAGGGTGAAGAAACCGAACAGCGCGACGAAGCTGAAGAGGATGTGGCCGGCATGGTCCTTGATGGGCCAGCGCGCCAGCACCAGCGCAGTTGGAATGGCGCCGATGCCGGGGGCAGCTCGCATGAAGCCGAGGCCGGCGGGGCCGATGTGGAGCACGTCGTAGGCAAAGAACGGCATCAGCGCCGTGGCGCCGCCGAGCAGCACCGCAAACAGGTCGAGCGAGATGGCGCCGAGCACCACCTTCTCGTGCCAGATGTAGCGTACGCCGGCGAACAGCGTCGCGAGGCTGGTTGCCTGGTTCGAGATCTTCTGCGCCGGTGCAGCGATCATGGCGACCGATGCCACCGCCAGCACCGAGAACAGCGCGGCGGTGCCGAAGGCCAGCTGCAGCGATATGCTCGCTAGCACGCCGCCGATCACCGGCCCGAGGATGTTGGCGCCCTGCCAGGCCGACGCATTGAGCGCCACGGCGCTCGCCAGCGCTTCGGGTGGGACGACGTTGGGAGCGAGCGACGACGACGCCGGGCTGAGAAAGGCGCGCGATGTGCCCAGCACGACGAGGACGATGAAGATCAGCCAGACCTCATGCGACCCCGACAGGCTGAGCGCCAGCAGCACCAGGGCGCAGGCGAACTCGACGGCGCCGCAGATCATGATGATGCGGCGCCGGTTGAAACGGTCGGCCACCAGCCCTGTCACCAGCACGAGGATCAGCGCCGGCAGGAACAGCGACAGCCCGATGAGGCCCAGATAGAGCGCGTCATGGGTCAAAAGGAAGACGTCGAGGCCCACCGCGATGCCCATGATCTGCGCGGCGAAACTCGCGAGACCGATGGCCGCCCAGAAGAAGCGATAATTTCGGTAGGTGAAGGCCCGGTTCGACGGAGCGGGCGCGGATTCGGAGGACATTTCAAGCCTCTGCCATGCCCACTTCACTGCGTCAAACAGCTATGCCGGCTCGCCCGCCTGTCCCGTGCCCGGCCGATTCTTCTTGGGCCGCTCGTGCTTGCGTTCGAGGGCGGAAATCACCCCCTGCAGGGTGCGGACTTCCTGGCTGGAGAATGCGCCGCGGCTGAGCATGGCGCGGAGGTTCGTCACCACCGTCGGCCGCTTGTCCGGCGCGGTGAAGAACCCCGCCTCATCCAGCGCCCCCTCGAGATGCTCGAAGAAATTCAGCAGGTCGCCCTTGGTCGCGGCCTCCGCCGCCGTTTCGCCGAACGGCAGGCCCACGCCGAAGTCGGACTGCCGCCGCCACTCGTAGGCAAGCACCAGCACCGCCTGCGCGATGTTGAGGGAGGCAAAGGCAACCTCGACCGGCAGCGTGATGATGGCGTCGCACAGCGCCACCTCCTCATTGTAGAGGCCCCAGCGCTCACGCCCGAAGAGGATCCCGGCGTTGCCGCCGCCGGCAATGTGCGCAATCGCCTGCTGGGCGCCCTGCTCCGGCCCGAGCACCGGCTTTTGCAGGTCGCGTCGCCGCGCCGTGGTCGCATAGACGAGGTTCAGGTCGGCAATGGCGGCTTCCGTCGTCGGGAACACCCGCACCTTGTCGATGACGTGGTCGGCGCGCGACGCCGCTGCGACGGCCTTCTCGTTCGGCCAGCCGTCCCGGGGATTGACCAGGCGCAGGTCCCACAGCCCGAAATTGGCCATCGCCCGCGCCGTGGTGCCGATATTCTCGCCGAGTTGCGGCTCGCACAGGATCACCGCCGGGCTGGGGCGGTATTCGAAGCTCTGGGATTTGTCGGTGCCGGCCATGGCCGGCACTTATGGCCGAACCCGGCCGGCGATCAAGCGACCTTGTGGCGGCTGAGTTCGCGAACCTTGGCGCCGCGCTGCCACTCGCGGTCGAGGACGGCGAACACCAGCTCCTCGTCCCATTCTCCCTGGAACAAGGCGTGCTCGCGGTAGTGCGCCTCGAGCCGCATGCCAAGCCCCTTGAGGAGGCGGGCCGAGGCCTCGTTCTTGCCAGCGGTGCGGGCAAAAATCCTGTGCAGCCGGTGCTCTTCGAAGGCGTAGTTCATCGCGGCCCGGACCGCCTCGCTGCCGAACCCGTTGCGGCGGAACGGCTCCGCTACGGCGAAGCGCACCTCCCCCTGCGAGGCCGTGGCGTCGGTCCAGCGCAGCGAGATGTGGCCGATCAGCTTGCCGTCGGACTTGCGAACGATGGCGTGCGTCATCACATCGCCCGGCCGGGTCAGCCGCGTCTGCTTGCGCAAGGCGTTGAAGGCTTCCTTCGCCTCGCTCTCGTCGCGGGCCTTCCAGTCGAGGTAGCGCTGCACGTCGGGCAGCGAGTAATATTCGAGCACGGCTGGAAGGTCGGCGCGCTCGAACGGCCGCAATATCAAGCGGTCGGTTTTGATCAGGGTGTCTTTTGCCATCTGTGGCGCCCTCCGCTGCGCACACAAGTTCACGACAACCAACGTCCGTAGGGGTCCGGAGTTCCTGTGGAACGATTGGCGCGGGGAGGAAAATCCTTCCTGCGGGCGCCTTCAATCCGACGCGATTGCGGCGTCGCGCCAGTCGCGTCGGAGGATCGCGTAGACGAACTCCTCGTCCCACCGGCCCTTGACCCGATCGTGCTCACGGAAGTGCGCCTCGCGCCGCATCCCCAGCCGCTCCATCACCTTGGCGGACGCAAGGTTCCGCGCATCGCAGCGGGCATAGACACGATGCAGGTCGATGACCGAAAAGCCGAAATCAAGAATCGCCCGGGCGGCCTCCGTGGCAAGGCCCCTGCCCCAGAAATCGGGATGCACGACATAGCCGATCTCGGCCTGCCCGTTGGCCAGCGAGCGCCAGATCAGCGAGACCTCGCCGATGAGCCTCCCGTCATGGCGCTGCTCGAGCGCCAGCACGATGCGGTCGCCCTCACTGGTGAATCCGAACTGACCGGTGCGGATGCGCACGGCCTCGGCGCATTCGTCGTGGCTCATGGGCTGGTCGGTGAGATATTCGGCAACGGCGGGAAGGCTGCGGTAGGCGAACACCGCGTCGACATCGGCGCGGGTGAACGGGCGCAACTGCAGCCGCTCCGTCTCCAGCGGATAGGCCGGTGCGAATAACAGTGTCATGGGCACTGGGAGGTGGCTCATGGCGTGGGGTAACGCCGCGGACGGCCCAAGATCAACCGTCTTGCCTCGCCGGCCGCTGCGGTGCAGCGTCGCGAGATGAGCGATGTGCCGCGCCCCAGGGTCGAACTCAGCGCCCGCTGCGCCTGCGGCGGCGCCGGGGTCAGCTTCGCCGGGCGCGTGCTGTCGATGTTCCTCTGTTCCTGCGAGGACTGCCAGCGGGCGACCGGCACGGGCCATTCCGCGGTGATCCTCGTCCGCGGCACCGATGTCGGGCTCGACGGAGACATCGCGGCATTCGCCCGGCCGGCAAACTCCGGGGCGACGTTGACGCGCAGCTTCTGCCCGACCTGCGGCACGCCGCTGCTCGCCCGCTCGAGCCGGGCGCCGCACCTCGCCATGCTGCCCGCCGGGCTGTTCGGCGCCACAGCCGCGCCGTGGTACCTGCCCAACCAGCTGATCTTTGCGCGCAGCCATCGCGACTGGGACCTGATCGACCCGGAGTTGCCGCAGCACGCCACTTACCGTGACGAAGGAGCCCTGATGTGACCGCTCTGTCCGATGCCCTCGGCGAGCGCCTGCGGCCGCTGCTGAAGACGCTGCCCGTCGTCGAAAAGAAGATGTTCGGCGGCCTCGGGTTCATGCTCGCCGGCAACATGCTGATCGGCACCACGGCAAAGGGCGAGCTGCTGGTCCGGGTCGACCCTGATGCTGTCGAGGCGGCCCTCGCCCGGCGCGGCGCGCATCTTATGCACATGGGCCCGCGCATCATGACCGGCTTCATCGCCGTTGGGCCGGAGGGCACCGCCGACGCCGCGGCCCTCAAGGATTGGATCGCGTTCGCCCTGCCCTACGTGAAGGCCTTGCCGCCCAAATGATCGCCCGCGCCAAAGCCAAATCCGTCCCGAGCGAAAGCCTCGAGCACCTCGCCGAACGCATCCGCGACATTGTCGGCGACGACCCGCGCATCCGCGAAAAGACCATGTTCGGCGGCCTGACGTTCCTCCTCAACGGCCACATCCTCGTCGCCGCCAAGAAGGATGGACGCATCCTCCTCAGCGTCGGCAAGGAGCATAACGACGAAGCGCTGGTGCTCGCCGGTGCGACGCAGATGCTGCACGGCGGCCGTTCCATGCGCGGCTTCGTCTGGATCGACGGCGAGGCGATCGAGGACGATTCCGACCTCAAAACCTGCCTCGACATGGCGTTCCGCTGGCTCGAACGCCTGCCGCCCAAGTAGGCGGACCCTTCCCGGAAGCCCCGCCGGGAACGGCGCTTTACCATGCCGTTCAGCCGCGGTTCATTGTTGGTAAACAATACATTAAGCTCGGGTCTGGGAATTGAACCAGCACAGAGCGGCCGGCGCATCGAATGCCGGCCCCTTCGGGAGTATCGTCATGAACAAGATCATCGCCCTTGCCGTTGCCGGCCTGCTGCTGTCGAGCGCGGCGACGCCCAGCTTCGCCATCGACAACAAGACCAAGGCCTGGAACGATTGCCAGGACCAGATCGTGCGCGTCCTCGGCGTCGGCAAAACGCTGGCCAAGAATTTCTACATCCACGGCAGCGACAACCGCTTCGAGGTCACCGGCGTCGACCAGAACGGTGGCAACGTGTCGTGTCTGTGGAAGGACGGCCACCTGAAGTGGGCGTCGATCCACTAAGCCGTCCAGCCGGCTAGATCGCCGACAGCACCAGCGAGGCGTTGACGCCTCCAAAGCCGAAGGAATTGCTGAGCACGTGCTTCAGCGCCTTGGGCTTGGCGAACTTCGCCACGAGGTCGAACTGCGCCGCCACCGGCTCCGGATCCTCGAGGTTGAGGGTCGGCGGCAGCATCTGCTCACGCAGGGCCATCAGTGAATAAACCGCCTCGATGGCGCCGGCCGCACCCAGCATGTGGCCGGTGGCCGACTTGGTCGAGCTCACCGCGAGGCCCTGCCCGCGGTCGCCGAACACGGCGCGGATGCCGTTGATCTCGGCATTGTCGCCGACTTCAGTCGAGGTCGCGTGGGCGTTGACGTAGCCGATATCGTCGGGGCTGATGCCGGCGTTCTTGATCGACTGGCGCATCGCCACCTGCGCTCCGGCGCCGTCGGGCGAGCCGGCCGTCAGGTGATACGCGTCGGCCGAGGTGCCGTAGCCGGCGGCGATGGCGAGCGGCCTGGCGCCGCGGGCCCGCGCATGGCTCAGCCGCTCGATCACCAGCACCGCTGCACCTTCGGACAGGACGAACCCGGCGTGGCCCTTGTCGAACGGCCGCGACGCCTCGGTTGGTCGGTCGTTGTAGGTGATGTTGAGGGCGCGCGAGGCGGCGAAGCCACCGATCGAGATCGGATCGACCGAGCCTTCGGCTCCGCCACACACCATCACGTCGGCCTCGCCGGTACGGATCAGCCGCATGGCGTCGCCGATCGCCTGGGCCGAAGCGGCACAGGCCGTGACCGGCGTGCCGATGGGGCCCCGGAAGCTGTAATGGATCGAAATCCAGCCGGCACACAGGTTGGCGAGAAAGCTCGGCACCGTGAACGGCGACAGCCGCCGCGGACCCTTGGTGCGGATGATGTCCACCGTCTCGGCCATCACCGGCGAGCCGCCGACGCCGGTACCGATGATGGTGCCGGTCACGGCCTGCTTTTCCGGCGTGTCGGCGACCCAGCCCGACTGCGCCAGCGCTTCGTGCGCGGCGGCAAGCCCGTACTGGATGAACACATCCATCTTCTTCAAATCCTTGGGGTCGATCGTCTTGGTCGGATCGAACCCGTCGGGCTCGTCCTTGCCCGGAACCAGTCCCGCGATCTTGCAGGCGAAGTCGGTGGTGTCGAAACGCGTATTGATGCCGATGCCGCTCCTGCCCGCCAGCAGCGCCCGCCAGTTGGCTTCGACCCCGACCCCGAGCGGGGAGACGGCGCCGATGCCGGTTATGACGATGGGATCGGAGTCGGTCATTGGATGTCCTTCAGACTTTGGCGAGTCGCCCGAGCGTGTTGAGGCTTTCGGCGAATGTGTCAAGCGAAGTCGCTCTCGCCGGCCTCGAACTGCCCCCAGGCCGTGCCGTTTTTTTGTTCTCTGTCAGTTGCTTAGATGGGGTCGTCTGCGACTTATCCCCGTGCCTCGTGGCCGGCGTATGATGGCGTCATCTGCTCGCTGACGCGCGGTTGCAAACGAGCAGCCGGCGGGTGGAGACCGGGAGGTGCGGGAGTCGTTCCGCATCCGGCCGGTCACCGGTATGCCGCGGACTCGCAACCCTGGGTCCGGGACCCGGGCCGCCGGCGGTCCATGCTCGGACCGTCGGAATCGATGGAGCGGCGGACCATCGCTGCTTCGGAGGAACCGGCCCGCATCCGTGGTCAAGTTGACCGGCACCTGGTGGCAGGCTGCAAAAATCCTGACCTGCGAGGCGGGACGCGAGTCCCTTTCATTCGCCGGACTACCGGCTGGACGACCGTCCCGCCTCGCCCGCGTCTCCCTATGGAGACGCCGCAAATCCGGGCGCCGCGGGGCGGCCCGGCGCCTTGGTGCGCCTCCCCTTTCCGCTCGCTTCTTTCATGCTATAGCCACGCCAAATCGGAAGGAGCCCTGTATGTCCAAGATCAAAGTTGCCAACCCCATCGTCGATCTCGATGGCGACGAGATGACCCGCATCATCTGGCAGGCGATCAAGGACAAGCTGATCCTCCCCTATCTCGACCTGCCGATCGAATACTACGACCTCAGTGTCGAGAACCGCGACAAGACCGAGGACAAGGTGACGGTCGATGCCGCCAACGCCATCAAGAAATACGGCGTCGGCATCAAGTGCGCGACCATCACCCCGGACGAGCAGCGGGTTGAAGAGTTTCATTTGAAGAAGATGTGGAAGTCGCCCAACGGCACCATCCGCAACATCCTTGGCGGCGTCATCTTCCGCGAGCCGATCATCTGCAAGAATGTGCCGCGCCTGGTGCCCGGTTGGACGCAGCCGATCATCATCGGCCGGCATGCCTATGGCGACCAGTATCGCGCCACCGACTTCACCTTCCCCGGCAAGGGCAAGCTCACCATCAAGTTCACCGGTGAGGACGGCAAAATCATCGAGCACGATGTGTTCGATGCGCCGGGGGCCGGCATCGCCATGGCGATGTACAACCTCGACGATTCGATCCGCGACTTCGCGCACGCCTCGTTCAACTATGCCATCAACCGCAAGGTGCCGTGTTACCTGTCGACCAAGAACACAATTCTAAAAGTCTATGACGGTCGCTTCAAGGACATCTTCCAGGAGATCTTCGAGCGCGACTACAAGCAGAAGTTCGATGAGCTGAAGATCTGGTACGAGCATCGGCTGATCGACGACATGGTGGCGTCGGCGCTGAAGTGGAGCGGCGGCTACGTGTGGGCCTGCAAGAACTACGACGGCGACGTCCAGTCCGATATCGTGGCGCAGGGTTTTGGCTCGCTCGGGCTGATGACCTCGGTGCTGGCAACGCCCGACGGCAAGATCGTCGAAGCCGAAGCGGCGCACGGCACCGTCACCCGCCACTATCGCCAGCACCAGCAAGGCAAGGAGACCTCGACCAACTCCACCGCCTCGATCTTTGCGTGGACCCGTGGGCTCGCGCATCGCGCCAAGCTCGACCACAATATCGAGCTCGGCAAATTCGCTGACACCCTCGAGATGGTCACGGTCGCAACCATCGAAGAGGGCAAGATGACCAAGGATCTGTCGCTGCTGGTCGGGCCGGACCAGAAGTGGCTGTCGACCATCGGCTTCCTCGATGCCATCGACGCCAACCTCAAGCGGGCGATGGCCTGAGCCTCTTCGCCTGGGGTTGACGGCGCCCCGTGCCGTTCCCACTTGCCCCGGCAGGGCAAGGAGAACAGGCAATGGCCGAGAGCCGGAACTACGACCTCACGGGGTTTGATACCGTCATCGTCTCGATGGGGGTTCGCACCGTGGTCACGACGGGGCAACCGCACAGCGTGCGCCTCGAGGCCCGCGATATCGCGTCGCTCGACCGGCTCGACGTATCGGTGGTGGGCGGGCGGCTCAGCATCGGTTTCGGTCGCAATTTTCTCGACATGATCCTCGGCGGCGGCTTCTTCGACCTGTTCCGCGCCGACTGGAACGTGACGGCGTATGTGTCCTTGCCGACACTCAACGGCGCCGAGGTCAGCGCCGGTAGCAGGCTCGAGGCCAGCAACGTCCAATCCGAGCGGTTCCGCGGCGATGCGTCGAGCGGAGCGCAGTTGACGCTGCTCGGAGTATCGGGAGCCGACTACCGGCTCGCCGCCTCCAGCGGCGCACAAGTCGAGATCGAAGGCAGCACCGGCGAGATTGATGCGACGGTGTCGAGCGGCGGCCGCATCCGGGCAGACCGGCTGACGGCCGAGCGAGGCCGGCTCGAAGCGAGCAGCGGCGGTGCGCTTGAGTGCACAATCAGTGCCCGCGTGCGTGCGCATGCGTCGAGCGGCGGCCACATCGAAGTGCTGGGGAAGCCGGTCGAGCGCGACGTCAACTCCTCCAGCGGTGGCCGCGTCGACGTTCGACCTTGAGCCGGCTTGACACTTTGTAACGTGGGCGTTACGTAACGTTAATGTTACGCAAGCCCGCGCCAATGGACCTTCCGGACTTCGCCCTTGAGGCGCTCGGCAATGCGGAGCGTCGGCGGTTGGTGCGGGCGTTGGCCAACGGTCCGCTCAGCGTTGGCGAACTCGCCGCACTGTTTCCCATCAGTCGGCCGGCGGTGTCGCGACACCTCAAGCAGCTTGAGCAGGCGCGCCTGGTAAGCCACCGGGCAGACGGCACGCGCAACCTCTACACGCTCGATGCAGCGGGCCTGACGGAGGCCGCTGCATGGCTCACCGGCTTTTGGGACGAGGCCGAGGCAAGGCTCCGGCTGGTCGCCGAAAATACCGCCGCGAAGGGCAAGCGCGATGGATGAGATCCTCGTCCGCACCATGACCCTCGCCTGCCCGGTTGAGCATGCCTTTCGCACCTTCACCGACAAGGTCGACCTGTGGTGGCCGAAGGGCCATCGCAAGCACCGTGACGGATCGCTTCGGTTTGACCTGGTCGAAGGCGGCGACCTTGTCGATCGCGCCAGCGATGGCGACGAATGGACGATGGCGCGGATCACTGCTCTGGAGCCGCCGGCGCGCCTCGACCTCGAGTGGTATCCGGGCTCCCCGCTGGCGCCCACCAGGGTCGAGATACGCTTCGAGAGCGCCGGTGCCGAGGCAACTGAGATCACCATTACGCATCGGGCGCTGACCCTCGAGACCAAATCGATCTGGCCGCAGCGGGTCGGCCTGTTCACGGCAGGCTGGGATGCCGTGCTGCCAGCACTCAATGCATTCATTTCAACGGAGGACTAGATGGCCAAAGGCACCAAGGCCGACCCGTGGCACCTGAAGACGCCACCCGGCACATCCGACATCACCTTGTGGCGCGACCCGGAGGCGACGCCCCCAGCGCTGGTGTGCATCGCCGGCGGCACTGAGCTGCGCTACCACATCAGCGCCCCGGAGGACCTTGCCGCGATGCTGAAGGCGCACGGCGACTGGATGGAATTGGGCAACGCCGATGAGCAGAAGCCGGCCAAGAACGGGACGGTCGAGGCTTGGGCACGCTCGACGGACAATCCCAAGAAGGGCTGGTACGGACTGAAGAAGGGGCTGCGCGGACGCTTCGCCAACTACGTGACGCCGGTGGCGGAAGCGCTGGGGCTCGTGGAGCTCGAGCACAACCCGAAGAACAATCGCGCCCGGGCAAAGTAGCCAGAGCCCGGCGGCACCTGCGGTGATGACGGCTGCGCGAGGCACAGGTATAGAAGGCGGAACCTCCCGACTCGGTCTCCCCGAACCATGCACCCCGGCCTGCTCCTGGCGGTCTGCGCCTACGCGCTCTATTCATGCAGCGACGCGATCACCAAGGGACTCGGCCACGATCTGTCGGTCTACGAGATCGCGTTTTTTACGACGCTGTTCTCGCTGATCCCGGCGATCTTCGCGACACCGAGGGGCGAGAGCTGGCTGACGTTCTGGAAGCCGAAGCATCCCTGGCTGCTGAACCTGCGCGGGATCAGCGGACTGATCGGCAATTTGGCGATCATCTACGCCTTCGTCAGCATCCCCCTCGCCGAGGCCTACTCGATCGCTTTCCTCGCGCCGATCTTCATCGTGCTAATCTCGGTGCAGTTCCTCGCCGAGAAGGTGAGCTGGCAGCGCTGGCTGCTGCTCGGGGCGAGTTTTGCGGGCGTGCTCATCGTCGTCCAACCGGGCTTCCGCGACCTGCACTGGGGTCAGTTGACGGCGATGATCGCGGCGATCTGCGGCGCCATCACCACCGCGGTGCTGCGACGCGTCGCCAAGGAAGAGACCCGGGCGAGCCTGATCGGGGTGGCAAGCGCCTATATTCTCGTCGTCAATGGCGTGCTGATGGTGGCGACAGGCAACGTGCGGCCACTGAGCTGGGAAAACTGGGTTGGCCTGCTGACCATCGGCGGCATCGGCGGCACGGCAAACCTGCTGTTCATCGCGGCAACGCGCAGCACTCCGGCCAGCCACATCGCACCGATCCAGTACAGCCAGATCGTGTGGGCGATCCTGTTTGGAGCCGTATTCTACAAGGAGTACCCGCAGGCCATCGGTTATGTGGGCCTGCTGGTGATCGTCGTGGCTGGCGTGCTCAACGTGCTTGTAGGGGGTACTCCGATGCGGGTGTTTTCACGGCTGTCGCCGGCGGGCGCCGGACCGGCCACGATCCAGGAGCAGCACGCGGTCGACGCAACACTGGAGGCGCCAATTGCCGGAGCCGCCGAAGCCGGCGAGCGGATCGCCGACTAGAGGGCGGCTCGCACCGCGGCGATGGCTTCGGCCGAGCGCGCCCCATCGGGGCCGCCGCCCTGCGCCATGTCGGGCCGGCCGCCGCCGCCCTGCCCGCCGAGCGCCGCGGTGGCGTGCTTGATGAGTTCCGCGGCGGAGAATTTTGCCGTCAGATCGTCGGTAACGCCGACGGCAACGGTGCCCTTGCCGTCCTCGCCGGTGAGGACGAGGGCGACGACGCCGGAGCCGAGCTTCTTCTTCTCGCTGTCGACGAGGCCGCGGAGGTCCTTGGCGGCAACGCCCTGAACGGCGCGGCCAAGGAACGCGGTTCCGTTGATCAGCTCGCCCTTTGCCTCCAGCGTATCGCCGGAGCCGCCGAGCGCGAGCTTCTTCTGCGCCTCGCTGAGCGCCCGCTCGGACTTCTTGAGATTGTCCTGCAGGGCCTCGATGCGGTTGAGGATCTCGTTGGGCGTGGTGCGCAGCACATCGGCCGTGCTCTGCACGAGATTGGTGTTGGTGCGGGCATGATGGCGGGCGCCCGTTGCCGTCAACGCCTCGATGCGGCGGACGCCGGCGGAGACGCCGCTGTCGCCGAGGACAGTGATGAGGCCGATGTCACCGGTGCGGCGGACATGGGTGCCGCCGCACAGTTCTACCGACCAGCCGATGGCGTTGCCGGTCGGATCGCCCATCGAGACGACACGGACCTCGTCGCCGTATTTCTCGCCGAACAGGGCGCGGGCGCCCGACTGCTTGGCATCCTCGACACCCATCAGCCGGGTTTCGACGGGCGAGTTCTGCAGGACGACATCGTTGGCGATGTCCTCCACCTGGGCCAATTCCTGCGGCGTGATCGGCTTGGTGTGGACGAAGTCGAAGCGGAGGCGATCGGGCGTTACCAGGGAGCCACGCTGCGCGACGTGGTCGCCGAGGACGAGGCGCAGCGCTTCGTGCAGCAGGTGCGTCGCCGAGTGGTTGGCCCGGATGGCCGAGCGGCGCCTGTGATCGACGACGAGACCGAGCGCGGTGCCGAGCTTGAGGGTGCCGCCGGTCACCTTGACGTGGTGACCGAAGACGCCGTTGTGCTTGACGGTCTCGACGATTTCGGCGGCGACGCCGTCGCCGCTCATCGTGCCGGTGTCGCCGACCTGGCCGCCGCTCTCGCCATAGAACGGGGTCTGGTTGAGGACGACGTAACCGTCGTCGCCGGATTTCAGCTCGCCGACCATCTGGCCGCCCTTGACCAAGGCAGTGACGACGCCTTCGGCGGCTTCGGTCTCGTAGCCTAGGAATTCGGTGGGGCCGACCTTGTCGGCGACGGCGAACCAGACCTTGTCTTCTCCGACCTCGCCGGAGCCCGACCAGCTCTTCCGCGCCTCGGCACGTTGCTTTGCCATGGAGTCTTCGAAACCGCTGAGGTCAACATTGATGCCGCGGGTGCGCAGCGCGTCCTGTGTCAGGTCGAGCGGGAAGCCGTAGGTGTCGTAGAGCTTGAAGGCGGTGACGCCTTCGAGCATGTCGCCCTGCCTGAGACCGGCGGTGGCCTCGTCAAGAAGGGCAAGGCCTCGGCTCAGGGTCTTGAGGAACCGCTGCTCTTCGAGGCGCACGGTCTCCTCGATCATCTGCTCACCGCGGACCAGCTCGGGATAGGCCTGGCCCATTTCGCGGACCAGAGCCGGCACGATGCGGTGGATCACCGGCTCATCGGCCCCGAGCAGCGTCGCGTGGCGCATGGCGCGGCGCATGATGCGGCGGAGGACGTAGCCACGGCCTTCGTTGGATGGCAGCACGCCCTCGGCGATGAGAAAGCTCATCGAACGCAGATGATCGGAGATCACCCTGAGGCTCGGGTTTTCGACGTCGCCGTTGTAGCCGGTGGCCTGCTGGGCGGCGGCTATGAGGGTGCGGAACAGGTCGATGTCGTAATTGTTGTTGGTGCCCTGCATGACCGCGGCGACGCGCTCGAGCCCCGCACCGGTATCGACCGAGGGTTTCGGCAGCTTGACGCGCGAGCCGTCGGCCAGTTGCTCGAACTGCATGAAAACCAGATTCCAGATCTCGACGAAACGGTCGCCGTCTTCCTCGGGCGA
>JBDTVO010000046.1:0-13959 GCA_040007135.1 Devosia sp. | reverse complement strand
ACGCGACCATGATGATCATGGGCGAGATCTGCACGCGCGCCTGCGCCTTCTGCAATGTCGCGACCGGCCTTCCGACCGCCCTCGATCCGCTCGAGCCCGAGCACGTCGCCAACGCCGTTGCGACGCTGGGTCTGGCCCACGTCGTCATCACCTCCGTCGATCGCGACGACCTGTCCGACGGCGGCGCCGAGCACTTCGCCAAGGTCATCCGCGCCATCCGCGCCCGCACGCCCACCACCACCATCGAGGTGCTGACGCCCGATTTCCTCCGCAAGGAGGGGGCGCTTGAGATCGTCGTCGCCGCCAAGCCGGACGTCTTCAACCACAACCTCGAGACGGTGCCGTCGAAATACCTGACGGTTCGCCCCGGCGCCCGCTACTTCCACTCGATCCGTCTCCTGCAGCGCGTGAAAGAGCTCGACCCCACGATGTTCACCAAGTCCGGCATCATGGTCGGGCTCGGCGAAGAGCGGAACGAGGTGCTGGCCCTGATGGACGACCTGCGCTCGGCCGATGTCGACTTCCTCACCATCGGCCAGTACCTGCAGCCGACGCGCAAGCACACCCCGGTGATCCGCTACGTGCCGCCCGACGAGTTCGCCTCGTTCGCCACCGTCGCTCGCACCAAGGGGTTCCTGCTGGTCTCGGCGAGCCCGCTCACCCGCTCGTCACATCACGCCGGCGAAGACTTCGCCGCTCTCCGCGCTGCCCGCCTCGCCAGGCTGGGCCATGCCTGATCTCTTCTTCGAGCGCCACGTCCCGCATTTGCCGGATCGGATGTTCGATCTGGTCAGCGACCTCGCGAGTTATCCAAAGTTCCTGCCCAACATCTCCGGCATGGAGGTAAAACGCGACTCCAGCGATCCGGGCGATGTCAGTCTCGCTAAGATGACGGTCCAGTTCGGGCCCGTGAAACAGGCCTACACATCGCGGGTCGAGGCCAACCGGGCCGACCACACAATTGTCGCTAAGGCAGTCGATGGACCGTTCGCCTATCTCGACAGCAAATGGACCTTTACGCCGGAAGGCGAGGGTACTCGCGTCCGCTTCGACATCGACTTCAAGATCGCCAACCCCCTGATCGCCGCCGTCGCCGAACCCGCGTTCGCCGCCAAGCAGGAGCAGATCATGGACGCCTTCGTCGACGAGGCCGACCGCCGCTTCGGCGAATAGCGCGGTCGTCAGGCTATTGCCTTCTTCACCAGCTTCAGCGCCTCAACCAGCGATGCGTGCCGAATCCGGTCCCGCGACCAGTTCGGGTCGAACGCCTTGCGCAGGTGCCGCGTTTCCTCGGCCGTCGCCACTGCAAGATGCACCAGCCCAACGGGCTTGTCCGCACTGCCGCCGTCAGGCCCGGCAATGCCGGTGATCGCCACCGCGACATGCACGCCCGCCGCATGCATCGCGCCCTCGGCCATGGCGATCGAGACCTCCTTTGACACCGCGCCAAATTCGCGCAGCAGTGCGAACGGCACGCCGACCATCGCGATCTTGGCCTCGTTGGCGTAGGTCACGAACCCGCCATAGACCACGTCCGATGATCCCGGCACGGAGGTGAGAGCGCCTGCCACCAGTCCGCCGGTGCAGCTCTCTGCCGTCGCCAGCGTCCAATGCTTCGCCCTGAGCGCCGCAATCACCTCGTGGGCGAGCTTCCCGATTTCGGCCGGCATCTCCATCTCAGTCCTCCCGGGGCACTTCGATCGTTGCCGTCGCCATCGCCATCAGCCCTTCACCACGGCCGGTAAAGCCCAGCTTTTCGCTGGTCGTCGCCTTCACCGCAACGCGCGTCGGCGACACGCCGGCGGCATGGCCGATCGCTTCGCGCATCGCCGGAACGAAACTCGAAATGCGCGGTGTCTCGCAAACGATGGTGATGTCGAGATTGACGATCCGTCCACCGCGCGCCACCACGAGCGCCGCAGCGTGCCTGAGGAACGTTGCCGATGGCTCGCCCCGCCACTTCGGCTCCGAGGGCGGAAAGAACGTCCCGATGTCGCCTTCTCCGAGCGCCCCGTAGATCGCGTCGCACAGTGCGTGCAGCGCCGCATCGGCGTCCGAGTGCCCCTTGAGCTTCCGCTCGTGCGGAATGCGCACGCCGCCCAGCCACACAGCCTCGCCCGGCTCGAACGGGTGCACGTCGAACCCCGAACCCGTCCGCGTCTCCATCCCCTTGATCCCCAAGAGCCGCTCCGCCCGCTCGAAGTCGTCGGCCTGCGTTAGCTTGATATTGCGCGGCGAGCCCTTCGTCAGGCTCACCGACACCCCATACCACTCAGCCACCGCCGCATCGTCGGTGAACTCTCCCGCCTCGCGCGCCGCCCGCCGGTGTGCGGCGAGGATGCTGTCATAGGCAAACCCCTGCGGCGTCTGGGCGGCGAACAGCTTGCGCCGATCCTCGGTCCGGCTGACATGCCGCCCGTCCTCGGACCGCTTGATCGTGTCGGTCACCGGCACTACGGGAACCGCCGCGAGTCCCGGTGCAGCCAGCACAGCGGCAATCACCTCGTCCTCGACCAGGGGCCGCGCCGCGTCCTGGATCAGCACATAGTCCGGCCGGGTGGGAGCCAACGCCTCAAGGCCTGCGAGCACCGACCCCTGCCGCGATGCCGCGCCATTCACCGGCGGCAGCAGCTTGCGGTGCTTGAGCTTGAGTTTTGCAAACAGGGAAACATGGTCCCGATGGATCACAGGCAGCACCCAGGCGACGTTTTTGTGTCCCAGGAAGGCCTCGATCGTGCGGCTGAGCACCGCTTTCCCCGCCAGCAGCCGATATTGCTTCGGCACGCCGCCCAGCCGCTCGCCGGTACCGGCGGCCACCACGATCACGGCGATGGATTTTTGTGCAGCCACAATTGACTTCCGCCCGTAAGACCCTGATTTACCGGCACCCTCGGCCATCGGCAAGCAACCTCCGCGACCCTTTTGTCCGTTGCACCCCGACGATATTTGATTATTGTGCGGGCAATTCCCATCATTGCGTAATAGTGAGGCATTCGTGCGTGATCCTGCCTGCGACGTGAGCATCGGCGGGCAGGCCGTTCGCAATCGCGCCTTCTTGGCCCCGATGGCTGGCATCACCGACCGCCCGATGCGCCAGCTCGCTGCGCGCTACGGCGCCGGCCTCGTTGTCTCCGAGATGATCGCCAGCGGCGCCCTCAGCGTCGGCAATGCCGACATGCACCGCAAGCTCGCCGCGTCTCCCGGCTTGCCGCACATGGTTCAGCTCGCCGGCTGCGAAGCCGGCTGGATGGCCGCCGCCGCGCGCATCGCCGAGGACGCGGGCGCTGACATCATCGACATCAATTTCGGCTGCCCAGCCAAGCGCGTCACCAACGGCTACGCCGGCTCGGCGCTGATGCGCGTGCCCGACCTCGCGCAGTCGCTGGTCGAGGCCGTCGTCGGCGCCACCAGCAAACCCGTGACCGTCAAGATGCGCCTCGGCTGGGACGACGAGAGCCTCAACGCCCCCGAGATCGCGCGCCGCGCAGTGGAGGCGGGCGCGCAGATAATCACCGTCCACGGCCGCACGCGCCAACAGTTCTACAAGGGCGCCGCCCGCTGGGAGCTGGTCCGCGCGGTAGTCGCCGCCGTCGATGTGCCGGTGGTGGTCAACGGCGACATCGTCGACCTTGCCGCCGCACGCGACGCCCTGGCTCAGTCCGGCGCCGCCGCCGTCATGGTCGGCCGCGGAGCCCAGGGCCAGCCCTGGCGCGTCGGTCAGATCGCCGCTGGCCTCGCCGGCTCTCCGGTTCCACCAGCGCCGCGGGGCGCCGAGTTGGTGGCCGTCGTGGTCGAGCACTACGAGGCGATCCTGAGCGATTACGGCGTCGACGTCGGCGTGCGCGCGGCCCGCAAGCATCTCGACTGGTATCTCGAGGCATCCGGTCTCGCCGTGCCGCGCGAGGCGCGCCGGGCCTTGGTCGAATCCTGCGAGCCCGGAGCGGTTATCCGTCTCATCGAGACTCTCTTCGACGGCGATCTGAGACAGGCCGCATGAGCGATCTCTCCCCTCCCGGCCTGCCTCTCGCGGTACTGCAGGCACTGCCGCAGCCGGTCATCGTCGTTGACGAGGATCACGCCGTGGTCTTCGTCAACTACGCTGCCGAGACCTTCTTCGGCGCCTCACTCGGTGTCCTGTCGCGACAGCGGCTCGACGACTTGATCGCCTTCGGCTCTCCCATCGTCAGCCTCGCCCGTTCCGTCGCCGAACGCCGCGCCCCCATGACCGAGTACCGCGTGCGCGTCGGCTCGGTCCGCTTCGGGGACGCCGCCGAGGACCGCATCGTCGATGTCTTTGCCAGCCCCATTTCCGATCTCGACGCCCGCGTCGCCCTGCTGTTCCAGGAGCGCACCATGGCCGACAAGATCGACCGCCAGTTGGTGAGCCGCGGTGCCGCGCGCTCGGTCACCGGCCTTGCCGCGATGCTCGCCCACGAGATCAAGAACCCGCTCTCGGGCATCCGCGGCGCCGCCCAGTTGCTTGAGCAATCGGTGACGGCCGACGAGCTGCCGCTCGCCCGCCTGGTGCGCGAAGAAGTCGATCGCATTGTCGACCTGATCGACCGTGTCGAGGTCTTCGGCGACGAGCGGCCGGTCGAGCGCGAGGCGGTGAACATTCACGTCGTCCTTGACCGGGTGAAGCTGCTGGCCAAGGCCGGCGTCGCGCGGAACATCACGTTCTCCGAAGAGTATGACCCCTCGCTGCCGCCGGTCTTCGGCAACCGCGACCAGCTGATCCAGGTCTTCCTCAACCTCGTCAAGAACGCCGCCGAGGCCCTCGAGCGCACGCCCAAGGGTGAGATTCACATCACCACGGCCTTCCGCCCCGGCATCCGCATCGCGATGCAGGGCGTCTCCCAGCGCATCTCGCTGCCCCTCGAGATCGTCATCGAGGACAACGGACCGGGCATTGCGCCGGACCTCATGCCCATCCTGTTTGATCCATTTGTGACCACCCGCGCCCACGGAAGTGGCCTGGGACTTGCATTGGTAGCCAAGATCATCGGCGACCACGGGGGTGTCGTCGACAGTGACAGCCGGCCCGGACGCACTCGCTTCCGTGTGCTTCTGCCGGTCGCCAAAGGTTTGAAGATGCCCGACGAAACCTCCGAGGTCGCCGCTCAATGAGCCACACGATCCTGCTCGCCGACGACGATGCCGCCATCCGCATGGTGCTCAACCAGGCGCTCACCCGCGCGGGCTACGATGTCCGGCCCACCGGCAACCTGTCGACCATGTGGAACTGGGTCAGTCGCGGCGAGGGGGACCTCCTCATCACCGACGTCGCCATGCCCGATGGCAACGCCTTCGACGTCATGCCCAAGATCAAGAAGCTGCGGCCCGACCTGCCGGTAGTGGTGATGAGCGCCCAGAACACCTTCATGACGGCAATCCGCGCCAACGAAGTCGGCGCCTACGAATACCTGCCGAAGCCGTTCGACATTGGCGAAGTCCTCTCCGTCGTGTCGCGCGCCCTGGCCGATGCCCGTGCGCCTGGCAAGGAAGAGCGCAAGGCCGAAGAGCCCGGCGATACCATGCCGCTGGTGGGCCGCTCGCCCGCCATGCAGGACATCTACCGCGCCCTGGCGCGCCTGATGCAGACCGACCTTACGGTGATGATCAACGGCGAGAGCGGCACCGGCAAGGAGCTCGTCGCCCGCGCCCTCCACGATTTCGGCCGCCGCCGCAACGGACCGTTCGTCGCCATCAACATGGCCGCCATCCCGCGCGACCTGATCGAGGCCGAGCTCTTCGGGCACGAAAAGGGCGCCTTCACCGGCGCCACCGCCCGGTCCTCCGGGCGCTTCGAGCAGGCCGAGGGTGGAACGCTGTTCCTCGACGAAATTGGCGACATGCCGATGGATGCCCAGACCCGCCTGCTGCGCGTGCTGCAGGAGGGCGAGTACACCATGGTCGGCGGGCGCACGCCGATCAAGTCCAACGTCCGTATTGTCGCTGCGACGCATCGTGACCTGGGCAACCTCATCCGCCAGGGGCTGTTCCGCGAAGACCTCTTCTACCGGCTCAATGTCGTCCCCATCCGGCTGCCGCCGCTGCGCGAGCGTCTCGACGATATCCCCGATCTCGTCAGCCACTTCCTGCGCACCGCGCAGGGCGAAGGCGAGCCGCTCAAGACCATCACGTCCGATGCGCTGAAGCTGATGCAGAACTATGCCTGGCCGGGCAACGTCCGCGAGCTCGAGAACCTCGTGCGCCGCCTCTCGGCGCTCTACGCCGACGAGAGCATTTCGCGCGAGATCGTCCAGTCGGAGCTCAACATCTCCGATCGCCAAAGTCCGCCGGCTCCGGGCGCACCGATCGATGTCTCCTCCGCCGTCGAGACCCATGTCGCCCAGTTGCTGCGCGATCACGAACCAAAGCTGCCGCCTGCCGGGCTCTATCAGCGTGTCATCGACAAGGTCGAGGCACCGCTGATCGCCATGGTTCTCAATGCCTGCGGCGGCAACCAGATCAAGGCCGCTGACCTGCTCGGGCTCAATCGGAACACGCTGCGCAAGAAGATCCGGGCGCACTCGATCGAAATCGTCAAGCAAAGCCGCCGCAACAGCTGAGCTATTCCTCGACCCAGGACTCGAACGCCCCGTCCTTCTTCAGCCGGGCGATTTGCCACCCGCCGCGCCCTTGCCGCACCTCGAAGACGAAGTCGGGCTCGATCGTGCGGTACACCGCCGCCATGGCCTCTGCCGCCTCCTGGCTGGATCGAAGCAGGGGCGCCGCTCCGGACTCACGAACGAAAGCCTGCGACATGGTGCGCTCCTCTCAGGAGGGAAGGGCGTAGGCCACCAGTTGGTCGGCGACCTTGGGCTCGAGGATCGAGTTGCCGCCCACCGCAAACAGCACGTACTGCCTGCCCTTGTAGCTATAGACGGCCGGCTCGGCCACTGCCGGCGAGTCGACCAGCGACTGCCACAGCACCTTCCCAGATTTGAGATCGATAGCGCGCACCCGCGAGTCCATCGACGCACCGATGAAGATCAGTCCCGACTTGGTGATCACTGGGCTGCCGATGGTCACCGACCCCCAGGACTCGGGCATGTAGAAGCCCCACTTCTGGACCACCCCGAACGGCTCGCGCCAGTTCAGCTTGCCCGTATTGAGGTCGTACGACGACAGCGTCCCGTAAGGCCCCTTCCAGCACGGCATGCCCATCGGATTGAGGAACGTCTGGAGCTGCAACCCGTACGGCGCGCCCTCCATGGCAAAGTAACCCTGCTCCGACCCGTTGGGCTGGCTGCTGAGCTTGTTGTACTCGTCGCGAGGGATCAGCCGGTAGATCTGCGCCACCGCCGAGCTGTTGACCACATAGGTGTTGGTGGTCGGATCGAGCGCGCCTCCACCCCATTCGACGCCTCCCGCAGTTGCCGGGAAGGCGATGCTGCCCTTGAGGCTCGGCGGGGTGAACCGTCCGTCGTAGCGCAGCCCCGCCAGCGTCCGGCTGCAATAGCCGAGGCTCGCAATGTCGGCGACCGGGGAGATCTCGGGCATCGTGTCCGGCACCGTCGGCACCGGCACCTGTGGCTCCGGCTGCGTCGCAACAGTCTGCTCGCCCGCAACATCGGTTTGCGGCACCTTCTGCTCGTTGATCGGGAAAATTGGCTGTCCAGTCAGGCGATTGAGTACGAACAGATACCCTTCCTTGCTCGACTGGATGAGCGCCGGAATGGTCGTTCCCCCTTGCTGCAAATCGAACAGTACCGGCGCCGAGTTGGTGTCGTAGTCCCAGATGTCGTGATGGACGAGCTGGTAGCTCCACATCACCTTGCCGCTCGTCGCATCGACCGCCGTCACCGAGGTCGAGAGCGGCATCGGGGCAGTGCGGTCGCCGCCGAAGAAGTCGGGGCTCGGCGAGCTGACCGGCAGGAACAGCAGATTGTTCTTCTCGTCGATCGACATGCTCGTCCACACGTTCGACGTGCCGGTCTTTGGATCGAGGTCGGGCGGAATAGCGTCGAATTTCCAGTTGAGCTTGCCGGTTTGTGCGTCGACCGCGAACACCGATCCGGGCGGCTGTACGGCCTCGGCCCAGTCCTTCCCCGCCCAACCGATGAACAACTGGTCCTTGAACACAGTCGGCGGCTGCAGGATGGACAGCGGCCACTTGCCGTTGACGGTGTTCCATCGGTTGATGTCGAGAACGCCGTTCTGGCCGAAGTCGGCACATGCCTTGCCGCTGTCGGCGTCGATCGCAAACAGCGTGCCGGCCGGTGTGCCAAGATACACGATCTTCTGGCACGCCTCGCCGGCAACTGGGTTGGCGGCCTGCCAGTACGAAACACCGCGGGTCTTGAGTTCGCCCTGCGTTGGGTCCTTCAGTTCGACCTTGCTGTCGAAGGTCCACTTGACCTTGCCGGTGTCCGGCTCGAGCGCGAAGACCCGATAGAAGGGCGTTGACACGTAGATCGTGTCGTTCACGAACAGCGGCGTTGCCGACCAGTCGCTTGCCGGCGGTCCGGCCTTGTCCTTGCCGTCCGACACGTCGCCGGTATGCACCTCCCACGCGACCTCAACCCTGTCGACGTTCTGCGGCGTGATCTGGTCGGCTGCGGCATATTTCTGCGCGTTGAGCTGGCCCGCAAAGGTGTACCAGGCCTGCGATCCGTCGCCGGCAGTCGCGCCGGGTTGAGTGTCTTGCGCGAAAGCTGCGCCGGCAACGAGGATGCTGACGGCCACCGCCGGGAGGAGGCCCTTCATGACCGTGCCGTCATCGCTTCGGGCCGCGTGGTGAAAAGCACGCTCCCCAGCCAGCACAGCAGGCCGGCAAGGCTGAGGATCATGAGTATCCAATCCTCGAGAAAGTACGCCGCGACGGCCGTCCCGATGAACCCGATGAAGATCAGCACGTGGAAGAGGGCCCCGAGCCAGTAGGGGGCAAAGTCCCGCCAGACGACGAAAAGCCCGCCGGCAAGGAGCAGGGTCGAGATCACGACAAGCAGCGCGCCCTCGCTCCCGTGGATACCGTTTCCGGTCCACACGTAGCTCCAGATGGCATCGAAGAAGGCAAGCACAGACAGCGCCAGCGCCGTGAGGCGAGCACGCGATTGGAATGGGGAGAGGGGGGACATGACGCGGACCAGGCACGTTGAGGAACTGCGGCCGCAACCACCCGGACGGTCACGATGTTCCTTCACACTTGCGTGCGTGGCCAGAACACCGCAGCGCGCCCTTGTCGGCGGTGTCACATTTCAGCAACATTTGTCTTGAAGGCTCGGCCGTATTGGGCCAACGTGCGGCCTCTCCGCGGCACTCGGGATCGATCTGTGACATGAGCGACACAGCGTTGACCGACGTGCCTCTGCCCATCGATGGCGATCCAATCGGCCGGCCCGCGCGCCTGATCTTCGGCCAGCGCGGCCGCCAGGCGCTCCGCCTCGTCGGCATCGTCGTCGTGGCGATGGCGGTGCTGGTGGCCTCTGGCTCGTTCCTGATCATGACCGGCACCACCAGCATCGAGCCGACGCCCGATGTCTGGACTGTCATATGGGTGGCCAACGGCGTCCTGGTCCTCCTGGTCATCGCCCTGGTGGTCACCGAGGCGACCCTCCTGATCCAGTCGCGCTACCTCGGTCAGGCAGGCTCGGGACTCCAGCTTCGCATGGTGACCATGTTCGCCGTGGCCGCCGCTGTGCCGGCGATCATCGTCGCTGTTGTCGCCACCATCTCGCTCAACCAGGGTCTCGACCAGTGGTTCTCCGACCGCACGCGAACCATGGTCGAAAGCTCACGGCAGGTGGCCCGCTCCTACATGCTCGAGCACGCGCAGGTTTTGCGCGACGACATCATCTGGGTCGCCGGCGAGCTCGAGCGGGCCCATGACACGTTCGAAGCCGATCGCGTTCAGTACCAGCGCATCCTGACCGCGCTCGCCGTCACCCGCTCGCTGCCGTTCGCGACCCTCGTCTCCGGCGAAGGCGATACGCTGATGAGCGCCCAGATCAACGCCCAGGGCGTTGCTCCGCAATTGCCCGATGGCGTCATTCCGCAGGTCGTCGAAGGTGTGCCGACGCTCATCTCGCCCGGCAACACGCAGCTCGTTGGTGCCGTTGTGAAGCTGCGCGGCTACGATGGTGTTTATTTGTTCGTTGCCCGCCCCGTGAACCCCGAAGTCCTCGAGTTCATGCGGCTCACCGACGACAACGTCACCGAGTACCGCCAGTACGCGTCCAACCGGCTCGTCTTCCAGATCACCTTCACCATCATGTATCTCGGCCTTGCAGTCGTGCTGCTGCTGGCCGCGCTCTGGGTGGGCATTGCCCTCGCCAACCGCTTCGTCGCCCCGATCCGCAATCTGATGATTGCCTCGAGCCGCGTCTCCGACGGCGATCTCGACGTACAGGTGCCGGTCGAGCCGGGGAGGGGCGATCTCCGCGACCTCTCCAACCGCTTCAACACCATGACGCGTCAGTTGAGGACCCAGCGTGTGGCGCTGCTGCAGGCCAACGAGACCAACGAGAAGCGCCGCCAGTTCACCGAGGCCGTCGTCGAGGGCGTGTCCGCCGGCATCATCGGGCTCGATGCCTTCGGCGCCATCACCCTGTTCAACGCCCGCGCCTCCGAGATGCTCGGCCGCGATGAAGTCTCGGCCGTCGGCCAGCAAATCGCCGAGGTGGTGCCGGAGCTGTCCGCCATCGTTGAGCGCGCCAAGTCGTCGCGGCGCGGACAGATCCGCGACCAGGTCGAGATCGGATCGGGACCGGACTATCGTACCTACCAGGTCCAGCTGACGCGCGAAGGCACCATCGCCGAGAGCAAGGGCTTCGTGGCGACGCTCGACGACATCACCGATCTCCTCTCGGCACAGCGCACCGGCGCCTGGGCCGACGTCGCCCGCCGCATCGCGCACGAAATCAAGAACCCACTGACGCCGATCCAGCTCGCCGCCGAGCGCCTGCGCCGGCGCTACGGCAAGAAGCTCGAAGACGATTTCGAGGTCTTCGACAAATCGATCAACACCATCCTCCGTCAGGTCGGCGACATCGGCCGCATGGTCGACGAATTCTCCTCCTTCGCCCGCATGCCCGAGGCAACGCTGCAGAAGGCCGATCTCAGCGACACCGTGCGCTCCGCGGTGTTCCTCGAAAGCGTCCGGCTGCCCGACGTCGCCATCAAGATGGAATTGCCGGAAACGCCGCTCCAAGCCTATTTCGACCCGCGCCTCATCGGCCAGGTGCTGACCAATCTCGTCAAGAACGCCGTCGAGGCGATCGAGGGGGCTGGCCTCGATGCCATCAAGGACCCGGTCATTACCGTGTCGCTGAAAACCGAAGGGCAGCGCGCACGCGTGTCGATTTCCGACAACGGCAAGGGCTGGCCGAAAGAGAACCGCCAGCGCCTGCTCGAGCCTTACGTCACGACGCGCGAGAAGGGGACGGGGCTGGGCCTTGCCATCGTCGCCCGCATCATCGAACAGCATGGCGGCAGCGTCGAGCTGATCGACGCCGAGCCCGATCCGAGCGGCCGCGTCGGTGCGTGCTTCACTTTCACGCTCTTGCTCGAGCCACCACATTCCGAAGACGCGGTGCCGGAGCCGCAACCCGAGGGGGCCGCCGGCCCAGTTGAACCGGCGACATCGGCAACCGCCGGGGAGGGGCCGCCAGCACTGGCGGACGTGAAATCGTAGTATGGCGCGTGACATTCTGATTGTGGACGACGAGGACGATATCCGCGACCTCATCGCGGGCATCCTCGAGGACGAGGGCTACGAGGCGCGACAGGCGCACGACGCCGATTCAGCCCTGAACGAGATCGCCAAGCGGCGGCCCAGCCTGGTGTTCCTCGACATCTGGATGCAGGGCTCCCGGCTCGACGGTTTGCAATTGCTGGATGTGTTCCAACAGCAGCACGCCGAAATGCCGGTGGTCATGATCTCCGGCCACGGCAACATCGAAACCGCCGTCTCCGCCATCCGTCGCGGCGCCTACGACTACATCGAGAAGCCCTTCAAGATCGATCGCCTCCTGCTCATCACCCAGCGGGCAATGGAGTCGAGCCGCCTGAAGACCGAGGTCGAGGAGCTGCGCGGGCGCTCCAACTCGCAGTCCGTCGAGATGGTCGGCGTCTCCCCGTCGCTACAGCAGGCGCGGGGCGTCATCGAGAAATCCGCGCCGACCAATTCGCGCGTCTTCATCTCCGGCCCCTCGGGCAGCGGCAAGGGCCTCGCGGCTCGGCTCATCCACCATCGCAGCCCGCGCACCGACGCGCCCTTCGTCGAGATCAACTGCTCGCTCTATTCGCCAGACGAAGTCCAGTTCGTGCTGTTTGGCCGCGAGACCCGCGAGAAGACCGGAACGCTGCGCACTGAGGTTGGCGCCCTCGAACGGGCCCACGGCGGCACCCTCTATCTCAGCGAAGTGGCGGCACTGCCGGCCGCTGCCCAGGCAGCGCTGCTGCGCACCCTGGTCGAGAACAAATTCAACCGCGTCGGCGGCAGCGTCACTGTCCCCATCGACGTCCGCGTCGTGTCGTCGAGTTCGCAGAACGTCGCCCACCTCATCGAAACGACGCAGTTCCGCTCCGACCTCTTCCACCGCCTGTCGATCGTCCCGCTGCACCTCGCTCCGCTCAAGGAGCGTCGCGAAGACGTGCCGTCGCTGGTTGCCTTGTTCATCGACCAGATCGCCCGCATGCACAATCTGCGTGCGCTGACCATCGGCCCCGATGCCATGGCGGTGCTACAGGCGCAGGATTGGCCGGGCAACGCCCGCCAGCTCCGCAACTCCATCGAACGCCTGCTCATCCTCATCAAGGACAACCCGCCCGAGGGCGACGTCGTCACTGCACAGCTGCTGCCCCCCGACATCGGCGAGGTGCTGCCGACTGTCGGCGACACCGACGAGTCGGCGCACCTGATGAGCCTCCCGCTGCGCGAAGCCCGCGAAGTGTTCGAACGCCAGTATCTGTTGGCGCAGATCGAACGTTTCGGCGGAAACATTTCCAAGACTGCCGAGTTTGTTGGCATGGAGCGCAGTGCGTTACACCGCAAGATCAAGTCTTTGGGCCTCTAGCCGGCCGGGTAGGCAGCGGCCCGTTCCCTGTGGCATAGTGCGGGCGTGGGACGGCGGACCAGACTTTGACGGGAGAGCCCTGCAGCCTCTTCGGTCACGGAAGTCTTGACGGTGCATCGCACAGTCAACAACGACAAGAGGCCACAGATGCCCGGTGAAAAGGCGCAAAATCTCCAGGACGCGTTTCTCAATCACGTCCGCAAACAGAAGGTGCCGGTGACGATATTCCTGGTCAACGGCGTGAAATTACAGGGCGTGATCACCTGGTTCGACAATTTTTGCTTGCTGCTGCGGCGCGATGCCCAGTCGCAACTCGTCTACAAGCACGCCATTTCGACCATCATGCCCGGTGCCCCGATCCAGCTGTTTGATCCCGAGCACGTCGAAGAATAGACCAGTCGCATGACCGAGACGCCCGAGACCGAGGGCCGCCAGGGCGGCCCTCAATCCGTTGATCATATCGCACGGCCGACCCGCGTCGGGTTGGTGATTCCGGATGTGCGAGGGGCCGGCACCCGGCACGCCATCGATCTGCGTCAGACCGAGTTCGAAGGTCTCGCAGAAGCGATCCGGGTGGAGGTGTGTTTTTCTGAAATCCTCAAGGTCCGCGAAGTGCGCCCCGCGACGTTCGTGGGCAGTGGCCAGGCCAAGGAGCTGAAGCGCAAGGTCGAGGAGCACGAGATCGAACTGCTCCTCTTCGACACCACGCTGGCGCCCATCCAGCAGCGCAACCTCGAGACCGAGACCGGCGCCAAGGTGCTCGACCGTACCGGGCTCATCCTCGAAATCTTCGGCGACCGTGCCGCAACTCGCGAGGGCGTGCTGCAGGTCGAGCTTGCCCATCTCAACTACCAGAAGAGCCGGCTTGTCCGCTCCTGGACCCACCTCGAGCGTCAGCGCGGCGGCTTCGGCTTCCTCGGCGGTCCGGGCGAAACCC
>JBDTVO010000045.1:0-14031 GCA_040007135.1 Devosia sp. | reverse complement strand
TCGACATCGTGCGGGCGGAAATAGAGCTGCGCATTGCCCTTGGGGGTGTCGCCTGAGGTGAGCCCGATGGCCCGGCCGCCGACCCACAGCTCGCCATTGTCGATCTCGACCGGCAGCGAACTCGACTCGCCGATGAAGCCGAAGACGAACGGATTGGACGGCAAATCGTAGACATGGTCGGGCGAGCCGACCTGCTCGATCTTGCCCCGGCTCATCACCACCAGCCGATCGGCAAGCTCCAGCGCCTCTTCCTGATCGTGCGTGACGAACACCGTGGTGTGGCCGGTCTTGTCGTGGATCTCGCGCAGCCATTTGCGCAGCTCTTTGCGGACCTGCGCATCAAGCGCGCCGAACGGCTCGTCGAGCAACAGGACGCGCGGCTCGATGGCAAGCGCCCGGGCCAGCGCCACGCGCTGCCGCTGGCCGCCCGACAGCTGCTGCGGGTAGCGGTCGTGGAGGCCTGAGAGCTGCACCAGATCGAGCAGCTCCATGGCGCGCTTCTTGATGTCGGCGCCGGATGGCCTTGTGGCGCGCGGCCGGACCTTGAGGCCGAACGAAATGTTCTCCAGCACTGTCATGTTGCGGAACAGCGCATAGGCCTGGAACACGAAGCCGACATTGCGCTCCTGCACGCTCTTGCCCGACGCGTCCTCGTCGCCAAAATAGATCCGGCCGGCGGTCGGCCGCTCGAGCCCGGCGATCAGGCGCAGCAGCGTCGTCTTGCCCGAGCCCGAGGGGCCGAGCAGCGCGATCAGCTCGCCCGACTTGATCTCGAGCGAAACATCGTCGAGCGCCGGGTAGCGCGAAAATTCCTTGAGGACGTGGTCGACGCGAATATCCAACTAACTATCCCTCAGTGCTTCCGTGTGCCCGCGAGCTCATCGCCGAAACGCCATTCCAGCAGCGTCTTGACGATCAGCGTCACCAGCGCCAGCATCGCCAGCAGCGATGCGATGGCGAAGGCGCCGGCGAAATTGTACTCGTTGTAGAGGATTTCGATGTGCAGCGGCATGGTGTTGGTCTTGCCGCGGATATGGCCCGAAACCACCGACACCGCGCCGAACTCGCCCATGGCGCGCGCATTGCAGAGCAGCACGCCGTAAAGCAGGCCCCATTTGATGTTGGGGAGAGTGACCCGCCAGAAGGTCTGCCAGCCGGTGGCGCCGAGCGACAGTGCCGCTTCCTCGTCCTGCGATCCCTGATCCTGCATCAGCGGGATCAGCTCGCGCGCAATGAACGGGAAGGTGACGAACACCGTCGCCAGCACGATGCCGGGCACCGCGAAGATGATCTGGATGCGCGCGTCCTGCAGATACGCACCGAACCAGCCCTGCGCGCCGAACAGCAGCACATAGACCATGCCGGAGACCACCGGCGAGATCGAGAACGGCAGATCGATCAGCGTGGTGAGGAACGCCTTGCCCTTGAACTCGTATTTCGCCACGGCCCATGCGGCGGCGACACCGAAGACGAGGTTGAGCGGCACCGCGATGACCGCAACGAGCAGTGTCAGCTGGATCGCCGCGATGGCATTGCGATCGGAGAACGCCTTGAAGAAAACATCGGCGCCCTTGCGGAAGGCCTCGATGAATACCACCAGCATCGGCAGCACGATCACCAGCACCATGAAGGCAACGCCGACGCCGATCAGCGTCCATTTGACGAACCGTGGCTCGGTGGTCGGGCGGGTGTGCTGATAGGGCGGCTCGGGCGGCCGCCGGCTGTCATAGACCGCGATATCTTCCTCATACATCGCCATACCGCCTTCTGGCCCAGGCCTGAATGAGGTTGATGACGAGCAGCATCGCAAACGCGATGAGCAGCATGATGGTGGCGATCACCGCGGCGCCCGGGATGTCGAATTCCTCGAGCTTGATGATGATCAACAGCGGCGCGATCTCGGATTTGTTGGGCAGGTTCGAAGCGATGAAGATCACCGAACCGTATTCGCCGACGGCGCGCGCGAAGGCGAGCGCGAAGCCGGTGAGGATCGCCGGCGTCAGCCGCGGCAGGATGACCCGCGTGATGGTCTGGAAGCGATTTGCGCCGAGTGTCGCGGCCGCTTCCTCGAGCTCCTGCTCGAACTCTTCTAGCACCGGCTGCACGGTGCGGACGACGAACGGCAGGCCGATGAAGATGAGGGCGATGACGATGCCCGAGGGCTGGAACGCAATGGTCCAGCCGAGGTGCAGCGGCCCCTTGGGGCCGACCAGCCAGCCGATCCAGCCGTTGGGCGCGTAGAGCGTCGACAGCGCGATGCCGGCGACGGCGGTCGGCAGCGCAAATGGCAGGTCGACGACGGCATCGAGAATGCGCCGGCCGATGAACTTGTAGCGCACCAGCACCCAGGCGACGACGAGGCCGAAGACGACGTTGATCAGGGCCGCCAGAAGCGACGAGCCGAAACTCACCCACAGCGCCTGCAGCGTCCTGTGCGCCGTCGCGATCTTGACGATCTGCGACCACGGCAGGGTCGACGATTTGATGAACAGCGCCGCAAGCGGGATGAGGACGATGAGGCTCAGATACGTCAGCGTATAGCCCAGCGTCAGCCCGAAGCCGGGAATGACGCTGGGCTTAACAAAGCTCCACCCCGTCTTGGCGGGGTGGAGGTATGTTGCGGTGCCGCCGGCGGCGGCCGAACTCTGCATTGCTCTACTGGGCGGGCGTGTAGATCTGGTCAAAGATTCCACCGTCCCCGAAGTGTTTCGGCTGCACTGTGGCCCAGCCCCCGAATTCGGCGTCATCAATAGACACCAGATCGATTTTTGGAAAGGCATCGACCAGTGCCCTGTCGGTCACCGTGTCGGGCTTGCTCGGACGATAGTGGTTCTTTGCTTCGAGCGTCTGCGCTTCGGGCGAGTAGAGATACTCGAGATACGCCTTGGCGAGATCGGTGGTGCCGTGCGCCTCGGCGTTCTTGGTGACAACCGCGACCGGCGGTTCGGCACGGATCGAGCTCGACGGATAGACGATATCGAAATTGTCGGCACCGAATTCGTCGAGCACGAGGAACGCCTCGTTCTCCCAGGCGAGATAGACGTCGCCAAGACCCTTCTGCGCGAAGGTCACGGTCGAGTCGCGAGCGCCGGTGCCGAGCACCGGGACATGCGCATAGACCTGCTTGATGAAGTCCTGCGCTTTGGCCTCGTCATTGCCGCTGGCCTTGTAGCCGTAGTTCCACGCCGCAAGGTAGGCCCAGCGCGCACCGCCCGAGGTCTTCGGATTGGGGGTGATGATCTCGACGCCGTCTTTGACGATGTCGCCCCAGTCCTTGATGCCCTTGGGGTTGCCCTTGCGCACGAGGAAGATGATCGTCGAGGTGTAGGGCGTGTTGTTGTTGTCGAGCGTGCCGCGCCAGTTGGCGTCGATCTTGCCCGACTTCTTGACGATGGCATCGATGTCGCCCTGCAGCGCCAGCGTCACCACGTCGGCATCAAGGCCGTCGATGACCGCCTGGGCCTGCTTGCCCGAGCCACCGTGGCTCTGGTCGATGGTGACGGTGTCCCCGGTCTTGGCCTTCCAGTAGTCGGCGAACAGTTGGTTGTACTGCTCGTAGAGCTCGCGGGTCGGATCGTAGCTGACATTGAGCAGGTGCAGGTCGGCGGCGCGGGCGGTTACCACTCCCGCGAGGCCGATGGCGGCGAGAAGCGCCCCATAGGCCACTAGTCTGGCAGTCGTCTTCATCAGAACCTCCGTGGTGAAGCGTAACTGTCGTAACTCTACCGTGTTTGTCGTCTATCGCAAGGCAACCGCTCTTCGGCCGGTTTGAGGATCGGGGAAAACTGTTGCGGCAGACGAAGGTTCCGCAGGACGGTTTGGCGCGGAGCAGGCCCTTAAGGGCCCTCACCGCAACGGCGTGCTACAGCGCGGCCTCGAGACGGCCTGTCCTGACCGCGTCGGCGAACGTCGTGTGGTCAAGAACATCGCGCTGCGCCTGCACGACGCCGGCGAACACATGCCGGATCTCGCAGGTGGCCTCGTCCTGGCAGTCGGAGCAGCGGCGGTAGGCGATCTTGCTGAGGCACGGCAGCGGCGCGATGGGGCCGTCGATCAGCCGCAAGACCTCGCCAAAGGTCAGCTTTTCGGCCGGTTTCAGCAGCTCATAGCCGCCGAGGCGTCCGCGATAACTCATGACAATCCCTGCTCTTTTCAGCTCGAGCAGGATCTGTTCGAGGAACTTCTTGGGGATCGCCTGCTGCCGCGAGATCTCGGAGATCATCAGCGTCTGGCCCGGCTGCGCCTTGCAGAGAACGATCAGGGCACGGAGCGCGTATTTGGCCTTCTGCGAGATCATCTTATGCCGACCGGGTTAGTGGACATATAGCCCAGCGCACGGCGATTGCGAGGGCAAACCCCGCACGATCAGGTGTTCTCTTCGGTCTCGGGCTCGTTGTAGGGCGCGAAGGGGATAGAGGCGGTAGTGGCCGGACCGCCGGCGCGGCGGCGCGGCGGCAGCGGCTTGGGCGGCGCATCGGTGCCGGGCACGAGCTTCGCCTCTGGCAAGCCGTCGATGGCGACGCTGACCGGCACGTCGCCGACCGCTGTTTCGAGCTCATCAGCGGGCGATAATTTGTCTTTCTGGGACACAAAATCGCTCTCCGGGGGGAGGATTTCGGCCTCCGGCGCCGCCACACGGACGGGCTCCGGCGTCGGCTCCGGTGCGGGCGCGGGCGCGGGCGTGATCACTGCCGCCGGAGCGGGCTTCGGCGCGGGCACGGGTCGTGGCGTTGCCGCATCGGCAGAGGCATCGAGGATCGAGGGCTCCAGCGCCGAGGTGATCGGCAGCGAACTCATCATCGGCTCGGGCCGAGGCGCCGGCTTGGCGGGCGCCGCGGCGGCGGCCGCTGGAACGCCGATCCAGCCGAGCATGCCCATGCCGATCTCGCGCTCGCCCATGATGACCTCATCGGCGCCGAGATTGGTGAGGTAGCCGATCTCCTCGTCCGAATGGGCACGGGCGACGATGGTGAGGTGACGCCCCACGGCGCGGGCCTGTTCCACCGCCTGCCCCGCCTCGAAGGCATTGGGGATGGCAACATAGAGAGTGCGCGCCCCGGCGACGTTGGCAAGCGCCAGGGCCTTGCCGCTGGCGGCATTGCCGACCACCACCTCGATACCGGCGGCGTGCGCGGCGGCAACGCGCTTCTCGGAATCCTCGATCAGGACGAAGGGCGTGCCGCGCTCGGCAAGGCCCTCGGCCACCACGGTGCCGACGCGGCCATAGCCGATGAGCACCGCGTGATCGGTGAGCCTCGTCGGCAACTGCTCGTCACCGGTCTCGGTGGGCGAGAGGGGGACTGCCGCCGCCATTGCCGTGAGCGACGGCTCGACCCGCTGCGGCACGATGATCGCCGGGGTCGTCGCCGCGATTCGGGCCTCGAGCCGCGGCCGCACGTGTTCGGCCACGTACATCAGGATCGGGTTGAGGATGATCGAGATCAGCGCACCGGCAAGGATGTAGCTCTGTCCCACCTGCGGCAGCAGGCCGACGCTCACGCCGAGCGCCGCAAGAATGAAGGAGAACTCACCGACCTGCGCCAGCGACGCAGCGATGGTGAGCGCCGCACTGACCGGGCGCTTCAGCGCCACCACCAGCGCAAAGGCGATGACCGACTTGCCCACGAGGATGATCAGCAGCGTGCCCAGCACCTCGAGCGTGTGCGTCCACAGGATCGTCGGATCGAACAGCATGCCGACGGCAACGAAGAACAGGACGCTGAAGGCATCGCGCAGCGGCAGGGTCTCCTGCGCGGCGCGATTGGAGAGCTCGCTTTCGCTGAGGATCATGCCGGCAAAGAAGGCGCCGAGCGCGAGGCTGACGCCGAACAGGTAAGCCGACCCTGCGGCGACGCCGAGAGCGATGGCAAGGACCGCGAGCCGGAACAGCTCGCGGCTGCCGGTGTGGGCGGTGAGGTGGAGGATCCACGGGATCACCCGGCGCCCGACCACCAGCATGAAGCCGACAAAGGCCACCAGCTTGACCAGCGTCACGCCAAGCACCGCCCAGATGTTGAGCTGGATGTTGGCAAGCCGCTCGACCAGGTCGATGAACGGGTCGTGCACCTCGGCGGAGGTGCCGCCCATCAGCCCCGCCAGCGCCGGGATGAGGACCAGCGCCAGCACCATGGCGATATCCTCGACGATGACCCAGCCGATGGCGATGCGGCCGCGCTCTGACTCGACGAGGTGCCGGTCCTGCAAGGCTTTGAGGAGCACCACGGTGGAGGCAACCGACAGCGAGAGGCCGAACACCAGCCCGCCGCCGATCGGCCAGCCGAGGAGGTAGCCCATGCCCATGCCCATGGCGGTGCCACCGGCAATGCGCAGCAGCGCCCCGGGCACGGCGACGCCCTGCACCGACAGCAGATCCTTGAGCGAGAAATGGAGGCCGACGCCGAACATCAAGAGGATGACGCCGATTTCGCTCAGCTCGTTGGCGAGCTCGCCATTGGCGATGAAGCCGGGCGTATAGGGGCCGACGAGGACACCGGCGAGGAGATAACCCACCAGCGGCGGCATCTTCAGCCGATGAGCCATGGCGCCGAGCAGGAATGCCAGGACCAGACCCGCCACGATGGTCGAAATCAGCGGGGTGTCATGCGGCATCGGCGCGGGTCTCTCTGGGGCGGTGGGTCGCTCGGGCCAACATGGGGGCCAGGGGCCGCAAGCGCAACCGTGCCATTGCCGACAAAGTGGACTGAACGGAGGCGCCAAAGCAAATGGGCCGGCAATCGCCGGCCCATCGCGTCATGAAATGGACGTTGGGGCTTATTCGGTGGTGGTCACCGGCAGCACCGTCGCCGTCACCCGCCCGGCGTCGCCTGTGAGCAGTGCCTCGCGCAGTGAGCTGAGGAACTGCCGGTCGGTCTGGCTGTCGGCGAGCACCGCATCGAACAGCGGCCGCTCGGAGGCGAGCACCACCAGCATCTCGTCGCCGACCGGCGGCGAGACCTGGAGCTGCATCTCGCCCGCCGACGCATCGCCGAAGGTAACGATGGTGTGGGCCGCCTTGGCCTTGAGCGCCGACGCATCGGGCTGCGCCAGGGTGGAAACGGTGCCGTCGGCCGAGAGGTACGCGGCATAGAGGTAGCTGGCGAAGCCCGGCGAACGGATGCCGATGCGCACGCCGTCGCCGACCTTGGGCGAGGTGGGATCGATCACCGCCTGCGGTGCATCGCTGTCGGCGAGCGAAGCGGCCAGCGTCTGCCGCACCTCGCAGGCCGGCCACGGCGCCAGCGTCACCTGGCTATCCTCGACCTGGTCCTTGAGCGCCTCGTTGACTCGATCGAGTTCGTCCTGCGTGCCAACGAAGCCGACGGCGACGCGGTTGCCCTTGTCGTCGGTGGCGATGTCGACCTTGCCGCAGCTGAGCTCGCCCAGATCGACCGGCGCCGGGCCGGCGTCGAGCGAACGGGTGCCGGTCGGCCGGACATTGATCGGCGGCACGAACAGCGGCGGCGGCGGCGAGGTGTCCACCGGGTCGAAATTGAGGTCGGTCTCGGCGATGACGTTATCCGGGTCACCCTGCAGGTGCATGATGTAGCCGGCATAGATCTTCTGGCCGAACGTGTCGTAGGTCATCCAGCCGTAGCCGTTGAGGCCCCAGTTGGTGCCCCACGAGTTGATGAACTTGAAGGTCTGCGTGCGATCGTCGTAGCCGACCAGCGTGAAGGCATGGCCATCGCCGGCGGTGGCCGAGGTCGAGCGCCAGATGCGGTTCTTCGGCGACAGCGCCTGGAAGGCGTCATCGACCAGTGCCATCAGCACCACCGGATGCCCCTTGGCCAGGGCGCCCTTCACCTTGTCGAGGTCGGGCTTGTGCGCGTCCCACACCTGCTCGTAGGAGCCGATCTTGAAGTCGGTGGCCTTGGCCCGTTGCGGGATGCCCGGACGGTCGCACTTGCTGTCGTCGTAGGGGAACTCCGCCATCGAGTAGCTGCCCGTCAGCAGCACCTCCATCGCGTCGGGCACATAGGCGCCGCCACCGCAATCGTCGCCGACATGCACGGTGTCGAAAATATAGGCCGGGCTCGGCTGGTTCTGCGGCAACGTCGTGTCGCGATGCTCGATCATCTCGGCGTAGTAGGCCCGCGCCGCGTAGGCGGTGGACCAGCCGACGCAGGAACCCTGCATCTTCTGGTCGCCGACCGGCGGGAAGTATTTGGTGAGGTCGATCGCCTGCGGCAGGTAATCGCGGAACACCGGCGCCTGCGGGATGGTCGCGGCCCGGCTGTCAGGCACCACGAGCGCACCCGTCGGGTGCTTCTGCTGGGCGCTTGCGGCCGAGGCGCCTGCCACGATCAGAAGCAGTGCCATCGCGGCGGCGGCGAATGTGGAAACGCGGAGCATCGGCATGTTGTCCCCCTCGGAGTGTCTGGCTGTGCCCGTTGAATAGATCAACGCTAGCATGGTGATGCGGGCGGGACAAAGGCCGAGTTGTGACCCGGGCGGGAGGCTTTTCGGGCCCCGCTGTTACGCAAATGTGTCGGCGTTCTGGAACGGTGGCGCGGCCATGTCCTTGGCCGAAACCAGCGGCGTGCCCGCCAGCGGCCAGGCGATGCCGATCCCGGGATCGTCCCAGCGGATGGCGCGCTCGTCGGCGGGGGAGTAGAACGCCGTGGCCTTGTAGATCACCACCGCATCCTCGCTCAGCGCCACGAAGCCATGCGCAAATCCCGCCGGGATGTAGAGCTGCCGGCGGTTGTCGGCGCTGAGCGTCTCGCCTACCCATTGCCCAAAACTGGACGAGCTGCGGCGGATATCGAGTGCGACATCGAACACCGCACCGGCAGCGACGCGCACCAGCTTACCCTGCGCGGCGGGCGGCAACTGGTAGTGGAGGCCGCGCACAACGCCCAGGCGCGACACCGACTGGTTGTCCTGGACGAACTCGACGGCATGCCCGACGGCCTCGACGAAGGCCCGCGCGTTGAAGCTCTCGAAGAACACGCCGCGCTCGTCCTCGAAGGCACGCGGCTCGATGCGGAGCACGTCGCGGATACGGAGCGGTGTTGCCTTCACCGGCGACGCTCCGCGACCAGCGCCTTGAGGTACTGGCCGTAGCCGCTCGCTTCCAGCGGCCGGGCGAGACGCAGCAGCGCTTCGTCGCCGATCCAGCCGTTGCGCCAGGCGACCTCCTCGGGGCAGGCGATCTTGAGGCCCTGCCGTTTCTCGATGGTGGCGACGAACTGGCCGGCCTCGAGCAGCGAATCGTGGGTGCCGGTGTCGAGCCAGGCAAAGCCTCGGCCGAGCAACTCGACCGTCAGCGCGCTGCGCTCGAGATAGAGCCGGTTGAGATCGGTGATTTCGAGCTCGCCGCGCGGTGAGGGTTTCAGCGAGCGCGCCAGCGCCACCACTTCCGCATCGTAGAAATAGAGCCCGGTGACGGCGTAGTTGGAAGCAGGCGCGGCGGGCTTTTCGGCGAGGCCGGTGACCTTGCCTGCGGCGTCGAAGCTCACGACGCCGTAGCGCTCCGGATCGGTAACGTGGTGGGCGAACACGGTGGCACCCGCCGTCTGCGTGTCGGCGCGCCTCAGGATGCCCGGCAGGTCGTGGCCGAAGAACAGGTTATCGCCGAGGATCAGCGCCGACGGATCGCCACCGAGAAAGCCGGCACCGATGAGGAACGCCTGGGCGATGCCCGCCGGCTCCGGCTGGGCCGCAAAGCTGAGGTTCAGCCCCCACTCGGCGGCGCCGGCGAACAGCCGCTCGAACAGCGGCAGGTCGTGCGGCGTCGAGATGATGAGGATGTCGCGGATGCCGCCGCCCATCAGCGTCGCCAGCGGGTAGTAGATCATCGGTTTGTCGTAGACCGGCAGCAATTGCTTGCTGATCGGCGCCGTCGCCGGCAGCAGCCGCGTGCCCAGCCCGCCTGCGAGAATGATGCCCTTGCGGCTCACAGCCGACCCTCCGCCTTGAGCATCCTTATCAACTGCCGGACGGGCTCCTGCCAAGGCGGAAGCGTCATTCCGAAGGTCTCGCGCAGCTTTGCGGTGTCGAGCCGCGAGTTGGCCGGGCGCTGCGCCCGGGTGGGATAGGCGCTGGCGGGGATGGCGCGGATGGCCTCGGGCGTGAGCTTCAGGCTGACGCCGGCGGCCAGCGCCTCGGTGACGAGGAACTGTGCATAGCCGTGCCAGCTTGTCTCGCCGGTCGGCGCCAGATGATAGACGCCGCCGGGCGTACCCGACCGAAGCGCCGGGATCAGCCGTGCCGTCACCTCGGCGATGAGCGCGGCGGGCGTCGCAGCGCCGACCTGGTCGGCGACGACGTCAAGGGTCTCGCGCTCGCGCGCCAGCCGCAGCATGGTGAGGGCGAAGTTTTTGCCCACTGGGGCATAGACCCAGCTGGTGCGGACAATGGCGTGCGTCGCGCCGCTGTCGCGCAGCAGCACCTCGCCCGCGAGCTTGCTGGCGCCGTAAACCCCGAGCGGGCTGGTGGCGGCATCCTCGCGGTAGGGCTCCGGTGCGCTGCCGTCGAACACGTAGTCGGTCGAATAGTGGATGACCAGAGCGCCGTTCTGCCGAGCCGCGCGGCCGATCGCCTCGACGGCTTCGGCATTGACCGTCCAGGCGGCCTGCCGGTCGTCCTCGGCGGCATCGACGGCGGTGTAGGCGGCCGCATTGACGACGACATCGGGCCGCTCGCGCGCGATCAGCGCCGCGATTGCGGCCGGGTGCATGAGGTCGGCCGTGTCACGGCCGTGCGCCGTGAGCGCGCCGAGCGGGGGCAGCGCCTGCTGCAGCGCCCGGCCCACCTGCCCGTCCTTGCCCAAGAGCAGCAGCTTCACGAATAATGCTCGGCGATCCAGTCGCGATAGGCGCCGGAGGTGACGCTCTCGACCCACGCACCGTGGTCGAGATACCAGGCGACGGTGGCGGCGAGCCCGGCGGCAAAGTCCTGCGCCGGCTGCCAGCCGAGGGTGCGGGCGATCTTGCCGGCATCGATGGCGTAGCGCCGGTCGTGACCGGGGCGGTCGGTGACAAACGCGATCTGGTCGCGATACGAGCCGGCGTTCCTCGGCCGCATCTCGTCGAGGAGGCCGCAGATGGTTTCGACCACCTCGAGATTGGTGCGTTCGGCGTCGCCGCCGATGCCATAGGTCTCGCCGGGGGCGCCGCGCTCGAGGATTGTCGCCAGCGCCGCGCAATGGTCGGCGACGTGCAGCCAGTCGCGCACCTGCCGGCCGTCGCCGTAGAGCGGCAGCTTCTTGTTCCCGAGCGCATTGTGGATGACCAGCGGGATCAGCTTTTCGGGGAACTGGTACGGCCCGTAATTGTTCGAGCAATTCGAGACCAGCGTCGGAACGCCGTAGGTCTTGTGCCATGCCCGCACCAGATGGTCGGCGGCCGCCTTGCTCGCCGCATAGGGGCTGGTGGGGGCGTAGGGCGTGGTCTCGGCGAAGCGCCGGTCGGCCGGGCCGAGGCTGCCGAAGACCTCGTCGGTCGACACCTGGAGGAAGCGGAAGCGCTCGCGCCGCTCCGGGTGCGCGTCGAGCACGGCGCGCGCCGCCTCGAGCAGCCGCAACGTGCCGGTGACGTTGGTTTCGATGAACGTCTCGGGCGCCCGGATGGAGCGATCGACGTGGCTCTCGGCCGCAAGATTGGCGACGGCGTCGAGCCGCTCGCCCTCGAGCAGCTCCTCGACCAGCGCAGCATCGAGGATCGAGCCGTGGACGAAGCGGAAGCGCGGATCGGCGGCATGGGGTGCAAGGTTGGCGCGATTGCCGGCATAGGTCAGCGCATCGAGCACGACGACCCGCTCGGCGCCCGTGCTGAGCAGGTGCGTCACCAGATTGGAGCCGATGAAGCCGGCGCCGCCGGTCAGCAGAATGCGCATGGTCATCCTTTCGCGGCGCGGACCCTAGCGACCATCGCTGCCCAAGGCTAGCGGAGCCCCGCGATTCGGCTTGTTTGCTCGGCCGGGCGCCCCTATTGCGGGAGCGGACAATTGGGGCGCGGGCAATGAAGGTCACGGTCTTCGGCATCGGCTATGTCGGCCTCGTGCAGGCAGCAACGCTGGCCGAGGTGGGCCACGAGGTGGTGTGCGTCGATATCGATGCGCCCAAGATCGCGGCGCTGAGCGCGGGCAAGGTGGCGATCTTCGAGCCCGAGCTCGAGCCGATGGTGCAGCGCAACCTTGCCGAGGGACGGCTGCATTTCACCACCGACGCCGCGGCGGGCGTCGCCCACGGCGCCATCCAGTTCATCGCCGTACGCACGCCGCAGGGCGCCGACGGCGGCGCCGACCTCAGCGCCGTCGAAGCCGTGGCCGACAGCATCGCGGCCCACCTCAGGGGCGGCGAGATCGTGGTGATCAAGTCCACTGTACCCGTCGGCACCGCCGATGCCATCAGCGCGCGGATGCACGCCGTGCTGACGGCGGCAGGCAACAGTGAAACGACGTTCTCGATCGTCTCCAACCCCGAGTTCCTCAAGGAGGGCTCAGCAGTGGATGACAGCATGCGTCCGGACCGCATCATCATCGGCACCGCCGACGAGCGGGCGGAGCAGCAGCTGCGCCGCCTCTACGGGCCGTTCAACCGCAACCACGAAAAGATCGTGGTCATGGACCGCCGCAGCGCCGAGCTCACCAAATACGCCGCCAATGCCATGCTGGCGACGCGCATCAGCTTCATGAACGAGATTGCCGCCATCGCCGACGCGCTGGGCGCCGACGTCGAGCAGGTCCGCCGCGGCCTCGGCAGCGACCCGCGCATCGGCTCGCACTTCCTCTATCCGGGCATCGGCTATGGCGGCTCGTGCTTCCCCAAGGACATGGCGGCACTGATCCACACTGCCCACGCGGCCGGTGTCGCGCCGGTGCTGCTGACGGCAGTGGCGGAACGGAACATCGCCGCGGGCGAGGCGCTGCTCCAAAAGATCCGCGCCCGCTTCGGCGCGGACCTCAACGGCAAGACGTTTGCGCTCTGGGGCCTGTCGTTCAAGCCCAACACCAACGACATCCGCGAGGCCCCGGCCCGCGCCCTGCTCGACGCCCTGTGGGCGCGGGGCGCACGGGTGCAGGCCTTCGATCCGGCGGCGATGGACGAGATCGCCGCGCTCTACGGCGCGCGCAGCGACCTCGTGCTGGCGCCAACCAAGGAGGCCGCGCTCGAGGGCGCCGACGCGCTGATCATCGCCACCGAGTGGAAGGCCTTCCAGTCGGTCGACCTCGCGTCCATCGGCAGACGGCTGAAGCAGCCCGTGGTCTTTGATGGACGCAACATTTACGACCCGGCGCTGGCGGCCGAGGCAGGCCTCGATTATTTCGGCATCGGCCGCGGGGCACGGTCCTGAGACTGTGACTTGCAGCGGGGCCGTCGCGGTCTTACCTGTTGGCGATCCGGTGGGGGCTGCCCCACGCGCAACGACGCTGGCCGACATGGACATTGCTTCGATCCTCAAATCCGTGGTCGCGGTGCGCGCCACCATCCCCGACACTGCCTTTACGGCCGCCGGGCTTGGGACCAACCGCGAAGGCAGCGGCGTGGTCATCGACCCCGCCGGCCTGGTGCTGACCATCGGCTACCTCATCACCGAGGCGAGTGACGTCTGGCTCACCACCAGCGATGGACGGAGCGTGCCCGCCCACGCGCTGGCCTACGACCAGGAGACCGGCTTCGGCCTGGTGCAGGCGCTCGGCCGGCTCGACCTGCCGGCCTTCGAGTTCGGCGCCTCGGGCCGGGCGCAGCTCGGTGACCCGGTGGTGCTTGCTGACGGCAATGGCGGCTTCGTGCGCGCCGGCATCGTCGCCAAGCAGGAGTTCGCCGGCTACTGGGAATACCTGCTCGACGAGGCGATCTTCACCGCGCCGGCGCACGATTCGTGGGGCGGCGCCGCTCTCGTCGACGACAGCGGCAGGCTCCTCGGGGTCGGCTCGCTGCGGCTGCAGATGATGCGCAGTGGCGAGGCGGTCGATATCAACATGTCGGTGCCGATCGACCTCCTCAAGCCGATCCTCGACGACATGACCCGCAGCGGCCGCGTCAACCGGCCGCCGCGGCCGTGGCTCGGCGTGTTTTCGGCTGAC
>JBDTVO010000044.1:0-14245 GCA_040007135.1 Devosia sp. | reverse complement strand
TTGTCGATGGTGCCGAAGCGGTCGACGATCTGCTTGCCGAGCGCGCCGAACAGCGCGTTGAGCGTCGCCAGCGTTTCGTGCGGCGTGTGCTTTTCGGTGTAGCTGGTAAAGCCCCGCATATCGGAGAACATCACCGTGATTTCGCGCAGCTCGCCACCGAGCTTGATTTCGCCGGCGTTCTTTTCGATCTCGGTCAGGAGTTCGGTGGCCACGTAGTACGAGAAGGCGCGGCGCACCGCACGGCGGCCGCGATCCGAGATCGAAAACTGGAAATAGACCATCGCTCCATAGACCAGTATCGCCCCGACCACCGGAAACGTTACATCGGCGAGGAGGCCATAGCTCGAAAACAGCAGCCAGCCGCCCGCCGCGATGCCGGCGACCAGCCCGCCGCCGACCAACAGGCCGGCGAGCGGCCCGAGCCGCAGGACGACGAGCACGAGCAGCAGTCCGGTGATAACGAAGGCCAGGATCTCGAGGCCGCGCACCCAGTCGGCGCGGGTCAGGAACTGGCCCGAGACGATCTGGTCGATCGCCTCGGCATGGATCGAGACACCCGGAACGATGGTGCCCAGCGTCGTCTGGTGCAGGTCGAGGAGGCCGCTCGCCGAGGTACCGATGAGGACGATCTCGCCGGCAATCAGCGGCGCCGCATCCTGCCAGTGCTCGCCGAGAATGGCGTCTGCCGAGACATAGAGCTTCGGGTCCGGCTGCCGGTAGTAGAGGACGAGGTTGCCGTCGGCCGTGGTGGGGATGGTGAAGGGGCCAAGCTTCAGGCCCTCGGCGGTGTTGGCATCGGTGGTGTCGCCCAGCGCCACGATGGTGCCTTCGCCGAGGGCCAGCCGCAGCGCCTCGATGGAAAAGGCCGGATAGAGCTTGTCGCCGGCCGCCCACAGCAGCGGCAGGTTGCGCACCGCGCTCGCCGACTCGTTGGTCTCGAGGCTCAGCCCGCCAAACCCGGCCGCGGCCGCCTGCAGCGCCGGCAGCGGCGTGACCGCGCCGCGCACCTGCGGCAGGGACGGCTTCGGGTCGCTGCCCGAGATGGCAAAGCCGGCCTTGGCCGGCATCACGAGCGGCGGCGCAGCGGGCGAGAGTGAAAAGCCGACGACGCTGCGGCTCTGCGCCAGCGCCGTGGCAAAGGTCACGTCGTTGTCGGGCATCGACGCCGCATCGAGACCTGGCACGAGCGCGGCCAGCGTCTTCGGCGACAAACGGTCGGGCTCGGCGAAGATCACGTCAAAGCCGATCGCGGCGGCGCCCAATGCGGTCAGCCGGTCGGTGATCCGCGCCATCAGGTCGCGCGGCCACGGCCACTGGCCGTACTGCGCCAGCGAGGCTTCGTCGATATCGAGAACGCGAACCGGGCCCGCGGGCCCGGTCCTTGGCTTCAGCCGCTGATAGACGTCAAAGCCGACGTCGCGGGCCACCTGAAGCGGATAGGGGTCCGCGATACGCAGCACCGTCAGCAGCACCACGATGGCGAGACCGAACAGCGTCGGCAGCAGCCGCAGGTTCACCGCAACGAAGTGCTATCGGCCAGCCGCTCAGCCACCCTCGCCCTCGCAGTCGTCGCCCTCTGTCGCCGTGCCCGAACTCGTCGAGGTTGGATTGGCGGACAGCTTCGGCTGCTGATGCATGCAGTCATAGGCGACCGGCACGCGGAACTCGTGGTCGAGCGGCGCCTCGTTTTCGGCATACATGAAGAACTTGCGGAGCGCGTCGCGCTGCGCCTTGGTGAGGTCTGCCGCGTTGCCGATCACGGTGGTGTCGCCATTGCCGATCTCGCCGACCTGGCAGATCGCCTCGAGGATCTTGCAGACCTTCTTGTGCTTGTCGCACATTTCGGTCGACCCCTTGAGCATCATCAGGTGCGCGATGCCGTCTTCGCCGACGAAGCCTTCGAAGGCAGTGCCGCGAACCGCGATGGTGCCGGTGGGCGTATTGATCTGGTAGGCGCTGTGCGGCGAGTTGCCGGTGATGAAGCGGAAGGTGCCACCCAGTACGTCGAGCGCCAGCTTGCTGGCGGTGCCGTCGTTGCGCAGCAGGTAGCTCTGGATCTCGAGCGACGAGTTGGGCCCGACCACCAGCTTGGTGTTGTCGGAAAAAATGATCTCGACCTGGCCTTCGGGTCCGGTCTTGAGCATATCGCCCATAAAGATGTCGGCGCCCACGAGCAGCGTCCGGACCACCCCGGCGGCCGTGGCGTCGGCCTGCGGATCAACGCCCCGGGCGGACCCGGCGACCGTATTCGCCGAGGCCGCCGAAGCCCCGGAAATCAAAACCAGCGCGGCGAGCGCGCCCAACAACAGCTTGCGCATTCGGATTACCTCTTTGGGGCGCGTCCCGCAGCGCCCTTCACACTTGGATGATTTCCCGCCGCTACGTGATAGCACCGGCAAAGTGTCAAACACAAATCCCCCATGCGTGCCGGCCCCGGCTTGCGCATGACGCAGGGTTCCGGCAAGGTTTCGGTTGTAGGGTAGCTCCCGGGGTTCCATCTTGCCCCGGCTTCGGCTGGGGGGCCGGAGACGACGACGGATGACACTGGTGTTCTTTGGCCTTCTCGTCGGCCTCCAGGTCAAGCATTACATCGCCGATTACTTGCTCCAGCCCAGCTGGATCCTGCGCGGCAAGGGCGACATGACCAAGGCAGGCGGCTACGCCCATGCCGGCATTCATGCCGCATTTTCGCTCGTGGTCCTGCTGGCGTTCGGCACGCCGCTGTGGCTGGTGGCGACGCTATGCGTCGGCGAATTCGCCCTGCACTACTGCCTCGACTTCGCCAAGGTGCACTACTCGGCCGGCGTCGACCCCGACCAGCACGCGACGCGCTACTGGGGGCTGCATGGGCTCGACCAGCTGTTCCACCAGCTCACTTACGCGGCGATGATCTTTGCCGCGGTGCGGGTCGAAGGGCTCGGCTAGCGCTTCTTGCCCTTGCCGTCGTCGGGCTGGGTCAGCTGCTGCAGGATTTTGTCAACGATATCGAGATCCTCGCGCCGCCCCGCCGCCTGCTGCTGCAGGTCCACCAGGTACGATGTGGTGTAGTAGAGCCGCCGGGCAAGCAGGCCCGCCACCTCGAGCGCAATGTGCGGATTGCTCGACAGGAACTTCAGCGGCTCCTCGATCACGTAGGCCTTGACGTCCGACAGCGCCTTGACCGAGGCGGTGTAGGGCATGTCGAGCAGCGAGCTCATCTCGCCGAACAGCGAGCCGGGCTCATCGACGTAGCTGACCTGGGTTTCCTCGCGCAGCACCTCGACCTGGCCTTCGATCAAGACGAAGAGCTTGTGGTCGGTGCCGCCCTCGCGGATCAGCACCGTGCCCGAGGCGATGCTCTCGACCTTGCGGCCTTTGCAGAATTCGAGAATGTCCGGCATGGCCTCACCGCTCCCAGGGCGCCCTGCGGCCCGGGATAAAGCAAAGCCCGAAGGCGCGCAATCGCGCGCCCTCCGTCTAGTGGTTGACGCGCGGCACGCCTTCGGTCTGGGCGATACGCTGGTATTTGACCGCCGGCTTCAGCACCGCGCCCTGCCCGAGCTGATCGACCAGGCCACGCTGGATTTCCTGCCAGGGCGTCTGGTGGTGCGGATAGTGGTAGCCGCCGTCTTTTGCCAGCGCCTCCCGGCGCGTCGCGATTTCGCCGTCGGAAATCAGGATGTCGCAACGGCCGGTATTGAGGTCGATGCGCACCTTGTCGCCGGTCCTTAGGATCGCGAGGTTGCCGCCTGCCGCCGCTTCCGGGGACGCATTGAGGATCGAGGGGGAGCCCGAGGTCCCCGACTGCCGTCCATCGCCGATACAAGGCAGCGCGGTGATGCCCCGCTTGATCAGGTAGTCCGGCGGCCGCATGTTGACCACCTCGGCGGCGCCCGGATACCCGATCGGGCCTGCGCCGCGCATGAACAGCATGGTGTGCTCGTCAATCGCCAGCGCCGGATCGTCGATCCGCTTGTGGTAATCCTCGGGCCCATCGAACACCACGGCCTTGCCCTCGAACATATTGGGATGCACCGGGTCCGCCAGGTAGCGGTCGCGGAACTCCGGCGAGATGACGCTGGTCTTCATGATGGCGTTGTCGAACAGATTGCCGCGGAGGACCAGAAAGCCCGCTTCCGCCTTCAGCGGATTGTCGAACCGCCGGATCACCTTGTCGTCGCCGATCACCGTGCTGCGGCAGTTCTCGCCCATCGTCTTGCCGTTGACCGTGGGGGCGTTCTCGCGGATCAGCCCCTGACTCATCAGCTCGTTGACCACCGCCGGCACGCCGCCGGCATGGTAGTAATCCTCGCCCAGGTATTCGCCGGCCGGCTGCATGTTGACGAGGAGCGGCACCTTGTGGCCGTAGGTCTGCCAGTCGTCGATGCTGAGCTCGACCCCGATATGGCGGGCAATGGCGTTGATGTGGATCGGCGCGTTGGTCGAGCCGCCGATGGCCGAGTTGATGACGATCGAATTGATGAAATTGTCGCGCGTCAGAATGTCGGACGGTTTCAGGTCTTCCTTGACCATGTCGACGATGCGCAGCCCGGTGCGATAGGCCATCTCCTGGCGGTCGCGGTAGGGCGCCGGGATTGCAGCGCCGCCCGGCAGTTCCATGCCGAGCCCCTCGGCCAGCGAGTTCATCGTCGAGGCGGTGCCCATGGTGTTGCAATAGCCGGTGGACGGCGCCGACGAGGCAACGAGGTCCACGAAACCCTTGTAGTCGATCTCCCCGGCCGCCATCATCTGCCGGGCTTTCCACACGATGGTGCCCGAGCCGGTGCGCTCGCCCTTGAAGTAGCCGTTGAGCATTGGCCCGACGCTGAGCGCGATGGCCGGGATGTTGACCGTGGCGGCGCCCATCAGCATGGCCGGAGTGGTCTTGTCGCAGCCGATGGTGAGCACGACGCCGTCGAGCGGGTAGCCGTACAGCACCTCGACGAGGCTCAGATAGGCGAGGTTGCGATCGAGCCCGGCGGTCGGGCGCTTGCCCGTCTCCTGGATCGGGTGCACCGGAAATTCGATGGCGATGCCGCCGGCCTCGCGGATGCCTTCACGCACCCGCTGCGCCAGCACGATGTGGTGGCGGTTGCACGGCGACAGGTCCGACCCGGTCTGCGCGATGCCGATGATCGGCTTGCCCGACTGCAGCTCTTCCCGCGACAGGCCGAAATTGAGGTAGCGCTCGAGATAGAGCGCCGTCATGTCCGGATTGTCGGGATTGTCGAACCAGGCGCGTGACCTCAGTCTCTTTGAGTCGTCCGCGCCGTTCCCCTGCGAAGTCATCGTTAGCCTCAACGTTAAATTTCGGATTCCAATAGCGCATCGGCACCGCCGTTGCGAACCTATTTCGCGACGGCCAGCAGCGCCTCGAGCCCACGCGAGTGTGGCCCGCCCTCCGTGCTTGCCCGTGCCTTGAGCGTCACCGGCGCGAGCCAGACCCGCGGGTCAACCGGCCGTCCGTTGAGCCGCGCCAGCAGCATTTCGCCGGCGCGACGGCCGACCTGATAATCGGAAATGTTCACCGAGGTGAGAGCCGGCAGCGTGTGTCCCGCAAAATACAGGTCGCCGTAGCCGGCGATGGCCACCTGGCCGGGGATGTCGATGCTACGCTCCAGCGCCCGCAGCATCCCGCCCGCCGCCAGCACATCGCTGCCGAAAAATATTGCGTCGCAGCCCGGGAGCCGCTCCATCACCACGTCGAGAGCGCTCATCCCGTCCTCGATCAGGCGGCCCTTTTCGAGCGCTACGATCAGCCCCGGCTGCACTCCGGATTCAGCCAGTCCGTCGGCGAGACCCTTGAGCCGCGACTGCGCCCGCGGCCCGGTGCTGCCGACATAGGCGACGCTGCGGCGACCGAGCCCGGCCAGATGCCGGCCCACCAGCCTTCCGCCTTCATGCGCCGGAGCGTTGGCCAGCATGTCGACCGGGTCGGCCGATTCGGCCCACAGCTCCATCACCGGCACGCCCAGCCCGCGCAGCAGGTCGCGTGTCGCGACACTGCCGACGGCGCCGGTCACCATGATGGCGGCCGGCCGGAGCGGCTGCAGCGCCTGGACGCGTTCGACCGCCAACTCCTCGCCGCTGCCGGTGTGCTCGAACAGCAGCCGGAAGCGGCTTCCCTCGAACGCATCGAGCGCTCCCTGCACGGCATTGGCGAAGTGCTCGTTGCGGAGGCTCGAGACGAACACCGACACGAAGCTCGACCGCCCCGATCTGAGGCTCGAAGCGATGGGATTGACCTGGTAGCTGGTCGCCTTGACCGCCGCGAGCACCCGCTCGAGCGTCAGCGGTCGCACCTTTTCCGGCGTGCGCAGCGCCCGCGACACGGTAATGGCCGACACCCCGGCGACCCGGGCGACGTCGTCCACCCGAATCGCCCGGCTCGCGCCGTTCGTCGACCAACTGAAAACCAAGAGCCCCCTCCCAGGTGCGCATGGACCATAGCACAGGCCACGCCGAACGGAATACGGAGCTGTCCGAGCATGCGTGCGGGTGAGATAGCGCATTCAGCCGGAAGTCCAACGATTGATCGCGCTAACACCTGCGGCCATGCCTTCGTCTTGAAATTGCCCGGCAGGCATGCGCTTTTCGGCACCGGGGACCCCGCACGATGCACGCGACGCGCCTGATCCGGATCTGCCTGCTGGCGCTGCTCGCCAGTGTCGCCGCCGTGGCGCCGGCCTTGGCGCTGTGTGCCGCCTGCAACGCCACGGTGCGGCTCGACGGCCACCTCGCGGCCTGCTTTGCCAACCGCGCACCCGCCGAACTGAAGGCGCTGGCCGACACCGGCAAATCGATGCTGATCGTCGATCTCAACGATTGCGCCACCCGCGGCAGCCTGCCGACCGGCAATGACGGCGACACCCCGCCCGCCCCGCTCGACCTGCGCTTTGCCGCCGACGCGGCCGGCATCAGATGCCTTGCCGACCTGATCGGCGCCATGGACGACGCGGCGCTCGACCCGCACCACGAGTTCGACCTCACCACCGACTGCCCGGCCAACTGAGCCGTTACGCCTTTCGGCTTAGGCCGGATTGGGCGCTGGTCGCGGCACCGGCTTTGGCCTTTCTTCGCCGGCAGCACGGAGAGCACCAATGCTGCAATCAGGAGCGGACCTGCAGGCGCGGCTTGCCGCCAGCGCCCGGCTGACCGAGGGCGAAGCCACCGGCGACCTGGTGGCCGCGGCGCTCGCCGCCGGCGAGGGCCGGCTGACGGCAACCGGCGCCCTCGCGGTGACCACCGGCGCCTTCACTGGCCGCTCGGCCAAGGACAAGTTCATCGTCCGCGACGGGCTGACGGCCGGCCACGTCTGGTGGGAGACGGTGGGCGCACTGGCGCCGGAGCAGTTCGACCGCCTGCTCGAGGATGCGCTCGCCTATGCCGCAGGCCGCCAGTTGCGCGTCGAGCGGCTTGCCGCCGGCGCCGACCCCGCCTTCCGCATGGGCGTCACTGTGGTGACCGAAACCGCCTGGCACGCCCTGTTCATCCGCAATCTCCTCATCCGCGACCGGGCCGCGGACGCGCCGCTGCAGGCAACCATCCTCCATCTCCCCGGCTTTACCGCCGATCCCTCGCGTCACGGCACCCGCACCGGCACGGTGATCGCTCTCGATATGAACCGGAACATCGTTCTGATCGCCGGCACCGCCTATGCCGGCGAGATCAAGAAGTCGGTGTTCTCGCTGTTCAACTTCCATGCACCGCTCAACGGCATCCTGTCGATGCACTGCTCGGCCAATGTCGGCGCGGCGGGCGACACCGCGCTGTTCTTCGGCCTGTCGGGAACCGGTAAGACGACGCTCTCGTCCGATCCGGCCCGGCCGCTGGTCGGCGACGACGAGCATTTGTGGAGCGATGGCGGCATCGCCAATATCGAGGGCGGCTGCTACGCCAAGACCGCGCACCTGAGCCCTGCCGCCGAGCCGCAGATCTTTGCCGCCGCACGGCACTTCGGCACGGTGCTCGAGAACGTCGTCGTCGACCCGGCGACCGGACTGCCGGACTATGCCGATCTGGGCCTCACCGAAAACACCCGCGCCGCCTATCCGCTGTCGTCGATCGACGGCGTCCTCGAAGGCAGTCGCGGCGGCACGCCTGAGACCGTGGTGTTCCTCACCGCCGACGCCTTCGGCGTGTTGCCGCCGCTGGCAAGGTTGTCGCCCGAGGAAGCCGCCTACCATTTCCTCTCCGGCTACACCGCCAAGATTGCCGGCACCGAGCGCGGCATCACCGTGCCGACGGCGACCTTTTCGGCCTGCTTTGGAGCGCCGTTCTTGTCGCACCGACCGGAAGTCTATGCCGGACTGCTGGCGCAAAAGCTGGCGTCGAGCGGCGCCCGCACCTGGCTGGTCAACACCGGCTGGATCGGCGGCTCCGCCGGCATCGGCAGGCGCATCGACATTGCCTCGACCCGCCGGCTGCTGGCGGCGGTGCTCGGGGGCGAGCTCGACGACGTCCCGGTCAACCGCGACCGGGTGTTCGGGCTTGCGGTGCCAGAGGCCGTGCCGGGCCTCGATGCGCGGCTGCTCGATCCGCGCGCCAACTGGAGCGACGGCGCCGCCTACGACAGCGCTGCGCGTGAGCTCAAGGCGCTGTTCGAAGCCAACTACCGGCGCTTCGCGCCGGCCGAACACCGCCAGCTCGAAACCGCCTAGACCCCGTAGCGCTGCCGCATATCCTCGAGCGGCACCGGCACGATGTGATCGGCGCGGCCGGCCGGACCAAAACGCTCGAACCGCTCGATGCAGAGCGCCTTGATGCGGGCGACGCCCGGCTTGTTCATCGCCCTGATGTCGAAGGAGTCGGGGTGCGCGTTCAGGTAGGCGCGGTTCGAGCCCGTCAGCGCCATCCTGAGGTCGGTGTCGATATTGATCTTGCGCACTCCCGAGCGGATGCCGCGCTCGACCTCTTCCAGCGGCACGCCAAAAGTCTTGGCGATGTTGCCGCCATTGTCGTTGATGAGCTGCTGCATCTCCTCGGGAATGGTCGAGGCGCCGTGCATCACCAGATGTGTATTGGGCAGCCTGGCGTGGATCGCCTCGATCAAATCCATGGCGAGGATGTCGCCGGTCGGCCGCCGCGAGAATTTGTAGGCGCCATGCGAGGTCCCGACAGCAACCGCGAGCGCATCGACCCCGGTGAGGGCGACGAAGCGCACCGCGAGGTCGGGATCGGTGAGCAGCGCCGACTTATCGAGCGTCCCCTCGAAGCCGTGACCGTCTTCCTTCTCGCCGGCCCCTGTCTCGAGCGAGCCGAGGACACCGATCTCGCCCTCGACCGAGACGCCCCGCGCATGCGCCACCCTGACCGTCGCCGCCGTCACCTCGGCATTGTAGTCAAAGCTCGAGGGCGTCTTCTGGTCCTCCTCGAGCGAGCCATCCATCATCACGGACGAGAACCCCAGGTCCATCGCCGCCGTGCAGATCTTGAGGCTCGAGCCGTGATCGAGGTGGATGCAGATCGGGATCGACGGCCAGCGCTCCAGCGCCCCCAGCAGCATGTGCCGGAGCAGGATGTCGTCGGCATATTTGCGGGCGCTCTGGCTCGCCTGCACGATCACCGGACTGCGCGTTGCCTCGGCCGCCTGCATCACCCCCTGCAGCGTCTCGAGATTGGTGATGTTGAAGGCCGGCATGCCGTAGCCGCGCTCCCCCGCATCATCGAGCAGTTGCCGCAGTGAGATGAGCCCCATCGATCGTCGTCTCCGCCAGTCCTGCCCGCAGATAGCATGCCCCACGCCACATTCCCGCGCCTAAGACTTAGTGTCTAGACCGCGACCGACGCCTCGGGATTGGTGCCCGCCGGGGTGGCGCGATAGAGTGCACGGCCATGGACCACCGCATCCTCATTGTCGACGACCACCCGCTGTTTCGCGCCGCGCTGGGCCAGACGCTGGTCGGCCTCGGCGCGCTCAGTGTCGGGGAGGTTGCCGACCTCGCCGACCTGCGGCCCCGGCTCGCCGCCGACCCCGACTGGGACCTGGTGCTGCTCGACCTCAACATGCCGGGGTCGGACGGGCTGTCGTCTCTGCTGCTGCTCCGCGCCGAACATCCCGAGCTGCCGGTGATGGTGGTGTCCGGCGTCACCGAGCCGCGCGTCATCCGCCAGGCGCTGGCGCTCGGCGCCTCGGGCTACCTGGTCAAGTCCGCCGGGCCGGCCGAGATCCGGGCGGCCGTCGCCACCGTGCTCGCTGGCGGCATCCATGCCCCAGCCGACAGCGGCATCACCGACGATCCCGCCGACAGTGCCCTGATGCGGCGGCTGGCGAGCCTCACCCCGCAGCAGGTGCGGGTACTGCTGATGCTGGGCGACGGGCTGATGAACAAGCAGATTGCGCACCAGCTCTCGATCGCCGAGGCGACCGTCAAGGCGCACGTCTCTTCGATCCTGCAGAAGCTCGATGTCGACAGCCGCACCCAGGCAGTGATCGCTGCGTCCCGCATTCGCCGCGACGGCCTTGAGGGAATCCCCGGACAGACGGGCTAGACCGGCTGCCCCTGCCGCTGCGCCGCGAGTGCGCTGATCGTCGCCCGCAGCGCCGCGGGCTTCACCGGCTTGGTGATGAGCGCGATGCCGCGCGCTGCTGCCAAGTCGCGCACCGCCGCGGTGCGATCGGCGGTGACCAGCGCCGCCGGCAGGTGGCCGCCCAGGTTCTGCCGCAGCCACTCGACCGCATCGAGACCCGAGGCCTGCTCGAGGTGATAGTCCATCAGCACCAGGTCGGGCAGCCAGCCCACCAGCACCCCGTCGCGATCGATATCGCGCAGCGAGCGGGCGGTGCGCACATCGCAGCCCCAGCCGGCGAGCAGCCCATCCATCGCATCGAGCACCTCGCGCTCATTGTCGATGCACAGCACCCGCAGGCCAGCAAAGTCCGCAGGCCGGTCGGCGCGAGCCGGCGCCGGCGTCGCGCTTGCCGCCAGCTTGCCCACCGGCAGGCTGATCGAAAAGCGCGAGCCGCGCTCCTCGACGCTCGCCATTTCGAGGCCGAGGCCGAGCGCCGCCACCAGCCGCTCGACGATCGACAGCCCGAGGCCCAGCCCGTGCGCCATGCGCACCGCCGGCTCCAGCCGCGCGAACTCGGCGAACAGCAGCTTCTGCTGGTCGGGGTGAAAGCCGATACCGGTATCGACCACGTCGAGCCGGACGCGCGCCCCGCGCCGCCGGCAGCCGACCAGCACACGGCCGCCGGGGTGGGTGTACTTGATGGCGTTGGAGACAAGGTTCTGGACGATCCGGCCGACCAGCGTGCGGTCGGACACGACCACCGCCGAGCAGTCGACCAGCCTCAGCGTGATCGACCGCTCTGCCGCCATCGGACCGAACTCGACTGCCACCTTGCCGATCAGCTCGCCGAGCCGGAACGGCCGCGGCTCGGGCGTCAGCGCCCCCGAATCGATGCGGCTCAGGTCGAGCAGGGCCGACATGATGTCCTCGACCGCATTGAGCGACGCCTCGATGGCGCCGGCGAGCTCGGCAAGGCCGGTCCCCGCCGCCCGCTCGACCAGCGTCGCCGTATAGAGACGGGCGGCATTGAGCGGCTGCAGCAAATCGTGGCTGGCTGCGGCGAGGAACCGCGTCTTGTCGCGGTTGGCCGCATCGGCCCGGCGGCGCGCCCCCTCCAGCTCGGCATTGGCCTCGCGCAGTGCCGCAGTCCGTTCCTCGACGCGGGCTTCGAGCTTGGCGTTGGCGTCGCCGCGCTCCGCCTCGAACCCCGGGCTGATATCGGCGCACGAGACCACCACCCCGCCACCTGGAACGGACGTCGAAACGATCGACAACCGGCCGCCCGATGCCATCACATGCTGCCGCGAGGAGCCGGACGCCGCCGTCAGCTCCGCGAGCCATGCGGCCGCGAGCCGGTGCGGATCGCCGGCGCCGAAATCGCCGCGCAGCGCCGCGAACAGCGTGATGTCGGCGAGAAGTGTGCCGGGCGTTCCCAGACGCGTCGGCAGATCGAGGAGGCGCAGCGCCGCCGGGTTGACCGCCGTCAGCCGCAGCGCGCTGTCGAACGCCAGCACCCCCACCGGCAGCGGCGCGAGAATATCGCCCAGCAGTGCTGGCATCGTTTCGACCCTGGCCTCGGACTCTCCTTCCATCGCGCCAATGTCGCAGAAATCGCCGCCTGCGCCTACGCGACCTTTGGACAGGGCGGCTTGGCAGGCCAAGCAGCACCCGCAGACAACGTCGCGAAAGCGGTGCTAGCGTCCCCCGCAGGGAGGATCCGCCAATGGCCCGTCGCTACACGTTGATCTCGCTGATCCCGTTTATCGGTGAGCCGCTCGCCTTCTGGCTCCGCAACCGCGCCTCGATCGCCGAAGCGGCCAGCGGCGCCCGGCGAGGCATGCAAGAGGGCGGGGTTGGCGGCGGCCTGATCGGCCTCGTCGGCGGGCTCGGTGCCGACCAGCCCGGGCAGGCACCGAGCGAACTCGGCGAGACGTTGCGGCGCATGGCCGACGATCCCAATACCGATCCGCGGCTTGCCGCCGAACTGCGCAAGGCGCAGGGCGGCACCGGGTCGCCGCCCAGCAAGAGCTAGAGCAGAGCCGCCTCCGTCACGGCCCCTGCGCGATGGTGCCGGCGAGCGAGCCGAGCCCGATCGCCAGTGTGCTGTTGGTGCCTCCCGCAAGGTTGGCATCGGCCGCGGGCACGACAGCGTCGCCGCCAGCCCCGAGGCGCTCCCGCAAGCCGGTCGGCAGCGGCTCGAGCGTGCCCGGCGCGCGCGACGGCGGGAAGCCGGCGCCGCCAACCTTGTACCACTGACCCGCCTCGGCAACTCGGGCGCGATCGGCGGCGGTCACCGCCTTGTCGTAGGCGGCGCGTGTCGCCGGCGTGTCATTGGCAAGAACGGCGTTCGCTGCGGCGACCTCAGAATTGTGCGCCACCACAGCGGCGTCGGTGTAGGCCCGGATGGCGTCAGCCCTTTGCGCTGGGGTTTGCGGCGGCAAGGCTGGCGCATCGTCCATCGGCTGCGTCTTGTTGAGCGGCGCGATCGGCTTGACCTCCTGCGGACCGGCAGGCTGCTCCAGCGGCGGCGCCTTGTTGATGACCACGCTCTGCGCGTTGGGGCTCGCCGCGAGGGCTGCACCTTGCGGCTCTTCCTGTGGACGGGGCGTCGGCGGGCCCTCCTGCTCCGGTGCCGGTGTTGCCGGCTCGGCGGGTACCGGAGGCGCTGCCGCGCCGTTGCTGCCGCGCTTGTCGATGCCCGAGCGCAACTGTGCCGCGAGCTCGGCCCGGCGGGCCTCGACCAGCGCCGCGTCGGCCTGCCGATAAGCCTCGAGTTTTTCCGGCGACTTTTCGAGATCGTAGGCACGCTCTGCGTCGTCGGAGGCTTGCTGTGCCGCAATGCGCGTGTCCTCGAACGGCTTATAGGCCTCCGCTCGCTGCTCCGGTGTCGCGGCCGCCCAGGCGTCGCGCTCGGCCCGCGCCGCGTCGGCCGAAGCCTGTTGTGCCTTGTCGCGATTGGCGATCGCCTCCGGCGTTGGATTCTTGGCCACCGCCGCCTCCGCCTCCGCGGCGCGCTGCTGCGCCGCCGTGAACTCGTCGCGGGCCGCGCGGATCGCCTCCGGACCGGACCGCTGCGGGGCCCCCTCCATCGGCTGCGTCTGTTTCGGGGACGCCGGTTCCGGCTCCGCCTGCGGACGGGGCGTCGGCGGGCCTTCGGATTGCACCGGCTCGGGCGAGCCGGTCTTCGATTGGCTCACCGCCCGGTTGTAGTCGCCGAGCGCCTTGTCCAGAGCCGCAGCGTTGTCGGGGCTCCGATCCTGTCGGTAGGCGGTCAGCGCCTCGTCGTAGGCCTGCTGGGCGCGGCTGAGTTCGGCACTGGGCGCCACAGGCGGCGGAGTCTGCGGCCGCGGATTGGCAGCTTCCGCCCGGTCGAGGCCGTGCAGCGCTTCGGTCAGCGCCGCCTTGTTGGCAGCGCTGGGATCGTTGCGGAATGCGTCCAGCGCCGCGTCGTAATCTTTCTGCGCCCCCGCCAGATCGAGCGGCGCGGGCTTGGTCGGGCCGGCAGGCGTCTCCTCGCCGGTCGGACGCTGGGGCGCGTCTTCGATCGGCTGTGTCTTGTTCGGCGCGGGCAGAGACTCGGTCTGCTGCGTCCTCGCAAGCTCTTCGTCAGTTGGCGAGCGCGGCGTCGGCGGACCTTCCTGCTCCGGCGGGATCGCCATCGGCTCGACCGGCGGCAATGGCGTGGGCGCCGGTGGCGTGCCGTCGGGGATGTGCGAGCCGGCGCTGCCCGCCGCCGACATCTCCGCCCGGCGCG
>JBDTVO010000043.1:0-14392 GCA_040007135.1 Devosia sp. | reverse complement strand
TGCCGGGGCTGCTGGTGCAGCTCGGCATCTTCGGCGGGTTGTTCGTCGGCTTCGGCATCATCGCCGAATGGCGCTCGGGCGTGATCGAGCGGCAGCTGGTGACGCCGGCCTCGCGCAACGCCATCATCACCGGACGGACCCTGCGCGACGTGGTGGTGATCGTGGTGCAGGGGATCGTGCTGGTGGGCTGCGCCTTCTTTCTCGGGCTGCGGGTGCCGGTCGGCGCGCTGCTGATCGGGCTGGTGCTGGTGGCGCTGCTCGGCGCGGCGTTCTCGTTCATCTCCAACGCCATCGGCATCGCCACCAAGAGCGAGGACGCGCTGGCGCCGATGGTCAACACATTGGCGCTGCCGATCCTCCTGCTGTCGGGCATCCTCCTGCCGATGAGCATCGCGCCGCGCTGGCTGCAGATCGCCTCGGACTTCAACCCGTTCAAGCACATCGTCGAGGCGCTGCGGGCGGTGTTCCTCGGCGATTTTGGCAATCCGATCGTCTGGATCGGGCTGCTTCTGGCGATCGCGCTGGTGGCGATCGGGGCGTGGCTGGGGACGCGGACGCTGATGGCGCAGACGAAGTAGCGCGCAGACGGTGGAACGAAACGGCGACCACGGGTGCGAACGCCCTGGTTGGGCAGCAGGCTAACGTCGTCGACCGGACTTTAGCGAAACCACGTTCGACTTCGTCCCGTCCTTCGCGGGCCCTCTGGCCCGTATGAGGACGTAGATCCAACCTCCCACTGCACCTACGGCGCAGGCCAAAACAAATATGAAAAACTCGAACCCCAGCCGCCCAGCGACTTGCTTCAGCAAGATGTCCACCGGCCCACTCCCGCCTATGAGGAATGATTGCGACTGATACCAATTCATCAGCGGGATTCGGACGGTCTTCAGACAGACTATTCCACAAACAATGCAATACGCGATCAATAGCCATCCCAGAACAGGACTGTCAGTAAATAAAGATGCCATCCCCGCCCCCATAGCATTGTTCAACGATACCATGCCGCGACCGGCAGGCAACAATGAATGCATGGCGTATGCGGACTAGCCTGCGACTAAATCTCGGCCTCGTCGAAAATGTGGGCGACATCGCCGGCCCACTCGCCATGGTATTTGTCGAGCCAGCGCTCGGCTGGAGTCTTGTCGAGCGACAGCGTCTCCTCAAGCGGGGCGAGGTAGGACTCTTCGCCGAGGCCCCTGCCCTTGAGGCCGCGCCTGGCAAGCGCGACGATCTCGGCTGCGATGTCGGACACTTTGCCTTGGCGGAACGGCGTGTGGATCGCCGTTCTGGCGACAGCGTCGCGCAGCGCCTGGCGCTCGTCGTTGGTCCAGTCCTTGACCAACTGCCAGGCATCGTCGAGCGCGCCTGCATCATAGAGCAGGCCCACCCACAGCGCCGGCAGGGCGAGGATGTGGTCGCGGTCGCCCATGTCGGCGCCGCGCATTTCGAGGAACTGCTTCAGCCGCACTTCGGGGAAGAGGGTCGAGAGGTGGTCTTCCCAATCCTTGACGGTCGGCTTCTCCCCAAGAAGTTGGGGCAGCTCGCCGCGCATGAAGGCGCGGAAGCTCTCCCCTGCGACGTTGACGTACTGCTTGTTGCGGATGACGAAATACATCGGCACGTCGAGGGCGTATTCGGCGTAGCGGTCGAAGCCAAAGCCGTCGTCGAAGACGAAGGGCAGCATGCCGGTGCGGGCCGGATCGGTGTTGAGCCAGATGTGCGAGCGGAAGCTGAGGTAGCCCGAGGGCTTGCCGTCGATGAAGGGCGAATTGGCGAACAATGCGCTGACGATGGGCTGCAGCGCGAGGCTCACCCGCATCTTCTTGACCATGTCGGCCTCGTCACCGAAGTCGAGATTGGCCTGGATGGTGGCGGAACGGTACATCATCGAGGTGCCGAGCGAGCCGACCTTGTCCATGTAGGGCGTCATGATGCCGTAGCGCGATTTCGGCATGCGCCGGAGGTCGTTCACGGCCCACAGCGGGGTCACGCCGAGGCCGAGGAAGTGGATGTTGAGCGGTCCGCCAACGGCACGGCAGTCGGCGAGGTGCGCGTCGAGTTCGGCCGCGGCGGCGTGGATATCGGCGTGCGGCGCGCCCGACAGCTCGAACTGGCCACCCGGTTCGAGCGAGATGCCGCCGACCGGGGTGAGGTTGCGGAGGCCGATCGGGTTGTCGCGGTCGTAGAAATACTCCCAGCCGGTGCGGGCCTTGATACCTTCGAGCAGGGCGCGAATGCCGTCGGCACCCTCATAGGGGACGGTGGCCAGCGGGTGCTTCCGGTAGACGTGCTTTTCGTGCTCGGTGCCGACGCGCCAATCCGCTCGCGGCTTGGCGCCGGACGACATGGCCTCGATCATCTGCGCGCGCGTGGTGAGCGGCGGCGATTGCTCAGAGCCGGCCATGAGAACTCCCGAATACACCGTATGGCGGGCTCGAGCGGAGACCTATCCTCCTGAGCCCACTTCGCTACCGGTCTGGGGCCGGCTTGGCCGGGACAATAGTCAGCGAATGGCACAAAGCAACGCTTTTATCGCCAATCGCCGATGATTGACTGCACCACCGCCAAGGCCGCGACGGCGGCGGTGTCGGCCCTGAGGATTCGCGGTCCGAGACTGATCGGAACGACGAAGTCCTGAGCGAGGAGCAGCTTGCGCTCGGCGTCGGAGAATCCACCTTCCGGGCCGACGAGAATGCCCACCGGCAGGCCCGCCAGCCCGCCGATCGCAACGACCGGAGACGCGGACGCAGAGGCCTCGTCGGCGACGATGAGGCGGCGCAGCCCCTGGGTGCTGCGCCAGGAGTCGAGCAGCGGGCGAAGCTCGATCTCGGCGGCGAGGCGCGGCAGGGCCAGCACCTCGCATTGCTGTGCGGCGTCGAGCGCCCATGCCTCGAGCTTGTCGAAGCGCAGGCGGCGGGTCTGCGTGTATTCGGTGATGACCGGCTGGATGACCCCTGCCCCCATCTCGGTTGCCTTCTGCACCACATAGTCGAGCCGCCCGACCTTGAGCGGAGCAAAGCCGAACCAGAGGTCGGAGGGCGGGGTCTGGTGCGCCGTCTGCACCGCGACCTCGAGCGTGGCGGTCTTCTTACGGGCACCCGCGACCTTCGCCAGCCAGGCGCCGTCGCGTCCATTGAAGAGGATCGCCGCGTCCCCTTCGCCGAGGCGGAGGACGTTGAGGAGGTGGTTCGCCGCGCCCTCGCCCAGCACCACCTGCCCGCCGGCGGCAAGCGGGGCGTCAACGAAGACGCGTGGAAAGGACTTGTACTCGCGGGGCATATTGCGTTGGACCGGTGGGGGCGGGATAAGTCGAGCCAGTAAAGCACGCGTTCCCGAAGCGGAAAACTGTCGCCGCTTTCCCTCGAAACGCCTAAGACCGCACAGGACACCGTGCCATGCCAAGTCCCGCGCCCGATGGGTCCGTCGCCGATGCCGCCCGCGGCAACTGGGTCGACCGCTACGCACCCGATGGGCTGAAGCCGTTTGCGCGACTGGCGCGCTGGGACCGCCCCATCGGCTTCTGGCTGCTGTTCTGGCCGTGTGCCTACGGGCTGGCGTTGGCTGCGATCGCGGCGCCGGCGCACGGGTTCAACTGGCTGGCGCTGGTGCTGATGTTCGTCGGCGCCATCGCTATGCGCGGCGCTGGCTGCACGCTCAACGATATCGTCGATGCCGAGCTTGATGCGCAGGTCGAGCGGACGCGCTCGCGGCCGATCCCCTCCGGGCAGGTGACGCGGCGCGAGGCGGCGCTGTTTCTCCTCGCGCAGCTCGCCGTTGGCTTCGTGATCCTCATCACCTTCAACGGCCTCACGGTCTCGCTCGGGGTGCTGTCGCTGCTGCTGGTGGCGATCTATCCGTTCATGAAGCGTGTGACCTGGTGGCCGCAACTGTTCCTGGGGCTCGCGTTTTCGTGGGGGGCGCTGGTGGGCTGGACCTCACAGATCCCGAGCGTCGATCCGCCGGCGCTGGTGATGTATCTCGGCTGCATCCTGTGGGTCATCGGCTACGACACGATCTATGCGCTGCAGGACATCGAGGACGATGCGATGGTCGGGGTCAAATCCACCGCCCGGCTGTTCGGCGACAGGCTGGTTTCGGTGGTGACGCTGTTTTACGCCGGCGCGGTCGTTTGCTGGCTCGCGGCGGCGGCGATGGCGGGAGCAGGCAAGCTGTTCCTGGCGCTGCTGATCGTGCCCGCGGGACTGCTAGCCTGGCAGGTGGTGACGCTGGAGCGCGGCGCGCCGGCAAATGCCCTGGCCCGGTTCAAGGCCAACCACTGGGTCGGCCTGGCGCTGACCTGCGCCCTGCTGCTGGACTTGTATTTCTAGCGCCGGCCCTGCCCGGCGCGCATCTGGAGAGCACCGAATGAAACAGGTCAAACTGGGCAGCCAGGGCCTCGTCGTCAGCGCCGAAGGCCTCGGCTGCATGGGGATGAGCGCCTTCTACGGGCCGAGCGACGAAGCCGAAAATCTGGCGACGCTGGCGCGCGCCACCGAGTTGGGCATCACGTTCTTCGACACGGCCGAAATCTATGGGCCGTTCAAGAACGAGATCTTGCTGGCCAAGGCCTTCAAGGGCAAACGCGACACGGTACTGATTGCGACCAAGGTCGGCTCGGAAGTCAGCGATGACGGTCAGCGCGGCCAGGTGAACGGCACGCCGGCCTACATCAAGAAGGCGATCGACCGCTCGCTGCGGCACCTCGAGACCGACTATATCGATCTCTACTACCTGCATCGCATCGACCCGAAAGTGCAGATCGAGGAGTCGATCGGGGCGTTGAAAGAGTTGGTCCAGGCCGGCAAGGTTCGCTACATCGGCGTGTCCGAGGCCTCGGCGACGACGATCCGCAAGGCGCACGCGGTACATCCGCTGACGGCCGTGCAGACTGAATATTCGCTGTTCGAGCGTTCGCCGGAAAGCAACGATGTGCTGAAGACGGTCAACGAACTCGGCATCGGCTTCGTCAGCTATTCGCCGCTCGGGCGCGGCTTCCTTACCGGCCGGCTGCAGACGAGCGACCTGAAGGCGGACGATTTCCGCAGGACCATGTATCCGCGGCTGGCTGACGAGAACATCGCGCAGAACCAGGCCATCGTCGACCGGATCACGGCCGTTGCGACCAGCAAGGGCGTGACGCCGGGCCAGATCGCCCTCGCGTGGACGATGGCCCAAGGCACAACGCCGATCCCGGGCACCCGGCGGGTGAAGTATCTCGAGGAAAACGCCGCCGCCGCCGATGTCGAGCTCACCGCCGACGACCTCACGGCCCTCGACCGGGCCGCGCCAGTCGGTGCAGCGGCGGGCGATCGTTACATCGCCGCCGGGATGTCGGCCCTAAACCACTGAGGCCCAAACGCAATCGGCCCGCCAGTGGGGGACTGACGGGCCGATACAGCGCTTGGAGGTCGCTATCGGGGCAACCGGGCTTGATGTGGTGCAGACAACCGCCCGGCAAGCTCAATAACGGAGGTGGTCGCCGAATGGTTGCAGATCAGTTGGCCGAGGTTTCGCCCGGCGCGCGGCGATTGAGGAAACGCGGCCGGCGGTCGCTTTCGTGCGCCAGCTTGCGACGCTCGACGGCGCTGCCGAGGGCGACGCCCGAAACCTGCTGGCTGTAGGGCAGAAGCGAGCCGTCGCCGGCCTTGATGTAGAGCGGCAGGCGGAGCTTCTTGCCCCAGTTCTGCCACTCGGCGACGACGCTGCCGTTGCCCTCTTCCTCGAACACGCGATAGTTCAGGTCGGGATCGCCATGAACGAGCTCGATGGCGCTGCTGAGGACACCGTCCTCGGAAATCTGCGTGGATACCGCGACACCGACGAATTCGGTGACCGGCACCTTGATCTTGACCGCGACGCCCGACTTCTCGAGCTGGCGGCGCACGGTCACGGTCTTGACCGGATTGCGCGGGCCATTGTCGTTGGCCGGCCCGAAGGCCCGCGCCACGGACGGCTCAGCCGCCACGTTGCGCGCATTGAACATGAGGATCACACCCGACCCTTCGATCCTTACGCTCTCACCCATTTGTAGACGCCTTCCTGTCAACTCCGAGAGCTTTTTGCGCCCCCTGTTTATGGCGCCAATCTAGCCGCCCGGCTTTCTTCCGCGCTTAAGAAACTGGGTTAAGTTTAGGTACTTTTGGCGAGGGTTTACGGGGTGTCACCCGGTGTAACGCTGCATTAATCACGGCCAGCGCGAGGGCGGCATTTGCCCGTGACCACAAATACGCCTAGAAGCCCGGTGACAGCGCCAGTGCCGATGCCCCAGACCCCCACCAGCTATGCCGACGACCTCGAACTGCTGCGCACGGCAGCGGTGACCGCGGGCATCATCGCGTCCAACTATTTCCGCCGCGACCTCAAGACCTGGACCAAGGAGAACGCCTCTCCAGTCAGCGAGGCGGACATCGTCATCGACAAGTTCCTGTATTCCGCGCTTACGACGGCGCGGCCGGACTATGGCTGGCTCAGCGAGGAGAGTGCGGACAACCCGCAGCGACTGAGCCGCGCCCGGGTGTTCGTGGTCGATCCGATCGACGGCACACGCGGCTTCATCCGTGGCGAAGACAGCTGGACGATCTCACTGGCGGTGGTCGAACTGGGGGTGCCGGTGGCGGGCGTGGTTTATGCGCCGGCGCGCGACGAGATGTACCAGGCGAGCCGCGGCGGCGGCGCGCTGATGAACAACCAGCCGATCCGGCGGACCACGCCCGTCGATCGCCACGCCCCGCTGATCCCGGCGCCGGGTGCCGTGCACCAGGAGCTGCAGGCGCAGGGCATCGACTACATCCGGGGACCCGCCTACCCGTCCCTCGCCTACCGGCTGGTACAGGTGGCGACCGGCAAGCTCGATGCGACGGTGGTGCGGCGCGGCGCGTCGGACTGGGACATCGCGGGCGCGAGCGTCATTCTCAGCGAGTGCGGCGTGGCGTTCGAAGATGCGTGCATGGGCGCCATGCGCTTCAATGAGCCGGAAGTCCGCCACGGCGCGCTTGCCGCCTTCGCGCAAGACTCGCTAAGAGACGTGCTGACGGCGGCGCTGAACAAGGTCTATGGCTGCCCCGACGCGCAACTCGACCTCGAACGGACGACGACGTGAAGGCTCCCAAGACTGAGCTGAACAAGCAGCTGCTGCACCTGGTGATCGGCGGCGAACTCGACGGCATCGAGGGTGTCACCTTCAAGGACCTGAGCAAGGTCGAACTGGTCGGGGTGTATCCCAACTACGCGGCGGCCTACGCGGTGTGGAAACAGAAGGCGCAGCAGACGGTGGACAACGCCGAGATGCGCTACTTCGTGGTCCATCTCCACCGCCTGCTCGACCCCGAGGACGAGGGAGCGTGAGCTCGCCCGAACCGGACGCAGGCCGCTGGATCGACCGGCCCGCGGTGCGGAACGCGCTCGGCCGATGGGTCATCGGGCCCTACCTGAAGCTGCTTCTTTCGACCTCGCGGGTGGTGGCCGATCCGCCCGATTTCTTCGAGCGCCTGTGGGGCAACGTGCCGGTGATCATCACCTCGTGGCACGGCCAATCCAACCTCGCCTATCTCGTCATCCCATCGCGCCAGGCCGCGCTGATGATCTCGCGGCATCCGGATGGGCAGATGATGGGCGCGATGGCGCGGGCGCTCGGCTATGAAACCATCGACGGCTCCGGCGCCAGCACCCGGCAGCAGGATGGAACCGGCGGGCTGTCGGCCTATCGCGGCATGCTGCGGGCGATCAACAAGGGGCTGTCAATCTTTGCCACTGCCGACGTGCCGCCGGAGCCGGGTCGGAACGTGAGCCGCGGCATGATCGCGATCGCACGGCGCACCGGGCGGCCGATGTTCGCCATCGCCACCTCGAGTTCGCGGCGCAAGGTGCTGGAGCGGGTGTGGGACAAGATGCAACTCAACTTCCCGTTCTCGCGGGTGAGCCTCGCGCTCGAGGGGCCATTCTACATGACTGATCCGGCGATCAGCGACGACAACTACGCCGAAGAACTCGGCAGAAGCCTCGACCGCGTGCTGGCAAAGGCGTTCGACCTCGCCGACGGCGTGGTCACTGGCGTAACTCCTCGATAATAGCGGCGAGCGCACCGGGCGGGCCGACGCGGACGCGGCCGATGTCGGCAAGGCGATCGCGCTCGGCGGGGTCGGAGAGAAGCGCCGCGAGCTTTGCGGCGATGGCGGTGGCGTCGGCGCGAACCACCTGACGGGCGTCGCCGAACAGCCGGTTTTCATCGGCAAAGCGTGAGGCCCGGTCGTCGGCGTTCTGGAAGGTGATCGCCGGGCGGCCGAGACCGATGGCTTGCACGGTCGCCGTGCCGGCCTGCGACAGGACGAGATCAGACTGATCGAGCGCGTCACCCATGGCGTCGCCGGGCACCAGCGCGATGTCGAGCCCTCGGCCGATCAGCCGGCCGAGGCCGGCGCCCGGAACGAGCGCGAGACCGGAGGCTTCGGCCAGCGGTTGCGCGCCGATGGCGGAGGCCACGGCGAGAAAGAGATCGGGCATCAAGGCCGCGGGGAGCGCGCCGAGGGCCTCGACCTGCAGGCGGAAATTGTCGAGCGCGTGCCGGCGGCTGCCCGGCAGAATGGTCAGCGCCAGCGGGCGGCTACGCTCAAGCCGGAGGCTGCGGCGGGGAATGGTGTCGAGCATGAGGTTGCCGGCGAAGCGGGCATCGACGCCCGCAATCACCAGCGCATCGGCGAGCGACTGCGAGCGGCAGAACACCGTTTTAGCAGTGGCGCGGAGCAGACGCTTGTCGAACCACAGGTAAGGACCACCAAAGCCGGTCTTGTAGACGTCGAGGTAGGCAATGCCGCGGTGCCCGGCGAGCCACGCGGCATAGACGCCGAACATGTCGCCGACGACCACGGCACGATCGTAGCGGGTGCGCGCGTCGCGCAGGAAGCGCATGCCGTCCCACACCGCGCCGATGCGGCCGCCGCGGATGTCGGCGGCGACCGAGCCGCGGACATTGCGCCAGCCCTCGCTCGGCAGCCGCGCCCGTGGGCCAACGATATCGCAGAGGCCCGTGTAGGCGCTGCCGTCGCCCAGCATCGGATAGGCAGCAGCCTCGAGTTCAGCAGGAAGCCGGCGAACGATCTCGGCCGCGATCGCGTCCTCGCCGTGGCCGTTGGAAATGAAGAGGAGCTTTCGCGCCGGCACTTACTTGCCGGAAAGGCCGTGGCGCCTGAAGGCTTCGAGCGCCACGGTGGCGTCGGCGTAGGGCTCCTGGCGGTCGACGTTCCAGTACATCAACTCGTCCACCGGGATGGGCTTGCCGGTGATGGCGCAGCGCACGAAGCTGCCCGGACGCACTACGACATAGTCGCCATCGAGATAACGGATCACGGCCTCGGACGGCGCGAAGTTCTTGTCGTAGATGTTCATGGCCAAGATATAGGTCGAAACCGCAGCGGGCGCTAGAACAGGCTGTCCTGCCGGTCGTCGGTGGCGGGGGCCCGGCGCTTGCGGGCGGGCGGTGCGCCGCCGACGGTGGCGCCGAAGCTGCCATCGGCGACTTCGATGGCGAGCGTCGCGCCCGAACGTACCTCGGCCTTTGAGCGAACGAGGTTGCCTTCGGCGTCGTTGACCAGTGCAAAGCCGCGCGCCAGCACACCCTTGTAGCTCAGCGATTCGACCAGCTTCCACAGACCCGAAAAGCGCTCGGCGCGCTGCGCCAGGACGCGGCGCTGGGCAGGAACCAAGCGCGCCGCCAGCGGATCGAGCCGCGAGCGGGCGTGTCGCAGGTCGGTCACCAAAGCCTGCGGCGACAGCTTTGCGGCGGCGGTGGCAAAGCGCAGGCGCTTGTTCTGTCCGAGATGACGAAGCGAGGCGCCGAGGTTGGCGGACGCGAGGTCCAGCCGCTGGCGGGCCAGGTTCAAGAGGTCGAGCGGACGCGGCAATCCGCCGGCGGCGCCGCGCAGGCGGTCGCGATAGTTCGTGGCCTGGCGGCGGATCACGGTACGGGTGCGCTGACCCTGGTCCTCGACATAGGCGATGAGCTCGGTCCGCACCGGCACGGCGGCCTCGGCCGCAGCACTGGGCGTGGGCGCGCGATGATCGGCGGCAAAATCGACGAGGGTCGTGTCGGTCTCGTGGCCGACGCCGGAAATGACGGGGATGCGGCTTTGCGCCACCGCGCGGACCACGATTTCCTCGTTGAAGGCCCAGAGGTCCTCGATGGAGCCACCGCCGCGCGCGACGATCAGCAGATCGGGGCGCGGCACGCGCCCGCCCTCCGGCAGCGCATTGAAGCCGGCGACGGCGTTGGCGATTTCGAGCGCCGCGCCCTCGCCCTGAACGCGCACCGGCCAGACAATGACGTGCGATGGGAAACGGTCGTCGAGCCGATGCAGAATGTCGCGGATCACCGCACCGGTGGGCGAGGTGACGACGCCGATGACGCGCGGCAGGTAAGGGAGCTTCTTCTTGCGCTCGGTGGCGAACAGGCCCTCGGCGGCGAGCTTTTTCCGCCGCTCCTCGAGCAGCGCCATCAGCGCCCCGGCGCCGGCGGGTTCGAGCGCATCGATGACGATCTGGTACTTCGAAGATTTGGGAAAAGTGGTCAGGCGCCCGGTGGCGATGACCTCAAGGCCTTCCTCAGGCTTGAAGCGGAGTCGCTGCCACGTGGTTTTCCACACCACCGCGTCGATGCTCGCATCGGCGTCCTTGAGGGTGAAGTAAGCGTGACCGGAGGAGTGGACGCCGCGGAACCCGGAGATTTCGCCGCGGACGCGAACATGGTCGAACTCGTCCTCGACCGACCGGCGCACCGCCTGGGCAAGCTCGGAAACCGTGAATTCTCGGGCGTTGGTGGGCGACGCGTCCATAGCCCCTGTTGCGCTTTCGTTCGTGGTGGGTCAAGTCAGCCGCCATGAGGGTTTTGCTGATCGGATCGGGTGGGCGCGAGCACGCGCTGGCGTGGAAGCTGCGGCAGTCGCCGCGGCTTACGGCGCTGTTCATTGCGCCGGGGAACGGCGGCACCAGCGAGGTCGGCGACAATGTCGGGCTCGACGTAACCGACCATGCGGCGGTGGTCGACTGGACGCAGGCCAATGGCATCGACTTTGTGGTGATCGGGCCGGACGGACCAGTGGTGGCTGGGCTCGGCGATGATCTCCGCACCGCCGGGATCGCATGCTTTGCCCCGAGCAAGGCGGCGGCGCAGCTCGAGGGCAGCAAGAGCTTCACCAAGGCGCTCTGCGACGAGATGGGCATCCCGACGGCGGCCTATCGGCGGTTCGAGGCGGAGGCGCCGGCCCTCGCTTACGTGCGCGAGCGCGGCGCGCCGATTGTCATCAAGGCGGACGGCCTGGCGCTGGGCAAGGGCGTGACGGTCGCGATGAGCGTTGCCGAGGCGGAAGCCGCAATCGCCGACTGCTTCGGTGGCACATTCGGAGCGGCCGGCGCTTCGGTCGTCATCGAGGATTTTCTCGAGGGCGAAGAGGCGAGCTTCTTTGTCCTCTGCGATGGCGAGACCATCCTGCCGCTGGCGACGGCGCAGGACCACAAGCGCGCTTTCGACGGCGACATGGGGCCCAACACCGGAGGCATGGGGGCCTACTCGCCCGCGCCGGTGATGACTGAAGCGCTGGTCGAGCGGACGCTGCGCGAGATCATCGAGCCGACGGTGCGCGGCATGGCGGCGCGGGGCACGCCATACCAGGGCGTCCTCTATGCCGGGCTGATGCTGACCGGCGCCGGGCCGAAACTGATTGAATACAATGCGCGCTTCGGCGACCCCGAAACGCAGGTCTTGATGATGCGGCTCGAGAGCGACCTGCTCGAGCTCCTCCATGCCACGGCGATGGGGCAACTCGCAGGGGCCACTGCCCGCTGGCGCGACGAGGTGGCGCTCACCGTGGTTGTCGCGGCCAATGGTTATCCGGGGAGTTATTCGCGGGGCGTCGACATCGGCCCCTTGCCGGCCGAGACGCCGGAACTCAAGGTCTTCCACGCGGGCACGCGGGTAGAAGGCGGCGGTCTGGTCAGCGCCGGCGGTCGGGTACTGAACGTCACAGCGCTGGGCGCCTCGGTGGCGGCGGCGAAGGAGCGGGCGGACGCGGCGGTTCGGGAAATCGGCTGGGGCGGCGGCTTTTCGCGCCACGACATCGGCTGGCGCGCCATCGGGCGTGAACGAAACGCGTTGCTGGATCGTTAGCCAAACCGAAGAAGCGGCCTAACGCAGGACGCGCAGACGGGATATAAACATCTGCGGCACAGCCTAGATGCTCAAGATGGCTCATGATGCTTCAGTCGCTGACGATCCGATCCCCATCCTGCAGCGGGGACAGGAGATCGTTGACCGCCTGACCAGCGGCGCCGAGCCCCCTCCCGAGACTTATGCACCGAGCCACAGCGGTCCCCGCATCGGCGTCGCGCTGGGCGGCGGTTCGGCCCGCGGGCTCACCCACATCCCGTTCATCGAGGCCATGGATGAACTCGGGCTCAAGCCATCGACCATCGCCGGAACCTCGATCGGTGCGCTGATCGGCGCCGGCTGGGCCAACGGGATGAGCGGCAAGGAGCTGCGCGAGCACGCCATGGGCACGCTCGGCACGCTCCGGATCATCGCTGCGAGATTGTGGGGCGCGCAGATCCGCAATCTCGGCGGCATCCTGCAGAACGGCTTCAACATCCAGCTCGACGCCAGCCGCGTCGTCGATGCATTCCTGCCGCAGCCGTTCCCGACTGAGTTCGGCGAGCTGAAGATCCCGCTTTATGTCGTGGCGACCGATTTCCAGAGCTGGCACCAGGCTGTGTTCCACCATGGCCCGCTACGGCAGGCGATTGCCGGCTCGATCGCCATCCCATCGCTGTTCAAGCCGGTGCGGTTTGCCAACCACGTGCTGGTGGATGGGGGCGTGGTCAACCCGCTGCCGGTGGACCAGGCGAGCGACAGCGACATTCTCGTTGCCATCGACGTCAACGGCGATCCCACCGAATCCCTGGGGCGCGCCGATTTTCGGGCGCTCGACATGTGGTTCGGCTCGGCCCAGATCATGATGCACTCGCTCACGGCGCATATGATGGCGGCGTATCCGCCCGACGTGTATGTGCGCCCGCACCTTAGCTTCTTCGGCGCCATGGAGTTCTGGCGGGTCAAGGAGATCCTCGAATACGCCGACAAGGAGAAGGACAACTTCAAGCGCCACCTCACCCACAAGGTGGAGCAGTTCATCACAAAGAGCGGCGAGACGACGCGCGCGGGAGACTGACGCCGCGCCTCTATTTGCGCAGGCCGCCGAAGAACACTCGCAGCAGGTCAGCGGCCTTCCTCTCGCCGATGCCGCTGACGATCTCGGGCCGGTGGTGGGTGTTCGGGCTATCGAACAGACGGACGCCGTGGTCGACGGCACCACCCTTGAGATCGGCGGCGCCATAGGTGAGCCGGCGCACCCGGGCGTGCGCCATCGCGCCGGCGCACATGGCGCAGGGCTCGAGCGTTACGAACAGGTCGCAGCCATCAAGCCGGCCGGTGCCGCGCTTGGCGAGCGCCGCCCGGATGGCCAGCAACTCGGCATGCGCGGTCGGGTCGTTGAGCTGGCGCATGCGGTTGCGCTCGGCGGCGAGGACGGTGCCGTTTTCGACGATGACGGCGCCAACCGGTGCTTCTCCGGCCAGCGCGGCTTCTTCGGCGAGCGTGAGGGCGAGTTCCATCGGGGACAGAGCCATTTCCGGGTGGTAGCAGGTTCCGGCGCGGCGCTAAACTTCGAGTCTGCATTGGTCGCGCGTTCGTGGCGGAAAACCGGCATCCAGTTTTTCGCGACGGCTCCGGAGAATCGTCCTGTCCATCCGCCAGCTCCCTGAGGATTTGATCAACCGCATCGCCGCCGGCGAGGTGGTGGAGCGGCCTGCGAGTGTGGTGAAGGAATTGGTCGAGAACGCCATCGACGCCGGGGCGGCGCGGATTGCGGTGACCACCGCGGGCGGCGGCCGGACCTTGATCCGGGTGGAGGACGACGGGGCCGGCATGGACCGCGACGACCTCGCGCTGGCGGTCGAGCGCCACGCCACCAGCAAGCTCAGCGACGATGGGCTGGACGATATCCGCACGCTGGGATTTCGCGGTGAGGCGCTCGCCTCGATCGGTGCGGTGGCGCATCTCAGCGTGGCGACGCGCACCGCCGATGCGGCCAGCGGCCTCAGGATCGAGGTCGACCGCTCGCGCAAGTCGAGCGTCGTGCCGCAGGCGATGAACCGCGGCACCATCGTCGAGGTTCGCGAGCTGTTTGCGAATGTTCCGGCGCGGCTGAAATTCCTCAAGTCCGAGCGAGCAGAGGCGGCGGCGGTGGGCGACGTGGTGCGGCGGCTGGCGATGGCCAACCCGCAGATCCATTTCGTCCTCGATGGTGCCGACCGCGCGCCGGCGAACTGGCCGGCGGACGGCACGCTGCCG